>CAZTXD010000077.1:0-16691 GCA_964617995.1 uncultured Acidimicrobiaceae bacterium
GGAAGTGTTCCGGGCGAAAGCCGAAGGTGAAGTCCTCGTCTTCGAGCAGGTTCATGGGGGGAGATCCGAGGAAGCGAGCCACAAACGTGTCTGCGGGGTTGTGGTACACGTCCTCGGGTGTCCCCAGTTGACGTACTCTGCCATGGTCCATGACCGCGATGCGGTCGCCCATACCCATCGCCTCCACCTGGTCGTGGGTCACGTAGATCGTGGTGATTCCGATTCGACGCTGGAACTCCATCAAGTCGTCACGGGCGGCTGCGCGTAACTTGGCGTCGAGGTTGGACAACGGCTCGTCCAGCAAGAAGACGCTGGGCTCCCGCACCAGAGCGCGTGCCAGGGCCACCCTCTGGCGCTCGCCTCCGGAGAGGTGTCGCGGTCGCCGTTCGAGCAGGTGGTCGATTCCGAAGAGTCCGGCCGCCCACTTGACCTTGTCCATCCTGTCGCCGGGCTCGCTTCCCTGAGCCTTGAGCGGGAAGGCGATGTTGTTGGCCACGGTCATGTGGGGGTAGAGGGCATAGGACTGAAACACCATCGCCACTCTCCGGGCCCGGGGCGGGAGCCCGTTCACCTCTTCGCCGCCGAGTAGGATCTGCCCCTCGCTGGGCGCTTCGAGACCTGCGATCATTCGCAGCAGAGTGGTCTTGCCACATCCCGACGGCCCCAGGAGGACCAGGAACTCTCCCTCCTCGGAGCGGATGTCCACGCCGTCGACGGCGACGACGTCGTCGAACACCTTGCGCAGGCCCCGTACCTCTACGATCGCCATATAGGTGACCCTATCCCACTCGCGGTCTTCGTGGCCATCTACCGGATCCTACGACCGCCCCGGGCGACCCGGGACGGGGCGGATCGACCGTCCCAGGTGGACCGAGGTGTCGTCAGCTTCCTACCAGACCCCGCTCCCGCCAATCGTCGAAGATGGCGTTGATCTGGGCCTCGGCGTCGGCCACCGTCTCCGCCGGGGTCTTGTTCCCTTGGGCGGCTTCGGCGAACATCACCGGAATGATGGACTCGCCGAATATCTGGCCAACCGCGGGGTTTGCCGGACCCGGGTGACCGATGTTGGTGGCCCAGTCCGTGGCGTCCTTCAGGACCGCCAGCTTGTCGGCCGGCTGCGACCCAAAGGGGTCGTCGTCTAGCCAGCCGTTCAGTTCGGGCACCCGCTCGGGGAAAGCCGGGAAGTCGTACAACTTGGAGTGCCACGTCACCGGCGCCAGATTCTCGGTGTAGTGGAGCAGGAACTCCTGGGCCGCGGCCACGTTCACGTCGGGACTGTCCGGGACGATCCAGTTGTACATGACGTGGGATGCCACTATCGCCGTCTCCGGTCCCTCCAGTGCCGCGCTGAAGAAGATGTCGTCCGCGACATCCAGACCCTCGTCCTGGGCGGTCCGGTACGCCGATATCGAGTTGAGGATGTAGCTCAGCTCGCCGGCGTTGAGCCCCTGGTTGTTCGAAGCCGCGTTCCAGGCGAACACCTCAGGGGTCATCGCGTCGGCGAACAGCTGGTTCATGTACTCGACGGAGGCGATGGTGGCGTCCGAGTTGAGCACCACAGCTTCGTCTGCGTCCTGGATCGACGCGCCGAACGACCAGAGCAGGGCGCGTAGTGCCATGTTGGAGTCGATCTCCTGAGACATTCCGATCCCGAGTTGGACACCCTCGTTGGCGAAGATCTCGGTACCACCCTGGAGCAGGTCGTCCCAGGTGCGGGGACCTTCGGGGAAGCCGACCGGCTCCCAGAGCGACTGCCGATAGTCGCCGGGATCGGGGACCCAGGCCGGTGCGTACGCGTAGTACTTGCCGGTGTTCGGGTTGAACGACGAATTCCGGGTCAGATCGAGCATCGTGCCATACCGGTTCTCCGCCTCGGCGACCACGTCGGCCATGTCGACCACCGACGGCTCGTGTTGGCTCAGCACCGCGATGTATTGCATCAGGTCGTGCTCGGGCCGACCTGACTGGATCTCGGAGGCGATTGCGGCAGGGACGTCGGCCACTGCGATGTGGTCGACGTTGACCTCGACCCCGACCTGCTCACCCCACTCCTTGACAAAGGGATCGAACCAGGTGTCGTGGGCCGGCACGAAATGACTCCACAGCAAGATGTTGAGCTCGCCGCTGAGCGATTGGGTCGGCTCGACGAAGCTCGTCTGCGGCTCGCCGGCCACACCCGCCGCCGTGGTGGTGGTGGGCCGGGCCAGTGTGGTGGTGGTGGCGATACCACCGTTGCCGCAGGCCGCGGCAAGCATGCTGGCCCCCGATAGATAGAGAAACTGTCTCCTCGTCAATGTACGTGGGTACCTGCGAGGGATCATGAGCGTCCTCCTCTGTTGCCAAAGTGAGTGAGCGAAGGGTCTCGTCTCGTGAGGCCCGCGGTCCGAATCTACCACCGCATTCATCTGCTCGCGGGGGCCCGCCGCCGATCCGGGCCCGGGTGTGGGCGTGGCTGGAACTCTGTGGACCCGTGACCATGGGGAAAACGCCATGTGCATTTCCCAGCGCTTGGCCGATCTCGGGATGGGCGCTCTCTGGAAACTCGTAGGCCTTGGAGTACGTACCTCCTCGGGCTCACGCCGGGGCGTGGGTTGGTGACTCCGTGAACCCGTGGCGGGGACGCCACGCCTGAAGCCATTCCATGACCCCGTAAGCTCGGCGGTCGTGGCAGATCAGGCCGAGGTCGAGGTGGATCGGGTTCGGACGGCGGAGGTGGCCGCCGCCCTGTGTCTGGCGACCGATCTGGGGATGGGTTTCCCTTTCGAGCACGGGCTCGAGGCGACGTCGATGGCGATGCGACTCGCGGGCCTGCTCGAGGTCGACCCCGAGACCGCCTCCCGCACCTTCTACACCAGCCTGCTCATGTACAGCGGTTGCACCACCGACGCCGAGGTGTCGGCTCGGATCTTCGTGGGGGGCTTGACCGTCAACATGGCTCCCGTCGAGTTCGGGTCGCCCCGATCGGGGCTGGCCGGAGCCGCAAAGGCGGTCACCCCGCCGGGAGCCACCTTCAGCCGCCGGCTGTACGAACGGGCTCGCCGATTGCCGGCGGCGGCCCGTTACCGAAGGCCGCATTACGCCGCGTTGTGTGAGGTGGCGGAGATGCTGGCCGAGCGTCTCGGCCTTCCTGCCTCGATCAGCGGTCTCTTCAGTCGGCTGACCGAACGGTGGGACGGGAAGGGCATCCTCGAACGGGCGGAGGGCGACGATATACCCCTCCCGCTCCGCATCACACACGTCGCCCGGGATGCCGCATATCAGCGCCTGATCCACAACCCCGACGAGGTGGCAGAGGTGATCAGGTCGAGGGCGGGAAAGGCTTTCGACCCTGAGATCGCGCACACGTTCGCGGGGGCCTACGGCGAGATGCTGTCGGCTCCCGATCAGCCCGCCTGGGAAACCGTCCTCGCCGCCGAGCCCAAGCCGTGGCTCGAGCTGTCCGGCCCCGAGATAGACCGAGCCCTCGGTGCCATGGGGAACTTCTCGGATCTCGCTTCCCCATACCTGTCGGGCCACTCGGCCGGCGTAGCCGACCTCGCGGCCCGGGCGGCGCGGGCCTACGGATTCCCTCCCGGAGAGGTCGCCGAAATCCGACGGGCGGCGCTTGTGCACGACCTGGGTAGGGTGGCGATCCATCCCGCCATCTGGCAGAAGGAAGACCCGTTGACCGTCGACGACTGGGAGCAGGTCAGACTTCACGCCTACCAGACGGAGCGAATCCTGGATCGGTCGCAGCCGCTCGCCGCGGTAGCCGCGGTCGCTTGCAGCCATCATGAGCGTCTGGACGGAAGCGGATATCATCGTCGGTTGAGGGCTTCGTCGCTCTCGCCGGCAGCGCGGCTGATCGCTGCCGTCGATTCCTTCAGCGCCATGATCGAGCCGCGGGCTCACCGTCCCCCTTTTCCGGCCGAGGAAGCGGGGAAGATCCTGAGCGACGAGGCCGACCAGGGACTCCATGACCCCCAGGTGGTGGCAGCGATCCTCGATGTGGCTGGCCTCCCTTCGCCGCCGGTACATCGTCCGGGAGGCCTCACCGAACGCGAAGCCGAGGTGATCGGCCTGGTGGCGCGCGGCCTCCAGACCAAGCAGGTGGCCCGGGCCCTCGACATATCCGCCAAGACGGCCGATCATCACATCCAGAGCGCCTACCGGAAGATCGGAGTCTCGACCAGAGCGGCGGCCACACTCTTCGCGATGGAGCACGGACTGGTGGGTTAGGGAGAACTCCCCATTCCCCGCACTCGAGGCGGCTCTTATGTTCGGCCTCATGCGGATCGAAGAGAGCCTCGTCATCAATCGCCCACCCGAAGACGTCTTCGCCTTCTTCATCGATCGACGCAACGACAGCCGGTGGATGGAAACCGTCGTCTCCTCCGAGTGGCTCGACGGGGAGGGACCCACCGGCGTGGGGAGGCGGGGACGCATCGTCATGCACACTCCCCGCTTGACCGAGTACCGGGACGAGGTCACCGAATACGAGCCGGGAAGACGAGTGGGACACCGCATGACCTCGAAGTCGATGGACATGTTCACCGCCTGCTACGCCGATCCCGTTCCCGGCGGAACACGAGCAACCGTCGTGTTCGAGCCCGAGCGTCTCCCCGGTGGCGTCTTCGGGAAGCTGACGGCGCCGTTCATCGCCCGCACGGTCCGACGCAACTACCGCGCCGACCTCGCCCGGCTCAAGCAGATCCTCGAAGACGACACCGGAGATGGAGCCGAATCATGAGAAGCCAATCGCTCTACCGCCTGGCGGCGACCGCAATGATCCTCAGCGCCGCCTCCACAGTGCCCGGCTTTCTCACCCATCCCGCCGTGGAACCCGCCGGTATGACCAGCGCCGCCTGGCAGGTCTCGCATCTTCTTCTCTGGGTCGGGGCGATGACCGGCGTGATCGGGCTGTCGGGCCTCTACCTCCGACAGAAGACCGAGTTCGGCCGACTCGGTTTGGGCGGTGCCGCTCTGGCGATCGTTGGTCTGGTAGCCCTGTCGGGCGCCTATTACTACGAAGCGGTCATCGTCCCGATCCTGGCGGTGGAGACACCAGCGCTGATGGGCACGTTTCCCGCAGCCGGCTCCTGGGCCCCCTACCGGGTTGCCGTCGTCGTCTCGGGCGTCTCCGTCGGATTGGGCTTCGTTCTCTTCGGGATAGCGATGGCCCGCACCCGACTCCTCCCACGATGGGCCATCGTGGCCGCCAGCGTCGGTGCGCTGGGGGCGGGCGTGCAGTTCGCTCTGCCCGGCTCGATCTCCCGGGTCGCCATTCTGGTGCTCGGGCTCGGACTGGCCGGGCTCGGATACGGACTCTGGGCCTCGGCCTCGACTCTGGACCCGGCCCAAACCTGAGCAGGTGCCCGGCAGGCCGGCGCCATCCGGTGACGAGACCTGAGCACCCTCCCGCACCTCATCGATACCACCCCGAGCGAACAGCCCGTCGCCGGAATGGCGGTCTCAGCCGGGAGCGGGCCACACCTGGCGGGAGGCCAGCAACGCCCCGAAAGCCACGGGCGGGAGAGGCGGGGAGAAGAAATGCCCCTGACCGTGCGTGCAGCCGCTGTCGGCCACCCTCTGCCACTGCAGTCCGGTCTCGACATGCTCCGCCACCGTCGCCTTGTCGAGGTCCTGAGCGAGGCGAGCCACGTTGCGGACAAGCGCCTGGGCGTCACTGTCGTCGCCGAGATCCTGGAGGAAGTGACCGTCGATCTTGATCGTGTCGAACGGCAGGTAGCGCAGGTAGGAGAGAGACGACAGACCGGTGCCGAAGTCGTCTATGGCGATCGTCACCCCCGCCTCCCGCAGCTCGGTCAGCACCCGGATCGCTCCCTCGATGTCCTCGATGACACTCGACTCGGTCACCTCCAGGCACAGGAGGGACGGATCGATGGAATGTCGGCTCAGCGCATCCAGGACCATGCCCACCAACCCTTCGTGGTAGAGCTGGGGCGCGGCCACGTTGACCGCCATCACGAACCTCGTCTCACCCAAGACGCTCGCCCAGGTGTTGAGGCTGGCGCATGCCTCGTCGATGACCCAGGACCCGATCGGCACGATCCTGCCGGTCGTCTCGGCCGCCGGGATGATTCGCTCGGCGGACACCAGTCCTTCGTCGGGTGTCTCCCATCGAAGCAACGCCTCGGCGCCCGTCACCTCGCCGTTGGTCGCCGAGACGATGGGCTGGAAGTGGAGCCGGAGCTGACTGTGGCGCATGGCGTGATCGAGCCTGTGGGCCAGCTCCCGGTGGTCGCGCTCTTCGATGACTCCGTGGGCGGTCCGTCGGAGCAGCACCGGGATGATCGTGCCGATCGTCAGGAAGAAGCCCGTCCTGATCAGCCAGTCACTCGTCTGCTGGGGGATTTCGTTCTGGACGTCGGCCGGCATGACCGGGCCCACGATGATCCCCGCCGCTAGGGCAGTGACGACGGCGGCACTAGCTCCGAAGCGGGCACCGGCGATGGCGATGGGGAGGTAGAACCAATGAGGGGGTACCAGCGACGTTCCGCCGGCGACATAGGTGACGGCGGCGAAGCCGATCAGCATCACGACGACGACGGCGGCCGTCACCCATTTTCGCGCCTCCATCGGAGCGGCGATGGCATCGAGCAGCAGACCCTTCCATCGGGTGGTTGGGGTCGCTACCGGAGGGCTGGCGCCGGGCCGCATGCCCACCGCATCGGCATCTGCGGCAGAAATCCTTAGCTGTTGATCAAACGATGCCGAGGCTGGTGGTGGCCGCCGGCGCCGCCCGGACGTGGGGTTCTCCGTCGCGGCGGTCACCCCGGAGTGCCTTCCGGAAACCGGAACTTCCCGTCGGCCAGAGGAGGAAACGGCAGCACCGCCACCACCGATGCTATCGGGATGGGCCCGTAGACATGGGGAAACCCCTCACCGGAGCCGCAGCAGTCCTCGACCTTCACGGGAAGCCCCGCTTCGTCGACACACAGCAGCACCAGGTCTCGCCGACCGGCCTCGAGGGCGGTAGCCGTCCGTTCCACCTGGTGCCGGAACGAGAAGTGGATGAACCCGTCGTCTTCGAAGGTGGATGACCGGTACTCGTGTCGGGTGGATTCCCAGTCGGCTCGCGAGCACCAGTGATAGATCACGCCGACCCGACCTCCGCCTCCAACCACCGGGCGATGCGGTCGTCGTCGGCTTTCAGGGGGAGGTCCTGCCGCCGCATCAGAGAACCCAGCAGGCGGACGGTCAGCCGCCAGCTCGACGACTCGATGACCTCCGCCTCTCGCAGCAGGTCCTCCCGGTAGACGTCGACCAGATCGCCATCGCCGAGCTGGGGAGAGCCCGCTCGGGGCTCCACCAAACCGAGACCTCGTTCGTGGGTGGCGAGGAGGACGTCGACCGCCGGACGGGACGGTACCCGCTGGACCAGCTCCCACGGGAGGTCGATGGGAGCTCCGTTGGTCGTGACGAGGGAGCGTTGTCCGAACCGGGTGGTCAGGAACACGATGGCCTTGGTCGCGACGGCGTAGGTCCCCGGCAATGGGCTCGAGTGCAGGTAGTGATCGTCCACGGCCACTACGAGGGGCCATCCCGCTCGCGCCAGGTCATCGGATGTGTCCGGGGTGAGAGACCGGGACGGCTGACGGTCCACCATGCCCGGGTGCCTGGCACGATCCACCGCCTGCAGGAGAGGTCGACGGGACATCACCAACACCAGCCCCACCGCTCCTACCAGCCAGGCCCACCATGGTGTGGCCAAGCCGCCGCCCACGTATGCGAGGGTGGGTCCGAGCAGCATCACCGTAATCACCCGATCCACCGCCGTCGTCAGCCTCCACAGAACGAGGATGAGCACAGCCACACCCATGGCGGCGACCAGCGCCGACTGCTGGGCCCAGCCAACAACCAGCAACGTCACCACCGACGCCAGGGCGGCGACCGGCAGGAACGCTCCGAGCATCGCCACCAGGAGGTGGGTGTGGATCGCCAAGGGCTCCACCACCGTCGTGAGCGAGAAGAAGTAGGCGAGCATGCCGATCGGTGTCAGCACCGCTGCGCCTCGCAGCCACATCGGGGGAATCCGACTTCGTCGCATCGAGGCCTATCGGCTCACCGCTCCGGTGACTCAACCACCGCTTCGAGGCACCTCAACCCGCTAAGCGTTCGGCGATCTCGATCGTGTTGAGAGCGGCGCCTTTGCGCAGGTTGTCTCCCACGACCCACAGGTTGAGCCCACCGTCGTCACCCAGGGTCTGACGGACGCGCCCGATGAGTACCGTGTCCCGACCGGCCGCGTCGAGCGAGGTGGGAACCGTGTCGGACCACAGCTCCCCGCCGGGAGCATCCACCAGGATTCCCATCGCCTCTTCCCTGCTCATCGGCCGGTCGAATCTGAGGCTGGCGGCGATTCCGTGCCCGGCCACCGCCGGCACCCGGACACAGGTCGGCTCGACGCTCAGATGAGGGGCATCGAGGATCTTGCGGCTCTCGTTGACCAGCTTCCACTCCTCATCGGTGTATCCCTGCTCGGTCTCCTGCCCGGCGTACGGGAGGGCGTTGAAGGCGATCGGGCGCACGTAGACCTCCGAGCCGGGGTCGGCCCATCCTCCGGTTCGCAACGCCTCCGGATCCTCCAATAGAGCCCGGGTCTGACGCAGGAGCTCGTCTATCGCTTTGCCTCCCGATCCCGACACCGCCTGGTAGGAGGTGGCGACCATGGAGCGGAGCCCGGCAGCGCGGTGGAGTGGTCCCGCCGCCACCATCAGCGCCATCGTGGTGCAATTGGGGTTGGCGATGATCCCCTCGTGGAGGGCGAGGTGGTGGTCGTTGACCCCGGCGACGACGAGGGGAACGTCGGGCTCCGATCTGAAAGCCGAGGAGTTGTCGATGACCACCGCTCCGGAGGCGGCGAAGCGGGGAGCGTGGGCGCGGGACCGGTCGGCCCCGGCGGAGAAGAGCGCGATATCGATGCCCTCCGGGTCGGCCGAATCCAGATCCTCTACCTCGACTTTCCCCCAGGGCGTATCGACATTGCTACCCGCCGAGCGGCTCGAAGCCATGAGCCGCAACTCGTCTATGGGGAAGCCCCGTTCTTCCAGGATGGACAGCATCGTCGTTCCCACCACCCCCGTTGCTCCCACGACTGCGACGTTGCTCATGCCGGCGTCGCCTCGAGATGGAAGGCGTCGTGGAGGACCTTCACCGCCTCTTCGACCTGATCGGCCCGCACCACACAGGAGATACGGATCGTCGAGGTGGAGATCATCTCGACGTTGATCGACGCCGCGGCGAGTGCGCTGAAGAAGGCCGCCGCCACACCCGGATGCGACTTCATGCCCGCACCGACCAGCGAGACCTTGGCGATGCCCATGTCGACATCGACGGCTCCCGCCTGCAGCTCCGCGGAGACCTTCTCTGCGATCGCTCGGGCCGAGTCGGCTGTCTGGCGGGGCACCGTGAACGAGATGTCGGTGAAGCCGTCGTGGGAGACGTTCTGGACGATCATGTCCACGTTGACGTCTGCCTCCGCCAGCGGCGCGAACAGCGCCGCCGCTACCCCGGGACGGTCGGGGACATGACGGATCGTGACCTTCGCCTCGGAGCGGTCGTGGGCGACGCCGGAGATGATTGCCTGTTCCATGGTTTTCTCCTTTACCCATGTGCCGGGGCCGTCGTTGAAAGACGAACGAACGTGGATGGGGATGTTGAACCGCCGCCCGAACTCGACCGCCCGGGACATGAGCACGCCCGCCCCGGATGCCGCCAGCTCCAGCATCTCGTCGAAACCGATCTCGTCGAGCTTGCGAGCCTGGGACACGAGGCGCGGATCGGCGGTGTAGATGCCGTCGACGTCGGTGTAGACCTCGCACACCTCGCCGCCCAGTGCCGCCGCCAGGGCAACGGCCGTGGCGTCACTGCCTCCTCGCCCCAGGGTGGTCACCTCCTTCGCCTCGGGATCCACGCCCTGGAACCCTGCCACGATCACGACTTTCCCCTCCGACAGCGAGTCGCTCACCCGGGTGCCGCGGATGGACTGGATGCGGGCCGCTCCGTGGGAGGCGTCGGTGAGGATGCCGGCCTGAGACCCGGTGAAGCTGACGGCCTCAACTCCTCGGGCCTCGATCGCCATGGCCATCAGCGCCATCGAGATGCGCTCTCCCGCCGTGAGGAGCATGTCCATCTCCCGGCCGGGAGGCTCGGGGTTGACGGCCCGGGCGAGCCCGATGAGGTCGTCGGTCGTCGTGCCCATGGCCGAAACCACCACCACCACCTCCTTGCCGGCGCGGCGGGTGGCGACGATGCGGTCGGCCACATGGCGGATCCGCTCGGGATCGGCCACCGACGTCCCGCCGTACTTCTGGACGACGACACTCATGACATGTGAACGTTAGGCGGGCGGGGAGGCGAGTCCCAGGCACGACGGGCCGCCACCCGCGGGTGGTGGAGGTCGAGCGCACCGGCGAGGCCCGTCGATCGCGGAGCAGACATCAATCGACGGGCGGACCACTAGCATCCCGCGCCTCATGACCGACCGACGTCGACGCCAGAAGGAGAACCGGGCCGCCCGCCGCCAGTTGGAGCGGAAGGTCCAGAGCAGGCGGGAGATCTTCCGACGGCTCGGTTTCGCGTTGGGCATGGGGGGCGCGGTTGTTCTCACCTTCATCGTCATCGCCTTCTTCGGCCGGGACTCCCAGAGCCTCCCGGGGAGCTATGAGGGATACCGCCAGCAGGAGACCGCCTGCGGGGCTTCCCAGCCCCCCGCCGAGACGGTGACGAGCTTCGACGGGTTCGAGCCGCAACCCGACGTGACCTCCGACGCGGAGGTGACGGCGACCATCGCCACCTCCTGTGGGGACCTGGTGATCGCGCTCGATCCGGCGCTCTCCCCCGAAACGGTCGATTCCTTCGTCTTTCTGGCCCGTCAGGGCTTCTACGATGGCACCGTCATCCACCGCATCGTCCCCGACTTCGTGGCTCAGGGGGGCGATCCCGACGCCGTCGGCACCGGCGGGCCCGGCTACCGGATCGTCGACGAGCATCCCGGGGACGACTTCGAGTATGAGCGCGGGGTGGTAGCCATGGCCAACTCCGGTCGCAACACCACCGGAAGCCAGTTCTTCGTCGTGCTGGGCGACAACGCCTCGGTACTCAACCCTCTGTTCAACGTGCTCGGACAGGTCGTCGAGGGCGACGACGTCCTCGATCTGATCGCCGCCGTGCCCACAGCCACCCGCCCCGGGGCCAGAGAACGGAGCCTCCCCCTGGAGACCGTGTATATAGAGAGCGTCGAGATCGAGGTCGGCTGAGGAGACGCAACCGGGGTACGTCGACGCGCCGAGGAGGACCAGAGGCTCCGCACGGGAACCACTCATGGTCGTGTTGGTGTCGTCGGTCCCTCGTAACCTGACGGGATATGGCCGTCGATCTGCACTCGCACTCTGTGGTCTCGGATGGATCCGAGACTCCCGCTGAGGTCGTGCGCCTGGCCGCCGAGACCGGGCTCTCGGCGATCGCCCTGACCGACCACGATGTGCTGGGAGGCATCGACGAGGCGAGACGGGCGGCCGTCCGCCACGGCATCGAACTGGTCCCGGGAGTCGAGCTGTCCCTCGACTGGTCGGAGCTCGTCGAGGAGTCCGACGGTCTCGGAGGTATGCACATGATCGTGCTGTGGGTGGAAGACGAGCCGGGACCACTTCAGGATCGTCTGGCCGATCTCCGCCTGGGTCGTGACGACCGAAACCACACGATTCTGGAACGTCTCTCCCAACTCGGCCTCGACGTTCCCGCCGAGGAGGTCATCGCCCGGGCAGGCGAGGGGTCGGTGGGGCGCCCCCACATCGCCGGCGTCATGGTCGAAAGGGGCTATGTGCCCGACATCGCCACTGCCTTCGACCTCTACCTGGGCAACGGCGCTCCCGCCTATGTGGGGCGCCGGCGCCTCGCCCCCGAGGAGGCGATCGGCCTCGCCGTCGAGTCCGGCGGCGTTCCCATCCTCGCCCATCCCCACACTCTCGGTTATGAGGACGACAACCCCCTGGAGGCGATGCTCCAACGGCTGAAGCAGATGGGCATGGTCGGCGTGGAGACCGACCACTCGGCCGTGGATCCCGCGCGGAGGCGTCTCATGAGACGGATGGCCGATCGCCTGGGACTGCTCCCCTCCGGAGGCTCCGACTTCCACGGAACCTACAAGGAAGGCATCGCCGTGGGGGTGGGCAGCGGCGACCTGGAGGTGCCCGATCGGTTCCTCGAGGGTCTCCGCGGCGCGAGAGCGACCACGTGAGCAGCACCCTTGGTCGGGCGGCGCTCGTCGTGTCGGCGGGGATCCTCGCCTCCCGGATCCTGGGCTTTCTGCGCGAGGTCGTGTTGGCGGGCATCCTCGGAGCCGGGATCGAGACCGACCTCTACCGGGCGGCGTTCACCATCCCCGACTACCTGTTCTTCCTCATGGCGGGCGGGTACCTGACCATCACGTTCGTCCCCATACTCAGCCGCCACCTGGCCGACGGCGACGAGGACGCCACCAACCGATCCTTCACGTCCGTGGTGCGGGTCGTGGCGGTCCTGATGGTCGGCGTCACCGCAGCGGCGCTGGTTCTCGCCCGCCCCTTGACCGAGAGCGTTTTCCCCGACATCCCCTCCGGGCGAATTCCCGAGCTGGTGGCGCTGGTCCGGATCGTGCTCCCGGCCCAGGTCTTCTTCGTGCTCGGCTCCCTTCTCATGGCCGTCCAGTACGCGCATCGACGCTTCCTGGTCCCGGCGCTGGCCCCGGTGGTGTACAACCTGGCGATCATCCTGGGAGGTGCCGGTTCGGCCATCACCGGAGAGGCGAGTCCGGCGGGGTTCGTGTGGGGTGCACTGGCAGGGGCGGTGGTGGGCAACTTCGCCCTCCAGTGGTGGGGCGCTCACAGGTTGGGAACCCGACTCGTGGGCGGTGTGCCGTGGAGGCATCCCGACGTGAACGAATACTTCCTCCTCGCCTTCCCGCTGATGATCGGCCAGTCGGCGGTGGCGCTCGACGAGGTGTTCTACAAGCTGTTCGGCCAGCTCGGGGGAGAAGGGGCCATAGCCTCGCTCGGCTACGCCAGGCAGCTCAACATGGTGCCGGTGGGCGTGATCGCCCAGGCGGCGGGGGTGGCCTCCTATCCGTTCCTCGCCCGTCTCTTCGCCGAGGGCGATCTGGCCGCCATGAGAGACACCGTGGCCCGGGCGTTGCGTTCGAGCCTCTTGATCGCCGGCCTCGGATCCGCCGGTGTCATCGGGCTCGCCCTGCCGGTGGTCCGACTGGCATACCAGCGGGGAGAGTTCCAGGCTTCCGACACCACCTTCATCGCCGGTCTCTTGGCCATCTACGGGTTGTCCATCCCGATGTGGGCAGCCCATCAGGTCTACACCCGCGCCTTCTACGCCCAGCGACGGATGTGGCTGCCGGTCCTGGTGGGCACCACGATCACGGCTCTGGCGATCCCGTTGTACCTGTATGCAGGCTCGGTGTCTGGAGCGCGGGGAGTGGCCTGGGTGAGTGTCGTCGTGATGGCGATCTACTCGGTGGCGATGGGCTGGTGGTGGCACCGCTCGGCCCCGTTCGGCCAGATCGCCCGGACGCTGGGACGAACCGTGGGGGCGGCCGTCCCGGCCGGAGCCGCGGGATGGGGCGTCGTCCGGTGGGCGATGGGGTCGGATCCGTCCGGTCTCGCTACCGCAGTGGGGACACTCGTCGGAGGGGGGCTGGCGACGGTGGCCGTCTACTGGGCGATACTGCGTCTCTTCTCAGCGCCGGAGCTGCAGATGCTGGGGCGTCACAGCGGGTCGCCGCGATGATCGGGAACCACGATCCCGACTGGATCACCCGACGGGCGGGGATGTAGCGCCCGCACCCAGGCGGGGAGCTGGTTGCTCGACCCGGGCCGGCGGACCCGGGCGGCTTCCTCGGCTTCGAGGACGTGACTGACCACGGCCGCCACCGCTGCCGCCTCGAAGGGACCGGCGCCGCCCCTGATCTGGATTCCTTCACTCATCGCGCAGCTCCACCAACTCGATCAGCGTACCGGCCAGGTCGCGGGGATGCACGAAGGCGATACGCCTCCCGTCCCCTCCGACACGGGGCTCGTCGTCGACGAGGTGAGCTCCCTCCGCCTTCAGGTGGCTCAGCGCGGATTCGATGTCGGCGACGGCGTAGGCGACATGGTGGAGGCCCTCTCCGTGGGAGCTGAGGAATCGGCCCACAGGAGTCTCGGGTCCCAGCGGCTCGAGCAGCTGGATGAACGAGCCTCCCACCGGGATCATGGCCTCCTCGACGCCTTGAGACTCCACGGTCTCGCGGCGAAGCGGCTCGATGCCGTACCGGGAGCGGTAGGCGTCGATGGCCCGGTCCAGATCGTTCACCGCCACAGCCACGTGGTCGAGGTTCAGCAACTTCATGGAGCGACAGTCAAGCACGGACGCGGTCCCGCCCTGCCGAACCGACGGTCCCTTCCCGTCCACAGTGGCGGGCCGATACTCTTGACACATGAGCACTGTCATAACCGGCATCGCCCGCACGCCGATCGGACGCTATGGCGGAGCCCTGGCTCCGCTTCGAGCCACGGAGCTGGGCGGGGCCGCCATCGCCGCCGCAGTTGCCCGCTCCGGCGTCGACCCCGGCGCCGTGGACGAGGTTGTGTTCGGCCATGTCCTCCAGGCGGGTGAAGGCCAGATCACGGCCCGTCAGGCCGCCGTCAACGGCGGCTTGGGAATGACCGTGCCGGCACTGACCGTGAACAAGGTGTGCCTATCGGGCATTGCGGCCATCGCGATGGCCGACCGCGGGATTCGCGCCGGGGACGTCAGGATCGCGGTGGCCGGGGGAATGGAGTCGATGTCCAACGCCCCCCATGTGCTGCGTGAGCTGCGGTGGGGCGCTCGTATCGGCGACGCCAGCCTCATCGACGTGATGCAGCACGACGGCCTCTTCTGCGCCTTTGACCATTGCACGATGGGGGAGTCATCCGACCTCAAGAACCGCCAGCTCGGAATCAGCCGGGACGAGCAGGACGAGTGGGCGGCAATGTCGCATCGACGAGCCCACGAAGCCGCTGCCGGTGGACGCTTCCAAGACGAGATCACTGCGGTGGAGGTGCCTCAGCACAAGGGCGACCCGGTGTCGGTGGACCGGGACGAGGGCGTACGCCCCGACTCGAGCCCCGAGAGTCTGGGCGGCCTGCGCCCGGCCTTCGTATCCGACGGCACCATCACCGCCGGGAATGCATCCCAGATCTCCGACGGAGCGGCGGCCGTGTTGGTTGCGGATCGGGCTACTGCCGAAGCTGCCGGATTGCCGGTTCTCGCCGAGATCCTCGCCTACGGCCAGATAGGAGGCGTGGATGCCACCCTCCACGAGCGACCCGCCGAGGCGATCCGGTTGGCGTTGAAGCATGCCGGCCTCGACACTTCCGACCTCGACCTGGTCGAGATCAACGAAGCCTTCGCCGCGGTGTCACTGTGGGCTTCGCGGCTGCTCGACGTCTCCCCCGAGAGGGTCAACGTCAACGGGGGAGCCGTCGCCCTGGGCCATCCCATCGGTGCCTCCGGCGCACGCATCGTCACCACCCTGGTATCCGAGCTGCGCCGCCGAGGCGGTGGAGTGGGTGCCGCGGCCCTCTGCGGCGGAGGCGGCCAGGGTGACGCCCTGATCTTGCGGGTGGGCGCATGATCGCCGAGAGGGTAGAGCGCAACCTGGGCCTCGACCTGGTGCGGGTCACGGAAACCGCCGCCATGGGGGCAGCCAGATGGCAGGGTCGAGGCGACAAGGAAGCCGCCGATCAAGCGGCGGTGGACGGCATGCGTGCCCATCTGTCCACGCTCGAGCTCGACGGGGTGGTCGTCATCGGGGAGGGGGAAAAGGACAACGCCCCCATGCTCTTCAACGGCGAGCGGGTCGGGACCGGCACCGGTATGAAGGTCGATCTTGCGGTGGATCCGGTCGACGGCACCACGCTGACGGCAGCGGGCATGCCGGGGGCGATCGCCGTCATCGCCATCTCCGAGGGTCACGGATCCATGTACGGGCCGGGAAGTCTGGTGTACATGGACAAGATCGCCGTCGGCCCGCAGGCCGCAGGGCTGGTGGATCTGGAGGCTCCGGTCAAGGACAACCTGTCCAAGGTCGCCAAGGCCACCCACCAGGACATTTCCGATCTGACCGTGATCATCCTCGATCGTCCCCGTAACCAGCACTACATCGACGACACCCGGGAGGCGGGTGCGCGTATCCGGCTGATACGGGACGGCGACATTGCCGCGTCGATAGCCTGCGCCAACTCCGAGACCGGCATCGACGTGCTGTTGGGCATCGGGGGTTCCCCCGAGGCGGTTCTGTCGGCGGCTGCCCTGGCGTGCATGGACGGAGAGATCCAGTGCCGGCTGTGGCCTCGAGACGACACCGAGGTAGCGATGGCCCGCGACGAGGGACTCGACCTCGACCAGGTGCTCACCACCACGGATCTCGTCGACTCCGAGAACATCTTCTTCGCCGCCACCGGGGTGACGGGAGGAGAGTTCCTTCGTGGCGTGGACTTCTACGGGGGCGGCGCCGCCACCCACTCGGTGATCATGCGCTCCAAGACCGGCTCGATTCGATACATGGACGCCTTCCACAATCTCCGTAAGTTGCGCGCGATCTCCGCCAACGTCATCGACTGACCCGTTTTCGCGCATCGAATGCGCGCTATGGCGCGCATTCGATGCGCGAAAAC
>CAZTXD010000078.1:0-16446 GCA_964617995.1 uncultured Acidimicrobiaceae bacterium
CCTGCCACCACCGAACCACCCCACACGAAAAATCGACAAGCCCATAGCGCGCATTTGATGCGCGAAAACGGGATGGGGGGCCACCCCGGTACGCTGTGGGGGATGGCCGAGCCCGTTGAGAATGTCGATATGACCGAGCGTCCCCATGTGCTCGTCGTGACGGGAATGTCCGGTGCGGGGAAGTCCTCGGCGGCCGACATCCTCGAGGACAACGGCTACACCGTCATCGACAATCTGCCGCCCGCGCTACTGACCCAGGTGGTCGACTTCCACGCCATCGGCGAGGAGGCCCGGCGCTTGTCGGTGGTGGTCGACGCCCGGGGAGGCGACGCCGTCGAGGAGCTCCGCCAGGTCGTCCAAGAGCTCGCCCGGGAAGGCATCCGCACCGCCATCCTCTTCCTCGACGCCGAGGACAACGTCATCATCCGTCGTTATGAGGAGAACCGCCGTCCCCATCCCCTGGGGCTGGCGACGATCCAGGACGCCATCGCCGCCGAGCGGCGGCTGCTCGATGGGCTGCGCGAGGCTGCCGACGTCGTCATCGACACGACCGACCTCAACGTCCACCAGCTTCGCGATCGGGTGATCAACGAGTTCAGCAGCGAGGCGATGCAGCGCCCCATGCGCGTTTCGGTGAGATCGTTCGGGTTCAAGCACGGATCGCCCCGCGATGCCGACCTCGTCTTCGATGTGCGTTTCCTCCCGAACCCGCACTGGGTTCCGGAGCTGCGTCCCCTCAGGGGAATCGACCAGCCGGTGTCCGACTACGTGCTCAACAGCGACGCCGCACCGGAGTTCATCGACCGGGTGGACGAGCTGGTGTCGTTCCTCATACCCCGTTACGAAGCGGAGGGGAAGTCCTATGTGTCGATCGGGATCGGCTGCACCGGCGGCCATCACCGCTCGGTCGCCATCGCCGAGGAGCTGGGTCGCCGGCTGGCCGACCGGGGAATCACGGCGGTCGTGAGACACCGGGACGTCGACCGGTGACTCTGGGTCAAGGTGGCCTCCTGGGCGGCACCCCCACCGCCACCCCCGAGACGGCCACCGCTCTCGATCCCTTCCTGCTCTCGCCCGACGGTCCGGCCGTGGTCGCCATCGGCGGAGGTCACGGTCTCGCCGCCGCCCTGGAAGCGGTCCAGCTCTACGCCGGTCAGGTGACCGCCGTTGTGTCGGTCGCCGACGACGGGGGCTCGTCGGGGCGCCTGATCCAGGGAATGCCCATTCCCGCTCCCGGGGACATCCGACGTTGTCTCCTGGCGCTCACTCCCGAGCCGTCCCTGGTGTCGGAGCTGTTCGCCCATCGCTTCTCGGCGGGAGATGTGACCGACCACTCCCTCGGCAACCTCATGCTGGCTGCGCTCACTGAGCTCTTCGGTGACTTCGCCGCGGCCGTGTCGGCGGCGGGACAGATGCTCGGTGCGATCGGGGAGGTGGTTCCCGCCACGACCACGCCGGTCGGTCTCCGGGCGTCGGTGGATGGACAGACCGTCGGGGGACAGGCCCAGATCTCGAAGATGCGCGGGAAGATCGAGTCGATCGAGCTCGAGCCCGACGGAGCCGAGCCGAACCCTCGAGCCCTGGAGGCGATCGCCGGCGCCGACCAGATAGTCATCGGACCCGGTTCCCTGTTCACGTCGGTGGTCGCCGCCCTCCTGGTTCCGGGGGTGGCTTCGGCGGTGATGACCTCTTCGGCTCGCCGGGTCTTCGTGTGCAACCTCGTCACTCAGGACGGAGAGACATGGGATCTCGACGGAATCGGGCATGTCGAGGCGCTCGCCCGCTGGGGAGGCGTGGACGGCCCGGGAACGCTCGTCGTCCACGACGGACCGCTGGAGGTTCCCGACGGTCACGCCCGTGTCGACTTCGACGACCACCTGATAGGAGCGTGGGGTGTGCACCGCGCTGACGTGGCCGATCCGACCGCCGAGTGGCCGGCGCACGACCCGTTCGCTCTGGCCCGGGTCCTGGAATCGCTCATCGCCTAGGCCCGGATTGAAATCGGAAGGAGAAGGGATGGAACAGAGGCCGCTGGGAGACGCCCCCTTCGAGGTGAGCGTCTTCGGTCTGGGGACGATGACCTTCGGAGCCGAGTCGGATGAGCAGACCTCCCATGCCATTCTCGATCACTACTTCGATCGAGGTGGCCGGTTCATCGACACCGCCGACGTCTACACCCGTGGGGTCTCAGAGGAGACCATCGGCCGCTGGCTCGCCTCACGTCGCGTCCGCGACGAGATGGTGGTGGCAACCAAGGGTCGCTTCCCAATGAGCGACGACCCCGCCGACCAGGGTGCGGGTCGGGCCCATCTGGAACGGGCCCTCGACGCCAGCCTGCGACGTCTCGGCGTAGAGGTCATCGACCTCTACCAGACCCACGCCTGGGACCCCGCCACACCGATCGAAGAGACCCTGGAGACACTCGACGGCTTCGTGACCGCCGGCAAGGTGCGGGCGGTGGGAGTCTCCAACTTCCTGGGCTGGCAACTAGAGCGGGCGTTGCTGACGGCCGAGCATCGGGGGTGGACGCCGGTGGTCTCGCTCCAGCCCCAATACAACATGCTGGGACGGGAGATAGAGGCGGAGATACTGCCGCTGTGTCTCGACCGGGGGATCGGACTCCTTCCCTGGTCGCCTCTCGGCGGCGGATGGCTGACCGGCAAGTACCGCCGCGACGATCGCCCCGCCGGGGACACTCGCCTGGGGGAAGACCCCGACCGGGGC
This sequence comes from uncultured Acidimicrobiaceae bacterium, assembly GCA_964617995.1. Classification (GTDB taxonomy): domain Bacteria; phylum Actinomycetota; class Acidimicrobiia; order Spongiisociales; family ZC4RG35; genus CAZTXD01. Next base: position 2,725 of record CAZTXD010000078.1, read on the forward strand.
ATCGAGGCGTTCGACCTGCGCAACAACGAGCAGACCTGGCGGGTCCTCGAAGCGGTGGAACGCATCGCCGAGACCCGTGGTGTGGCGATGAGTCAGGTTGCCCTCAACTGGTTGCGAGGCCGTCCCGGGGTCAGCTCTGTGCTGTTGGGCGCCCGCACCGTGGCCCAGATCGAGGACAACCTGGCTGCCCTCGATTGGGAGCTGTCGGAGGTGGAGATGACCGAGCTGTCAGAGGTGTCGGCTCCCGGTATCGCCCTCTACCCCCAGGGCTTCCTGGAGAAGGAAGCGGGAATGTCGGTTTGGGCCGAGCTCACCACCCGCGTCAACCCGCCCCTCTAGGACTCGGGGACCTTCAGCCTCGTGAACGACATACACCGCCGAACGCGTCAAAAAATCTCCTAGAATCACTTGTCATCGAACAAATGTTCGATTACGATGGGGGCCATGAGAGTGGAGATGAGGGAAGTGGGCTCTTCGCTATCCGAGCAGCACCGGCTCGCCGACCGTATCGACGACATGTCTCCGGGTTGCGAGCTGGCCGGGCTCTTGGATCAAATCGACCGGGCCAAGCTGAACGGGTTCGACCTGGTGAGGGTGATCCGGGCCCGGGCCCGGCAGGTCGCCTACGACCAGGCGCAGATGATGGCGGACACGGTCGAGTTGGGATACAGCCCACCCAGTCATGAGGGCTCACCGCCCCGCCGTCAGCAGGAACCCGACAGCTACCTTCCGGACGAGCTGCGGGTGGCCCTGCGGTGGACGGCCCGCTCCGCCGACAGCTTCGCCGCCTTGGCGTACGGTCTGGTCGAGCGCCTCCCCCGGGTGTGGGAGGCCCTGGCCGAGGGGAGGATCGACCTGCCCCGCGCCCGGGTCTTCTTTCTGGAGACCGGCCATATCGATGTCGACTACGCCCGAGAGGTGGCCGACCGCATTCTGCCCGAGGCACCGGAGCTGACGACCGGTCAGATCGGAGCCCGCCTGCGCCGGCTCTGCCTCGAAGCCGATCCCGACGCTGCCCGCAGGGACTATGAGAAGGCGGTGGACGAGCGACGGGTGGAGGCGTTCCCCAACCAGGACGGGACCGCCGAGCTCGTCGGCTACAGCCTGCCCCCCGACCGAGTGTCGGCCATCATGGGTCGCATCCAGCGTCTCGCCCGGAAGCTACGCCGCAAGGGCGATCCCCGCACCATGGACCAGCTCCGCGCCGACATCTTCATGGACCTCCTCGACCGTCGGGATCCAACCTCGAACGAACGGGCGATCATCGACATTCGCGTCGACCTCCCCACCCTCCTCGATTTGGCCGAGCGGGCGGGGGAGATCCCCGGGTGGGGTCCGGTCATCTCCGACATCGCCCGTCAGGCCGTCGAAGGTCAGCCGGACGGGCAGTGGCGGGTGGCGGTCACCGACCCCGACACCGGAGCGGTGCTGTGGGACGGCACCACCCGCCGCCGCCCCACCACCGTGCAGCGCCGCTACATCGAGGTACGGGAACCCACCTGCATGCACCCCTCATGCCGCCGCCCCGCCACCAACTGTGAGATGGACCACAGCATCGACTACGCCAAGGGCGGACCCACCGAGGTGCACAACCTCGGCCCCGGCTGCGGCCGAGACCACGACCTCAAGACCAACGGCGGATGGAGGCTCGTCCAGCCACGTCCGGGGATGTACGTGTGGACCAGCCGCCACGGCCACACCTACGTGGTCGAACGCCGCCCACCCTGACGACGAGGGCCCGGCGGCATGGGCGGAGAGATCCTCACCCGTTCCGTCTGTGATTCGGGGCAGAAGAAGAGCGACGACGAGAGGTCGCGGCCGCCGCTGCCACAATGAGAGGGTATGCCTTCGTATCTCACTCTCGACGACGTCGACCGCGAAGGTCGCAGGGTACTCGTCCGATCCGACCTGAACGTCCCCCTCCACGAAGGAGAGGTGACCGACGACTTCCGTATCCGGATGGCGCTGCCCACCATCGAGCGCTTGCGGGACGAGGGGGCGAAGGTCGTGGTGTGCAGTCATCTGGGACGACCGAGGGGGATCGATCCGGCTCTGTCCCTGGAACCCGTCGGCGCGAGGCTCGCTGAGATGGGCGGATTCGAGGTCCGCCACGTCGGGGCCGTGGTGGGACCCGACGTGGAGGAGGCAGTGTCGACGGCATCGAACGGTGACGTGTTGCTCCTGGAGAACACCCGCTTCGAACCGGGGGAAACAGACAACGATCCGGTCCTGTCCGACGGCCTCGCCCGGCTCGCCGACGTCTTCGTCCAGGACGCCTTCGGGTCGGTGCACAGGGCCCACTCCTCGACGGTGGGGGTGGCCGAGCGGGTTCGCACCGCGGCGGGGCCGCTGCTGGTGGCCGAGCTGGAGGCGTTCGGGGAGCTGCTGGGCGACCCGCGGCGACCGTACGTCGTCGTCCTGGGAGGGGCGAAGGTGTCGGACAAGCTGGGGGTCATCGACAACCTCCTGCCCAGGGTGGACCGCATGCTGATCGGCGGGGGAATGTGCTTCACGTTGCTGGCCGCCCGCGGCCACCCGGTGGGCGACAGTCTCGTCCAGGACGACCAGGTGGAAGCGGTCAGGAAGCTGCTCGAGGGACCCGACGGAGATCGCATCCAGCTTCCCGTGGATGTGGTCGTGGCGGAGGAGTTTGCCGCCCACTCTCCCTCACGGGTGGTGGCGGCCACCGAGATCCAAGACGGCATGATCGGACTCGACATCGGCCCCGATACGGCCGCAGGATTCTCGGAGGCGGTGCGTAAGGCCGGGTCGGTCTTCTGGAACGGGCCGATGGGTGTGTTCGAGTGGGAGAGGTTCCGGGCGGGAACCGAGGCCGTGGCCACAGCCTTGGCGGCCAGCGACGGCTTCACCGCCGTCGGCGGCGGCGACTCGGCCGCGGCCCTGCGCCTCCTCGACCTCACCGAGTCGGTCACCCACCTGTCGACAGGTGGGGGAGCGGGGTTGGAACTGCTGGAAGGAAGGGAACTGCCCGGAGTGGCGGTTCTGGAACGGTGGGTGTGATGAGCGAACGCAAAGACCTGATCTGCGGAAACTGGAAGATGAACTCCAACCATCTGGAGGCGATCCAGATGATCCAGAAACTCCACTACCGGCTCGACCTCGACGACTACGACCGGGTGGAAGTGGTGGTGGCGCCACCGTTCACCTCCCTGCGTTCCGCTCAGACCGTGATCGAGGTCGATCGCATGCGGATCGGCCTGGGAGCACAGGACGTGTTCTGGGAGGACGAGGGTGCCTACACCGGGGCGGTATCGGCCCCGATGCTGGCCAAGCTGTCGGTCGGCCACGTGATCGTGGGCCACTCCGAGCGCCGCCAGCACTTCGGGGAGACCGACGAGACGGTCAACCGCAAGCTGAGGGCGGTCCAGCGTCACGGAATGTCACCGATCCTGTGCGTGGGGGAGACGCTCGAGCAGCGGGAGGCCGGCGGGGCCACCGACGTGGTAGTGGCCCAGCTGGGAGGGGCGCTCACCGGGATCGGACCCGAGGACGTCGGAGGGATGGCCATCGCCTACGAGCCGGTGTGGGCCATCGGCACCGGCCGGACGGCCACCCCCGACGACGCCGGGGAGATGTGCGAGACGATCCGGACGCAGGTGGGTGAGCTGGCCGGGTCGGCCGCCTACGAGTCGGTGCGGGTCCTCTACGGGGGGTCGGTCAACCCCGGCAACATCAAGGCCATGATGGCGAAACGCCACATCGACGGAGCCCTGGTGGGAGGGGCCTCTCTCGACCCCGACACCTTCGCCTCCGTCGTCCGCTACTGGCTCTGATCGTTTTTATCAGCAAAACGGTGCGCCCAGCAGCGCGTTTGGTAGGGGAAAAACCCGAAATGGGCGCTTGCGTAACCTCAAGCCACCGGTGACGATGCCGAAGGTATCTCGATGGCTTCCGTGACCGCTCCCGCACCCGTCGTCGCCCCGCCGACCCACTCCCGCCTGCTCGTACCGGTGTTCGGTGCATGGAGCTTCCTCGGATCGCTCCTGATCTTCTGGGTGGAGCTGATGGTGGCGAAAATGCTGCTGCCGGCCTTCGGAGGATCGGCCTCGGTCTGGAACACCGCGCTGGTCTTCTTCCAGCTCAACCTTCTGGCCGGCTACGCCCTCGCCCACCTCCTTTCACGTCTCGACAGCCGCCGTCACAAGGCGATCCAGGCCGGGCTGGTTCTGATCCCGCTGCTCACCTTGCCGGTGGCCCTGCCCGCGTTCCTGGAGTCACCCTCCGGCGCCCCGATCGTTGCCGTGCTCGTCGCTCTCACCCTCATGGTGGGCGCCCCGTTCTTCGCTCTCGCGACCGCCAGCCCCACGCTCCAGGCGTGGTTCTCGCATTCGTCACATCCCCGCGCCTCCGACCCCTACTTCCTCTACGCCCTCAGCAACGTGGGCAGCGTCGTGGGCTTGCTCGGCTACCCCGTCGTCGTGGAGCGCCTCCTCACGCTGCGCACGCAGACGACCCTGTGGGCAGTCGGATACGGCCTGTTCGCCATGGCGACCCTGGCCGGCACCCGCATGGTCGGCAGGTGGGAGCGGACGGAGCCGGCTACGACTGCCGAGGGCCGGCCGTCGATACGACGCAGGATCTCCTGGGCCGGGATCACGTTCATCCCCTCCCTGGCGCTGATGGGGGTCACCCGGCACCTGTCCACCGACGTGGCGGCCTTCCCGCTGCTGTGGACCGTTCCTCTTGCCCTCTACCTGGGAAGCTTCGCCATCACATTCCGCGACGGCGGCGAAGCGTGGACGGCCCTCGGCTCACGCTCCCTGCGCCTGCTCGTCGTTCCCGCTGCCCTCATCGCCTTCGTCAACACCCGGGCCTTGTGGTTCTCGGTCGGAGTGCCCCTCCTGCTGCTGCTGGCCGTCGCCCTGGCCGGTCACGGACGGGTGTATCGGGACCGTCCCCCCACGCACTGGCTCACCCACTTCTATCTGTGGGTCTCCATAGGCGGAGCGGCCGGAGGGCTGTTCGCAGCCCTGGTAGCACCGGTCGTCTTCGACTTCGTGGCCGAGTATCCCCTGGCGCTGGTCCTGGCGGCGCTGGTGGCGGGAGCTCCGCTCCGCGCCAAGCCTCTTCCCCTCGTCGGCACCGTGTCGGTGGCGGCGGCCGCCATCGCCTTCGGGCTCCTGTTCCCGGATCTCCGCAGCCGGATACTCCTCTTCGGTGTCGCCGGCGTGGTGGCAGCCGTGTGGATGGGGCGGCGCTGGCTGGCCGTGGTCGTGGCGGCGATCCTGGCGGCGTCGATGGCAGCGGGCACCTCGAACGTGGTGGCAGCGGACCGGACCTTCTTCGGCGTGTACCGGGTCCACGACGCCGGCGACAACCGGGGCCTCATGAGTGGCACCACCTCCCACGGAACCCAGCTTTTCGAAGACGGTGAGGGTCTCATGGACTCGCTCAGCTACTACCACCCGGATGGTCCGCTGGGAGATGTGATGACGGAGCTCATGGCCGGCGAGGCTTCCCTCGACGTCGGCGTGATCGGCCTCGGGATCGGGTCGATGGTGGGCTACGGGCGTGACGCCGACACCTACACCTTCTACGAGATCGACTCCCTGGTCGAGGACATCGCCCGAGATCCCACCTACTTCACGCTACTCGACCAGAGTGAGTCCGACGTGCAAGTGGTGATCGGCGACGGCCGTCTCGAGCTGGAGCGGCGCCGCCCCTCCCACGACCTCCTCGTGGTGGATGCGTTCACCTCCGACTCGATCCCTGTGCACCTGCTCACCGTCGAGGCAGTCGCCACGTACTTCGAGTCTCTCTCCGAGGACGGTCGCCTGCTCCTCCACATCTCCAACCGTCACCTCCGCCTGGAGCCGGTCGTGGGGAGGATCGCCGCCCAGCTGGACGCTACCGCCCGTGTCGAGTCGTACATCCCCGGTCCGGACGTCGAGTGGTCCGCGCCCAGCACCTGGGTCCTCATCGAGCCGGCCGGCGCATCGGCGTTGGATCTCCCCGACGAATGGGTGCCGGCCAGCGCCTCGGCTCCCCTGTGGACCGACGACTACTCGAACGTGCTTTCGGTGATCGTTTGGGGATGAACGGGGTGGGTGCTGGGAGGCGGTAGCGTTGCCGGGGTGCTGATCCCCGACTATCCGATCGTGACGGCGAGGCTGCGGCTGCGTCCCTATCGGGATGACGACCTCGACTACCTGGCAGATGTGATGGCACGCACCGACGTGGTGCAGTACCTCTACGACCACCCCTACACCGGCGAACAGGCGGCCGAGTCTCTCACCAAGCGGGCGAAGCTGACGTCGATCACCGCCGAGGGCGACCGCATCCTCCTCGCCGTGGAGGAAGCGGAGACCTCCACGGTGGTCGGGGACGTCAACCTGGTGTGGACCAGCCGGGACAACCGCCAGGGCGAGATCGGATGGGTGTTCCACCCCGACCACCGGGGACGCGGCTATGCCACCGAGGCGGGGGAGGTGGTGCTCCGCCTCGGTTTCGAAGGGCTCGGCCTGCACCGGATCATCGCCCGCTGCGACGCCCGCAACCTGGCATCGGCCCGGGTCATGGACCGTCTGGGCATGCGACGCGAGGCCCACTTCCTGGAGAACGAATACATCAAAGGGGAATGGACCGACGAGTTCGTGTACGCCATCCTGGCTTCCGAATGGCGGGAGCGCTGCTCGGCGACTGCCTGACGCCGGGTCCATGAGCCCCTTCCCGGGGGCCGTCAGGTAGCGCTTCGAAGCGAGAGAGCCCGGCCGGATCGGCTCGTCCGCGAGTGGAGTAGAATCCGTCCCCGATGGTGTCCGTGGGGCACCGAGGGCCTCCGATTGCGGTTGGGTTTTCAGGGGGTAGGTGTTGAAGGATCGGGTTTCTTCGGCCCGGGAACACATGCATCCGGCTGCCGTCGTCCCCGCCCGGAACCACGGGAGTCGGCGACGACCCCGGCTGGCGCTGATCGGCACCTATCCACCCACCCGATGCGGGATCGCGTCGTACTCGGCGTCATTGTTCCGGGCACTCACCGAGCTGGGCGTGGAAGCACCTGGCGTGGTGAGGGTCCTCGATCGAGGCGACGCCTCCCCGTCGCCCCGGGAGGTCGTAGCCGCCTTCCACCCCGATGACCCGGCCTCCGTGGAGGAGACGGCGCGGCTCCTCGCCCCCTATGACGCCGTGATAATGCAGCACGAGTATGGGCTCTACGGTCCGTTCCCGGGCCTTCCGGCGGCAGATCTCGTCGAGCGGATCCAGGCTCCGGTCATCGTCACGCTGCACACCGTGACCGATGATCCGTCCCACGACGAGCGGGAGATAATCCAGCGGTTGGCGTCCAAATCCGCCCGCATCGTCGTGCTCTCCGACACCGCCCATCGGCTCCTCATCGACTGCTATCGAATCGAAGCGGAGCAGGTTCGGGTGGTCCCTCATGGGACCAGCACGTTGGCGCGCGACGTGACCGCCCGGCTGACTTCCCTGACCAGACCGACCGCTTCCCCGTTGCTGCTCACCTGGGGCCTGATCGGTCCCGGCAAGGGTCTCGACTGGGCTCTCGCCGCTGCCGGCCGCCTCCGGGAGTCCTTTCCCGATTCGTTGTGGGTGGTCGCCGGACAGACCCACCCGAAGGTGGTGGAGCGGGAGGGCGAGTCTTATCGCAACGAGCTGCGCGAGACGATCCGCCGGCACGGTGTGGAGTCTCATGTCGAGCTGCTCGACGGCTATTTGACCCGGGAGCAGATCAACGGGCTCATTCGGCGCGCCTCGGTCGTGGTCCTGCCGTACGACTCGACGAAACAGACGAGCTCGGGTGTGCTGGTGGAGGCCGTGACTGCGGGGGTTCCCGTCGTGGCCACAGCCTTCCCCCACGCCGTCGAGCTGGCCCGGCAGGGAGCAGCGCTGACCGTGCCCCACCGTGATCCGATTGCGCTGGCAGAGGCCATCACGGGTCTGCTGGCCGACCCCGAGGCGGGGGAGCGCATGGTGGCGACACAGCGGCGGCTGTCCTCTCCTTTCACATGGGAGCAGGTGGCCACCCGCTATCTGGCGCTGGTGGAGGAGTCCACGATCCCGAGAGCGTCATGACCGATGCCCGGCCGCCCGCCCCTCGATACGGGCACCTGCTACGGCTGATCGATGACACCGGTGTCCTGGAGCACGCCCGGTACGGGGTTCCCCGCCGCGAGCACGGCTACACGACCGACGACGCCGCTCGCGCTTTGATCGTCCTCGTGCGGGCGAGCCAGTCACCGCGTGTATCCCGTTCCGTCGCGACGCTGCTCGCCTTCCTGCTCCACGCCGTCACCACGGAAGGTACTGTCCACAACCGCCTCTCCTACGAGCGTGTGTGGCGGGACACACCCGGACTCGGTGATCATCACGGGCGGGCGATGTGGGCGCTGTCGGTGGCTGCCACCGCCGACCTCCCATCCGCTCTGCGGGCCGGGGCCCGCTCCGGTGTGGCCGACCTGGCCTTGCCCCAGGGCCCTCACCTCCGGCCGTTCGCGCTGGCGGCCCTGGGCGTCGCCCGCCTATGGGACGACGGCGACCGCGATGATCAGGTCACGGCGTGGCTCGAACGAGTCACCGGCCGGCTGACGTCCGGCTCGCGTCCCTGGCCGGAGGAGCGCCTCTCCTATGCCAACGGCCGCATTCCGCACGCCCTCATCGCTCTGGGAGACGCCACCGGCGACGGCGACCTCGTCGATCAGGGCCTCGACATGCTCACATGGCTCCACTCCACCGAGACCCGTAACGGCCGCTACTCCTTCACGCCGGTGGGCGGGTGGTCCCCCGGCGAGCCTCGCCCCGGATTCGATCAGCAACCGATCGAGGCGGCGGCCATGGCCGCGGCGGCCCTCAGCGCTCACCGGGTGACGAAGGACGACTCCTGGGCGGAGGCAGTGCTGGAGGCGGGCAGGTGGCTGACCGGATCAAACGACGCAGGGACGGCCCTCTTCGATCCGGAAACCAGCGCGTGTTGTGACGGGTTGAAGCGGGACGGAGTGAACGCCAACCACGGGGCAGAGTCCACCATCGCCGCCATCGAGGTCCTCCAGGCATGTCGGGAGGTGAGTGTGCGGACCGGCCGGGCGACGCCGATGGTCGGGGCGGATCCGACCGACCGGACGTGAAGATCGCTCTCCTGGCACCCATAACCCAGACGTGTCGCCCCGACGATCGACGGCGACCTGGTCACATATGAGGGCCTCGTCGACAGCCGGGAGATGCCCGTTCTACCGGGAAGGGCTGGGGCTCATCATGCCCCTGGCGTGGGACGAGCCGTTCGGGTTGGTGGCGGTCGAGTCGCTGATGTCCGGCACACCGGTGGTGGGGTGGTGTCAGGGAGCGCTACCCGAGATCGTCCGGGATGGCGTCACCGGCGCTCTCGTGGAGGGGGTGGACGCGGGTGTGGCGGCGGTGGGTCGGCTCCACACTTTCGAGCGGGCCTCCTGCCGGGAGGACGCCGCCTCCCGCTTCAGCCTGGGGGCGATGGCCGCCGGATACCGGGAGGCGTTCCATTCCCTGGTCGGAGTCAGGCGGGTGTGAGGGAGTCGAGGAGGTCGTCGAGCGCCACCCGGGCGATCCCCACCGAGCGGTCGGAGAAGCCGTAGGGGATGACGAGGTGGCCCCCGTGGATGACTGCTCCACACGAGTAGACGACGTTCGGCACGTAACCGTCCCTCTCGTCGGGAGCCGGTTCCAGGATCGGCTCCGGTGATCGGGCGATGAGCCGCTCCGGGTTGTCGAGGTCAAGCAGGGCGGCTCCCAGGCTGTAGCGTCTCATGGCTCCGACGCCGTGGGTGATGACCAACCAGCCGCGCTCCGTCTCGACCGGTGGCCCGCACGTGCCGACCTGGATGATCTCCCAAGCCGCTCGCGGGCGGTAGACGACGCTCGCCTCCTCCCAGAACCGGGGACGTGTGCTCCTCATGACGAAGATGCTCTCCCTGTCCAGCCTCCCCAGCGCGACGTACCGGCCGCCTACACGCCGCGGGAACAGGGCCATCCCCTTGTTGCGAGCGTTCCTTCCGCTCATGGTCGACACCCGGAAAGTGGTGAAGTCCTCCGTCTCGATGAGCTGGGGAAGGATGGTGAAGCCGTCGAAGGCGGTGTAGGTCCCGTAGTAGGTGACGGTCCCGTCGTCGTCGACGAAGCGCACGAAACGCACGTCTTCGATGCCCTGGCTGTCGGCAGGGCCGGCGGGGACCAGCACCCGCTCGGAGAGGGGGCCGGGTGAGAAGGCGACTTCGTAGTTGGAGGTCGCCACCCAGTGGATGAGTCGCGACGTTTCGAACATCGACGCCTCCGAGACGCCTACCTCCTCGGACACGGCCTTGTTGAGGTCGTCGAACGAGAACTGCTCCGGGAGGCGGGTGAGGATGCTTCGAGCCAGATCGGGGTCGGGATCGAGCTCCGACAGACGCGCCCCGAATTCCTGCTTGGTGTAAGTCGGTGAGCGTCGGACGCCAGGCGTCAATGTCTCCGACCGGGGATGCAGCGTGACCGCTCCGTCGGATCCCACGGAGCCGGTTCGGAACTCGACCGACGAGATGTGGCCCTCGCCGATCACTCGAAGGCTCATCACGAAGCGAGCGCCGTCGTCGGAGCCCGGAGCGGGGACCATCGAGGGGTTGCAGACGCCCGCGGCCTCCACCGCGTACTCCTGGGTGAAGTAGGCGCCGAGCAGGCGGTGCCGGTCCCCCGTGACGATGTCGGCGGGAAGGTCACCGGACCGGAGGGCCTCCCGGGCGTTGTCATCCCACAGCGCTTCGAGGTCGGCGTGGCGGCTGCGGAAACCCCGGCGGGTCCGGGTGAGGAGGGGGGCAACCTCCGAGTCGGGCAGCTCCAGGATCCGCTGCACGATGAGCTGCACCCGGGAGGGGCCGTCACCGAACGCCGGAGCCCCGGGCATGAACGGACGGGCGATCACCCGGGACGGGTCCGGGAGGATACGCAACTCGGAGCGGACCAGGTCGACCACTGGTATGGGATTGTTGCCGGATATCGACCAAAGATGAAGGACCTTCCCCGTTCCGAGGTGACCGGAAGCCATGAGCCTTCCTCGTCTCTCTGGCGGACCCCTATCGTTCGACTGATGGAACTCGTACTTTTGAGACACGGTGAGTCGCTCTGGAACCTCGAGAACCTGTTCACCGGGTGGACCGACGTGGAGCTGACTGACGGGGGCAAGGAGGAAGCCGCCGAAGCTGGGCGTCTCATGGCCGAGGAGGGCTTCCAGTTCGGGGTGCTGCACACCTCGGTGTTGCTGCGAGCCATCCACACCGCCGAGATCTCCCTGCGTGAGATGGGACTGCATTGGCTGCCGGTGAGACGTCACTGGCGCCTCAACGAGCGCCACTACGGGGCTCTCCAGGGTCTGAACAAGAAGGAGACGGCCGAGCAGCACGGAGCCGAGCAGGTCCTCGTCTGGCGTCGCAGCTATGACACCCCGCCACCGCCTCTGGAACCCGGCGACGAGCGGCATCCCCGCCACGATGCCCGCTACCGCGACCTGCCTCCCGACCTGTTGCCGGCCACCGAATGCCTCGCCGACGTCGTCGAGAGGATGCTTCCCTACTGGTACGACGCCATCGTCCCCGACCTGCTCGCCGGGAGACGGCCGCTCATCGTGGCCCACGGCAACAGCCTGCGGGCGTTGGTGAAGCATCTCGACGGCATGAGCGAGGAGGAGGTGGTAGAGCTGAACATCCCCACCGGGATCCCTCTCGTGTACGAGCTGGACGACGACCTCCAACCCGTCTCGAAACGCTACCTAGGCGATCCCGAAGCGGCCGCTGCGGCGGCGGCCGCGGTTGCTCGCCAGGCCGGCTGACCGCTTGGTCGCTCCCACCGGCGCCTGGTATCATGGAAGAGTCCCCGACCCGCCAGTGGCTCGACCATGCAGATATTCACTGCCATCCTCACCGTCATCCACATCCTGTTGTCGATCGCCGTCGTGGTGCTGATCCTCCTGCACTCCGGCAAGGGCGGCGGCCTCTCCGATGTGTTCGGTGGCGGCATGTCGACCTCCAATCTGGGCGGGTCGACGTTGGCGGAGCGGAACCTCAACCGCATCACCGTCATCACCGGGGTGATGTTCGGGCTGTCGACTATCGTTCTCACGCTTCTCCTGAGCTGAGACCCCCGGTCGGTATACTCAGGAAGCCGCGTCGGAGTGGCGGAATAGGCAGACGCGCTAGGTTGAGGGCCTAGTGCCCGATAAGGGCGTGGAGGTTCAAGTCCTCTCTCCGACACTCGACTCAGGCACGCTGGCGGCCGGGACGTGTAGACGACCCGGCCGTTTCGGTGGTGACGTCGCTCTCCTGGTCCGGCGACTCCCGATCTCGCCGGGACCCCTGCCCGGTCGTGACACACCCTCCGGGCTGAAATGCACGAGCCCACCGTCGGATACTCACGACTACGTTTGACGGAGCGCGGTGCATCTCTAGACAGCTGAATTGGAGGGTGCCATGGTTGCCAGCAGGTTCCGCGAGAGAATCGGTGCAGTAGCGATGCCGGAGGCCGTGGGGGTCATCGGCAGGGAGCGACCCGATCGACCGGGCCCCGGTCTGACACCTCCCACGGGGCCGGGCTTCGAAGCGCCGTTCGACCCGCGACACGTGGCTGGGCATGCCGACCTGCGGGATGAGGTTCTGGCTCGGTTCTGTCTCACCGAGCTGACGGAAGGTTGCTACCGCCTCGACTTCACCCCGTCGACTACTTCCACGTTCGGCCGGCTCTCGCTCTTCGGGACACGCTACCGAGGGACGTTGCGGGTCGAGCGCGTCGGATCGGGCTACCGGATATCCGGCGATCTGTATCGCTACTCGCTTCTCGACATCCTGATGATCCGCGAGGTCGGCGACCTGAGGCTCTTGAGCTCCGACGAGCCGGCGTCGGCCGACGCTGCCGCCGACTATGACGATTCGGTCATTCCCATCTACAAGCGCCGCGACTACTACTCCTACCTCGAAGGCAAGTCGGCCTTCATGTGGTCGTTCGGCACCTGCTCGTTCTCGCTGACCTTCGATGAATGGACCTACAACCATCCGGCCACCGGATTCAACGGGAGCTTCGACAATTCTCCCGCCAGATCAGTTCGATTCGCTTTCCGGCAGACCGACACCGACGATCTCTACACCGGAGACGCCTTCGAGGGCAACACCAAGATCGGCACCGTGTCCATTCGCCATGTGTCGCCGTACTTTCGCCGGGCCACGCTCCAGGTCGACACGCTCGAAGGGGCGGAGACGCCGCCCAAGTCGGTGCCCGGCCCGCTCGTGATCGGCGAGCTCGCCCGATCCGATCTTCTGTCCAGCGGGGCGCTCGCTCGGTCAGATCTGGCGAGAATCGCCGATTGGCGCCTGTGGGAACGCTTCTTCTTCTCCCAGTCGTTCCGAACGATCTTTGCAACGGCGGGCTGGGACCTGAACGTGACCTTCGGGGCAGAGACGATTCCGTTGCCCGACTCGCTGTCCGACATCGATCCGACCGACTGTGACAACTGGGACTTCGACAGCCGGGAGAACCTGCACGACGTCATGGAGTCGGTCCCCGGCTACGACCCCGACGAGCTCGACCGCGTGTGGCGGGCTCATCTGGTCACGGTTCCGGCAGAGTTGGGCTGCAGCCGCGGTCGTATGTTCGACTCCGGCCTCGTCGACGGCATCGACAGGGAGGGAGCGGCGACCTTCAGCCACGACGGCTATCCCTCCACGGACCAATGCCCTGCCGGCACGGCATCGGCGTACG
>CAZTXD010000079.1:0-16306 GCA_964617995.1 uncultured Acidimicrobiaceae bacterium
GACGACGGGATTTGAACCCGCGACCTCCGGCTTGACAGGCCGGCGAACACTCCAGACTGTTCTACGCCCCCAGGGATGGGTCGGGCCTCCGACACGCGACCCGAACAGTCTAGCGACGGGGACGGCCGTCACAACCTGGCCGGCCCATTCGATCTTCCCGCCGCCAGGGTCAGATACGCCGCCAGCAGCAGGGCTGCAGCCACCGCCGCCATCGCTGGCCCGTAGCCGCCGGCCGAGTCGCGCCACACTCCCACCAGCGACGGGCCAGCGGCACCGGCGACGGCGGCGAGCGTCCACTGGATGCCCATGATCCGGCCGAAGGACGGACCCGAGAACCACGCTGCCATCACGGTCGCCCGCATCGGCAGCGCAGCTCCGAAGACGATTCCGAACGCCACGAAGTGCACGATCATCGAGGCCCGGCTACCCGGGGTGATCATCGGAACCAGGGTGAGGGCCATGAGGGCCGTCACGATGGCGTTCCAACGCACCCCGTTGTCTCCCGCACCGAGAAGGGGGCCGACGTAACGACCCGGAAAGCTGAGCCACCCGGACAACCCGGCCCAGAACGACACCAAGGCGATGCCGAAACCGGCAGCTTCGAAGAGGGCGATGCGATGGAATATCACCGTCTGGAAGGCCCCGAAGAGGAGCAGCACCGAGACGGTGTAGAGGACGAAGCGACGGTCAGCGGTCAGAGCGCTCAGTGAGACGCCGCTTTGGCTGGGGAGATGGCCCCCGCGGCGGCCGGACGGCAGAGCGAGTCCGGCCGCTATCAATCCCACCGCGGCCAGGATCGCCGCCAGCACGAGGGCAGCCGGGCGCCAGCCCAGTGATTCCACGAGGGCGGCGGTGAGGGGTAGGAACACCGGGCCGGCGAGCCCTCCGATCACCGTCAGGACACCGATCGCCCGGCCTCTCTCCTCGGGCGCGAACCACTGGTCCACCGCCACGAAGGCCGGCTCGTAGAACGTCAGCGCTCCGGCCGGTCCGATCAGGAGCCAGGCGGCGGCGACGACCTGCCACCCTTGTGAGGCGCCAGCGAGGCACGCCAGTCCGGTCGCTCCGATGATCGAGCCGAAGCCCATCACCGACCGCACACCGCGGGCGTCCACCACCCGTCCCACGACAAAGGCCAGCCCTCCTCCCACCAGGACCGTCCCTCCGTAGGCGAGCGACAGAAGACCGGTGGAGAACTCCGACCCGGCCGCCGTCTTCGTCACCAGCACCGAGAGCGAGTAGAGGAGGGTTCCGAAGGCGACGGAGACCGTGGCCGCCAGGCCCGTCAGCGCCTTGGCGCGGGACGCCACTCAGCGTCCGATCGCGACCTTGCCGAGTTGAGATCCCGAGTCGAGGTGGCGGAGCGCATCAGGCACACGATCGAACTCGAACACCGAGTCGACCGGCGCCTTCACCTGACCGGACCCGACCAGATGCAATGCCCGGGAGAACTGAGAGTGGGTGGCCATCGAAGAGCCGATCAGCTCGAGCTGCTTGAACCACAGAACGGGAAGCGTCAGCTCCACCTTTGGGCCGGACGTTGCCCCGCACACGACCAGGCGTCCACCCGGCTTGAGGGAGCGCAAAGACTGCCCCCAGGTCGCCGGGCCCACGTTCTCGACGACCACGTCGGCTCCCCCCCGGGCTTTCATCTCTTGGGAAAACTCACCGGTGGAGTCGAAGCCGGCCTCCGCCCCTTGCTCGACGGCCCATTCGATCTTCTCGGGAGATCGGGACGTGACGAACACCCGCGCCCGGCGGCGGAGAGCCAGGAACATCGCCGCCGCCGACACGCCCCCGCCGATTCCGGGAACGAGAACCGTCTCGCCCTCGCTGACCCGGCCCCGCTCGAGCATCCTCAGGGCCGTTCCGGTGACGAGGCCGAACGAGCCGGCTACCTCCCAGTCGAGACGTGGCGGCTTGGGCAGGGCGTTCTCCCCGGGAACCACCACGTACTCGGCCAGGGTCCCGGTGTGGTGCTCCCCCAGGATCCCGAACTCGGGACAGAACACGATCTCATCCTGGAGGCAGGCCGGACAGCGGCGACAGGACAGGGACGGGTCGATCACTACCTCGTCACCGATCTCCAGTCCGTCGACGTCGTCGCCGACGGCGTCGATCACTCCGGCGCCATCGGCGCCCGCGATGTGGGGGAGGTGCTCGGGGGCGGGCAGGCCGAGTGACGCCCACAGGTCCAGGTGGTTGAGCCCCGACGACACGAGCCGGATCCTCACCTGACCAGGCCCAGGCTCGGGAGTCTCGACCTCCTCGAGAGCGAAAGCGTCGATGCCGGTCGTGTCCGTGAGAAGCCAGGCTCGCATACGCTCAGGCTAACCCGCAGGGCCGACCACGCCGGGCGGCAGCGGGCGCCGGACCCACCCGAACCGGTCCTCCAGAGCCCGCCGAACGGGAGTGTCGACTGTGGCCGGGGCCCTTTCGACGTACTCCCGGGCGCGTTCCCGGATCGGCCCACGGAGGCCGGCAACGTAGGAGACGACCTGATCGGTGAGGGTGGCGTCGACCCGGAACCAGGTCACCGGCAGCCCCGTCCACACCGCCGCCGTCACCCCCCGCTCACGTCGAACCCAATCGGCCACCATGAGGGCGGGCCGATCCTCCAGGGGTCTCCCGTCACCGGCGCGACCGCCGCGGTCATCACAGAGATGGATGTTGCCCGGCTCGGTGCGCTCCCGTCGGGCCAGGTCGGCGGCGGCGGCCTCCACATCGGAGGCGGTGCTCGGGGCCCAGAACGTCGGAACCGGGACCGGATAGCCGGGGATGACCACAAGGGTGACGCGGCCGTCTCCGGCCCGGCGGGCGAACTCGATCGGAAGCTCGGGACCGTCGGGGTGCCAGGGCTCGGTGTGTTGGAGAGTGCGCGGGTCCCACAGCAGAGAGCCCCATCCGATCACCGCCGTCGTCATTGCATCCATTGCATCCCATTCAACAGGGCCACAGAAGGTGCGCGAAGATGTCGGCCGATGACCCACACCACCGAGCTCAGGGTTCGCTTCTACGAGCTGGACCCCTACAACCACGTCAACCACACCAACTACCTCGCCTACTTCGAGACCGCCCGCATCGAGTACCTGTCCCAGATCGGGTACGGCCTCGACGTCATGAAACAGAGGGGCTGGCAGATCGTCGTGGTCGAGCTGCGAGCACGTTTCATGGCGGCGGCCGGGCTCCACGACCTGCTCACCATCGACACCCGCGTCGGCGAGATGGGACGGACCCGCTCGACATGGCACCAGGAGATGCGACGGGACGACGAGACCGTCGCCACCTTGGAGGTGAGTGCCGCCTTCACCGATCTCGAGGGCCGTCCCATACGGGTCCCCGAGGAGTTCGCGTTGGCGGTGAGCGGCGGACCCGTATGATCGGGCCTCGATGAGCGAAGTCCAGCACCGCCGCCCCCGGGTCCTCGTCTGTGACGCCATCGCCGACGAAGGCGTGGCCATGCTCGCCGACCATTTCGACGTCGACGTGCGCACCGGGATGACCGAAGAGGAGGTGGAGGGGTGCATCTCCGACTACGAGGCGATGGTGGTGCGGTCGGCTACCAAGGTGACTGCCCGGGTGCTCGACCGGGCCGAGAGACTCCAGGTCATCGCCCGGGCCGGCGCCGGCCTCGACACGATCGACGTCGCCGCAGCCGTCGACCACGACATCGACGTGATCAACGCTCCCGACGCCAACACGCTGGCCGTGGCCGAGCTCACCGTGGGGCTTCTCGTCGCCCTGGCTCGTAACGTCACCCGCGGCGACGCCGCCCTGAAGGAGGGCCGGTGGATCAAGAGGGAGCTGATGGGCGCCGGCCTCGCCGGCAAGACCCTGGGGATCGTCGGGTTCGGTCGCATCGGCAAGGCGGTGGCCTCCCGGGCGAGGGCGTTCGGGATGAACATCCTCACCAACCAGCGCCGTCCCACGCCCGAGCTCTACCTGGAGGCGGGGGTGGAGCCGGTCGACCTCTACGACCTCCTGGCCAGGTCGGATTTCGTGACGCTCCACGTTCCGGCACGGAGCGACACCGAGGGTCTCATCGGGGCCGATGAGCTGGCGACGATGAAGCCCACCGCCTACCTGATCAACACCTCCCGGGGCAGCGTCCTCGACGAGGAGGCCCTGTTGGAGGCGCTGGACTCCGGTGAGATCGCCGGGGCCGCCCTCGACGTCTTCGTCGAGGAGCCCGCCGCCGACAGCCCGCTGGCACGTCATCCCCGGGTCATCGCCACCCCCCACATCGGCGCCAGCACCGAGGACGCCCAGTCGACGGCCGCGATACAGGTGGCCGCCGAACTGGTCCGACGTCTGGCAGGAGCGTCGAGCCGCTCCATCCTCCCGCTACGTTTCGTCCCCCTCGACCGGGTCGTTCCCCACGAAGCCACCGACCCCCGGCGGGCGGAGAAGCTGGCAACGCGACTAAAAGAGGACAGGGTGATCCGCAACCCCACGATCGTGGCCGCGATCGGAGACCGGTACGTCGTGCTCGACGGCGCCACCCGCACCGATGCCCTCCGCCGCCTCGACTCGCCCCACGCCATCGTCCAGGACGTGAGCGTCGACGACGGCCTGGCGCTGGAGACATGGCATCACGTGGTGAGACGACTCGAGGTGGAGGAGCTGCTGGAGCTGGTCGGAGCCCTCGAGGGAATACGGGTGGAGGAGGTGACCGACGGCTCTCCCCAACAGCGGATGATCGAGTACGGGGGGATCTGCTCGCTCACCGCGGTCGACGGCCGGGCGTTCGTGGTCCATGCCTCCGAGGGCCGCAACCGTTTCGAGGCGCTGGCAGCCGTAGCCGATGCCTACATCCAGGCGACGGTGGTGTCCCGCACGCTGGAACGTGACCTGCACCGGCTCGAGACCTGGTATCCCGACCTGACCGCCCTCGTCGAGTATCCCGAGTTCACCGTGGAGCAGGTGCTACTGGCGGCCCGGGCCGGCACCCTCCTTCCTGCGGGCGTGACCCGTTTCATCGTGCCGGGCAGGGTCCTGCATCTAGACGTGCCCCTGGAGGTGGTCACCGACGACCGCCCACTGGAGGAGAAGAACCGCTGGCTCCACGACCATCTCACCGAGAAGGAGCGGGAGGGGATGATCCGCTACTACCGCGAACCCGTTTACATCCTGGACGAGTGAGGGTGCTCACTGACCAGGGCGGCCCCAGCCTCCCCAGTAGTTGTCCTTGGTGAACTCCGACTCCGGGAGCCGTGGTGGCTCCGAATAGCCGAACCAGTAGCGCCGGATGCCCTGGAAGAGTCGGCGCAGCGTCTTCATGATCGGATGGTGGTAACCGCGGTCACTATGCCAACCGATCCTGATTCGTTCAGGACAGCTCGTCGCTGGCATCCCAGGCGTCGGAGCCGGGCACCCCGGGTTCGATCCGGGTGAGGATGATCGTGCCGGCAGGGGTTTCCACGAAGTCCGCGCTGCTCCAGAGCTCGGCCTCGGCTGCAGTGGCGGAGGCGGGCTGTCCCGGTGAGCCCCATGCCACGTAGTCGATCATAGAGTCGGCGTCGGTGAAGTCATCGGAGTCGAAGAGGGCGATGTTTCCCGCCTCGGATGTCATCTCCCCCGCTCGCGAAACGCTGAAGATGATCGTGGCCCGCGGTGCGATGCTGAAGATGTTGAACTCGAAGCACTCATCGCGCTGACAGAGATAGAGTCCCTCGGTCCTCACCGTCTCGCTGCCGATATTGGTGATCAGCACCGAGTTGAGCTCGAAGTCCACTCCCGTCACCTCGAGGTCAGCAAGGGGGGACTCGTCACGGGTAGAGGACGCGTCGCCACACGCCATGAGCAGCAAGCCGATGACCACCACCAGTCGCCTCCAGGTAGGGGGGACGGCTGTGTGGTCAGGGCGTTGCATTGTGATCACTCCTTGGAGAGTCGAGTCCGCAAGTCGGACATCATCTCGAGACAATGCTCGAGCTGGGTGATTGCGATGTACTCGTCGGGACGGTGGGCAACGTCGATGCTGCCCGGTCCGCAGACGACGGCGGGGATGCCCGCCTCCTGGAAGAGGCCCGCTTCGGTGCCGAAAGCGACCGTGCCGGTCTGGCGAGACCCGAGGAGATCGCCCACCAGACGTACCGCCGATGAGTCCTCGGTATGGAGGCCGTCGACAGCGCCCTCGGTCACCGTGGACAACGAGGAATTGGAAGAGACCGTCCGCATCTCGTCGATCAGCTCCTGCTCGAAGGCGGCCATCTCGGAGCGCACCAAATCGGCATCGGCCCGGTTCACAGGTCGCATCTCCCACTCCAGCACGCATTCGCCTGCCACCACGTTGCGGGCCGATCCGCCCCGGAGGACGCCGACGCTTATCGTGCTGTAGGGGGGATCGAACGGGCTGGAGGGAGGAGCCCTATCGATGAGTGCCTCTCCCAGTTCCATCAACTTGGCTACGTATCGCGCCCCGTACTGGACGGCGTTGACGGCCCGGTCCGGTGCCGACCCGTGGCCCTCCAGGCCGATGATGGAGGTCGTGAACTCGTGGCAGCCCTTGTGAGCGGTGACTATTTGCATTTCAGTGGGTTCGCCGACGATGGCGGCGCTGGGCTTCAACCCGGCTACGGAGAGGTCGTCGAGGAGATGGGGGACTCCCCGGCATCCCACTTCCTCGTCGAAGGTGATGGCGACGTGAATGGGCCGTATCAATTCGCTCCTCGGCCGTGTCGTGGCGACGGCCAGGGCGCAGGCGATGAAGCCCTTCATATCGGCGGTGCCTCGCCCGTAGATGCGTTCGTCGCGACGCATCGCCAGGAACGGGGATCCCGTCCAATCCGGTTCGTCGGCGGGAACCACGTCGGAGTGGCCCGAGAGGACGACACCCCCGTCGATGAGGGGCCCAACCGTGGCGAAGAGGTTCGCCTTGAGTCGGGTCTCATCGTGAGTGATCCGGCAGTCCGCCCCGACGGACTCGAGGAGGTCGACGGCGTAGTCGATCAGGTCGAGGTTCGAGTCGGAGGTGACCGTGGGGAACCCGACCAGGTCACCGAGGATGATCATCGCCTGATCGCGCAGCTCTCTCACTGTCCCACCTGCCCGGCTGGTGGCCTTCGGGTTCGGTGGCGTGCGATCTCGACGGAGGGGTACATCAGCTCTTGACCAGCAGCTCACGAGGATGGTTCGCCAGCGTCTCGGCGGGACCCTCCTCCTTGATGACGATGCTCTCTGTGATCTCGAGCCCCCAATCCTGCATCCACAGCCCGGGCATGAAATGGAACGTCATCCCCGGTTCCAGGATCGTCTGGTCAGTGGGACGGAAGCTGACGGTTCGCTCTCCCCAGTCGGGCGGGTAGCTGAGCCCGATGGGGTAGCCGCAGCGCCCCTCCCGGGTGATGCCGGCACTATCCAGCGACAGATACAGGGCGTTCGCCACATCACTGGCGCGGTTCCCGGCGCGAGCGGCGTCGATTCCCGCTTCCAGTCCCTCCAGGAGAGCCGCCTCGGCGGTGCGCATCTCCGCCGGCGGATCACCCAGGTAGACGGATCGGCACAAAGGGACGTGATAGCGCCTGACACAACCGGCGACCTCGAAGAAAGTCCCTGCTCCCCTCTGGAAGGGCTTGTCGTCCCAGGTCAGGTGAGGCGCCGAGGCGTCGGTCCCGGTGGGGAGGAGAGGGACGATGGCGGGATAGTCCCCCCCGTACTCCTCGTATCCGGTGATACCGGTGTGATAGATCTCGGCCACCAGCTCGTTCTTCCGCATCCCCGGTTCGATCAGCTCGGCGATGCGGGTGTGCACCCGCTCCACGATCCGGGCCGCGGCCCGCATGTAGGTCAGCTCCTGAGATGATTTCACGGCTCGTTGCCAGTTCACGAGCCCGGTGGCGTCGATGAAGGTGGCGTCGGGGAGTCCCCGGGCGAGATGGGCGTGAGCCGCCGCCGAGTAGTAGTAGTTGTCCATCTCGACACCCACATGTCCCGTGCCGAGGCCGAGGTCCCTCATGATGCGCGCCAGGTGCTCGTGGGGATGTCGTTCTGTCGACTGCACCAACTCGTCGGGATATCCCACTACTCGATCGCGGCCCATGTAGACGGTGAGGTAGGCGCCGTTGGCATCCTGGATTCTTCCCCACCAGATGGGCTCGGAGTCGTGATCGACCATCACCGCCTGGTGGGTGTAGAACGACCAGCCGTCGTAGCCGGTCAGCCACGCCATGTTCGATGGGTCCGCCACCACCAACACGTCGACCTCATGTTCGATCATGGACTTCCGCACCTTGGCCAGCCGGGCGTCGTACTCCTCCCGGGTGAACGGCAGATTCGCCTCCGGCAAGTGCTCCTCCGTTCCTTTCTCCGTGCCGCGAAGGTGGGCTTCGAAACGACGGCTCCGCCCTCCCGGTCTAGTGGTTGAGTACGGCGCTCAGGAACGACTTGGTCCGGTCGTGCGCTGGCTCCTTGAAGATCTTGGAGGGAGGGCCTTGCTCGAGGATGTGGCCATTGTCGAACATGAGCACCCGGTCGGCCATCTCGTTGGCGAACCCCATCTCGTGGGTGACCAACATCATGGTCATCGTCCCGCTGGCGGCCAGGTCCCGGAGCACGCCGAGCACCTCTCCCACCAGCTCGGGGTCGAGGGCGGAGGTGACCTCGTCGAACAGCATCACGCTGGGCTCCATCGCCAGCGACCGTGCGATGGCCACACGTTGCTTCTGACCGCCGGAGAGCTGGACCGGGCGATGGTCGAGCTTGTCGCCCAAGCCGACCTGGTTCAGCAGTAACTGGGCCTTCTCGTCGGCCTCGTCACGGCTCATCCCCTTCACCTTTATCGGAGCGAGCATCACGTTCTCACGGGCCGACATGTGGGGGAACAGGTTGAAATGCTGGAAGACCATCGAGATGTCCGAACGGACCGAACGGATGTGCTTCTCGGAGGCGGGCACCAGCTCGCCGTTGCGCTCCTCGTGGTAGAGGTGCCGGCCGCCGATCTCGATCGTGCCCGAGTCGATTCGCTCGAGTGTCATGATCACCCGCAGGATCGTGGTCTTGCCGGACCCGCTGGGACCGATGATCACCACGACCTCGCCCGGATCGACGTCCAGGTCGAGCTCGTCGAGCACCACGTTGTCCCCGAAGGCCTTCGAGACCCTCGACATGTTGACTTTGGCGCCGGTTTGTCCCAGGCTCTCCCCGAGGTCGCTGCCACGGTCGACCTCTATCGGGTGCTGTTCCGGATCAGGTTTCATAGTGGACTCTCCTCTCGAGGCGTCGGACGGAGAAAGCGGCGGGAATACTGACGGCCAGGAACATGAGCCCGGCGAGGGTCAGGGGCTCCACGAACTGGAACGTGGCGGATCCGTATGCCCGGGCACGGAACAGCAGCTCGGGAACGGCGATTGTCGAGCCGAGCGGGGCGTCCTTGAACATCCCCACGAAGTAGTTACCCAGTGTGGGGAGCGTGCGGGGGATGGCCTGGGGGAGGATGACATGGCGCCACTTGGTGCCAGAGCTCAGGTTCAACGCCGTTGACGCCTCCCATTGCCCTTTCGCCACACTGTCGATCCCCGCGCGGTACGCCTCCGAGGCGTAGCAGCCGTAGTGGACTCCCAGGCCGGCGATGAGGGTCAGCTCGGCATCCAGCACGAAGGTCATCCCGAAGATCTGCGTCGTGGGCAGCCCGTAGTAGAGGAAGAACAGCTGGATCAGAAGAGGCGTGGAGCGGACGAACTCGATGAACCAGGCGAACGGATAGGAGATCCATCGGCGCTGTGACCGTCTGCCCAGGGCCAGGAAGAGCCCGAGGACGACGGCGATGGCTATCCCCGCCAGGGTGGCGCGGGTCAGGATGTACAGCCCTTCCAGCAGCCTGGGAAGGACCTCGTTGACTGCGTCCCAACTCCATGCATCAGGCATCAGCGACCACCGAACCGCTTGAGGGTGTTGCGCTCGGCCAGCTTGAAGAGCTGGGCCAGGATCTGGGCGAGGATGAGATAGATCACCAGCGTGTTCAGATAGAGGATGGGCGTGGCGACCGGGTCGGGTGAGCGAACCGCGTTCTGGCGGATCTTCTGGGTCTCGAAGGCCAGGTCGGAGAGGGTGATGAGCGAGACGAGGGCGGTGCCCTTGAGCACCTCGATGCTGAGGTTGCCGTAGGGCGGGAGGATGATCGGTATGGCCTGGGGAAGCACGATGTAGCGGAGGCGCTGGCCGGGTGTCATGTTGAGGGCGATGGTGGCCTCGGTCTGACCCTTGGGAACCGACTGGATGGCGCCGCGTACGATTTCGGCCCCGTAGGCGCCCATGTTCAGGCCGAGGGCGAGGATGCCGGCCAGCATCGGGGGCATCGACGGCGCTCCGAACAGGATGGGCAAGGCGAAGAAGATCCAGAAGAGGAGGATGATTGCCGAGATGCCCCGGGCGAACTCGATGTAGACGAGAGCCGACGAGCGCAGCCACCTGCGGGTGGACAGCCGGGCGACGCCGAAGACGAGGGACATGAAGGTGCCCAACCCCATCGAGCCGAGGATGACCTGAACGGTCACCCACAGTCCCCGCGTCATGTTGCGGTATTGGTTGGGATTGAGGAGGAGATCGTCGAGCACGGTGTTCGTCCCGGAGCGTCTACCTCAGGAGGACCCCGAGGTAGACGCTCCCTGTCGATGTCAGCCGGTCAGGTCTTCGACGGTTAGGTCGACGGCATCCTCGGCCACCTCGCGGCTGCCGAGCTGGTCCTCCACGATGTCCTGGATGACTCCCTCACCCTGGAGGCGGTTCAGCTCCTCGTTGAAGGCGTCCCGCAGCTCCTGGTCCAGGAAGGCGAAGCCGCCACAGCCCAGGATTTCGTTCCCGTCCTCGTCGAGGGCAGGGAAACTGGGCAGGGCCTCGAACCCGTCCATGACGTTGGCGTGCTCCTGCACGGTCAGGATCGTGCCCGAGACGGCGTCGACGCGTCCGGCGGCGATGGCGTCGTACTGGTCCTCGATGCCGGCGAACTCGACGATCTGATCATCGGGGATCCCGGCCCACACGGCGTAGTCGACGTTTACGGTTCCGGATGCCACTGCCAGCCGGACATCGGTCTCGGCTACGGAGTTGTAGTTGGTGAGACCGGCGGGGTTGCCTTCCGGCACCAGCATCGACTCGTTGATGCAGTATTCGGGATCGGCGAAGATGACCTGCTGGGCGCGATCGGGGTTTATGTACATGCCGGCCGCGATGACGTCGAAGTTGCCGGCCTGGAGTCCGCCGATGAGCGCGCCGAACTCGACCACCCGGGCGTCGAGGTTGGGGATGCCCAACGCGGGGAAGATCACCTTGGCGATCTCGGGAGCCTCGCCGGTGATCTCACCGGTGCCCTCGTCCTCGTAGCCGTACGGGACCTCGTTGGCGATCCCGATCGTGATGGTTCCTGCCTCGCGCAGCTCTTCGAGAAGGCTCCCTTCGCCGGGGTCGGCGGGATCGACGGGGTCGGCGGTGTCGGCGGGATCGGCGCCATCATCGCCGCATGCTGCCAGAACCAGTGACAGAACGGTTAGAACCGCCAGCAGGCGGGTCCACTCTCTAGTTCTCTTCCTCATTGGCGCAGTCCTCCTATGTCATGGTCTGTTCAACGCGGCCGAACCGGGTAGGCCCAGACGCGGCAAACCGTGGATACCTCCAGACGGGGTGGGGACACGGCGGCGCCGGGCGGCACTGCCCTGTGTTGCCTCACGAGACGTCCTATGAGGTGCTCCTGCGGTCGCTGGACGGGGAGTGTAAACCGCGTGTGGACCGGCTGTCGACAGTAAGTATACAATTCTGCCGGATTTCTTCCCGGGACCGAACGGAGGGTCAGTGGCGACCAAGCCTGGCATCGACGACATCCACGCCTACTTACGCGAGAGGATCGTACTTCTCGACCTGCCGCCCGGGGCTCGCCTACGCGAGGAGCGTCTCGCCGATCATTTCGGTGTGAGCCGCACGCCCATCCGACAGGTGTTGCATCGTCTCGAGTTCGAGGGGCTCGTGGAGCAGGTGCCCGGAGCCGGCGCCCGGGTGTCGTCGCTGGATCCCAAGGCCCTGAGAGACGTGTGGGCGGTGCGTCTCAAGCTGGCTGAGCTAGTGGGCGACTTCGTGCGCCTTCCCGCCTCCGACGAGATCCTGGAGAGAGTGCAGCAGATCCGTACCGGGCTCGATGAGATAAAGGAGAGCCGGGAGATTCGGGCCCTGGGCGAGCTCTACAACCGCTACCACGAAGCGATGCTGGCGGTTGTCAACAACGCCGCCCTGGTCCGGATCCACGACCTCCTCTACGTGCAGACGGCCCGGGTGTGGATGCAGTTCCTGCCCGAGATGGACCTCGCCCTCGAGATCGACGTGATGATCGAGGAGGTCGGCCAGACGCTGGAGGCGTTGAAGGGGTCGTCGGGCAAACGCTTGGTGGAGATCCGCTCCGAACACATGCGACGACTGCTCAGACGCTTCAACGAACACGTGACCAGCATCCCCGCCATCCCGGCGTAGGTGCGCGAAGCAGCCCAAGGAGGCTCCATGGAATCGAGGCAGGTGTCTTCCGGGACCGTGTCGGTGTGGGGTGGCGAGGACCGCTACCTGGTCGACAGGGCTACCCAGGTGCCGGTGGTGCACAGCGTCGCCTTCGGCTACGAGGACGTCGACGAATGGATCGACGTCGCCCTCGGCAAGGCCGAAGGCCACATCTACGGCCGCAACACCAACCCCACCGTCGACGTGTTCGAGGAGAAGGTGCGGATGCTGGAGGGCGGAGAGGCCGCCACCTCGGCCGCCACCGGCATGGCCGCCATCTCCAACACCCTCCATGCCCTGCTGCGACCCGGCAAGCGGGTGGTCTCGGTCAAGGACACCTACGGCGGGACCAGCGAGCTGTTCACCAGGTTCCTCCCCGGCTACGACATCGACGTCGAGCTGTGCGACACCACCGACCCCGCCGCAGTGGAAACCGCCGTCGCTCGCGGCTGCGACGTCCTCTATCTGGAGTCGCCCACCAACCCCACCCTCAAGGTCGTCGACCTGGAGCGTCTGTCTGCCGCCGGGCGCGACCGGGGAGCGGTGGTGATAGTGGACAACACGTTCGCCACGCCCATCAACCAGAACCCTCTCGCTCTGGGGGCGGACCTGGTCGTTCACAGCGCCACCAAGTTCCTCGGTGGCCATGCCGACGCCCTGGGCGGGGTGGTGGTGGGCTCCCAGGAGCTGGTGGAGCGGGTCTTCTCGTACCGCGAGATCAACGGTGCCACTCTCCATCCCATGGCCGCCTACCTGCTGCTCAGAGGCATGAAGACACTGCATCTGCGGGTGGCTCGTCAGAGCGAGAACGCCCAGCGGGTCGCTGAGTTCCTCGAGACCCATCCCAAGGTGACAGCCGTGAACTACCCCGGTTTGCCGTCCCACCCCCAGCACGACATCGCCGTCCGCCAGATGCGGGGATTCGGGGGGATGCTGAGCTTCAGCCTCGGTGACGACCTCGACCTGGTGCGCAAGTTCCTTCCCCGTCTGCGTCTGGCCCACCGGGCGGCCAATCTGGGTTCGGTGGAGACCACGGTGGGGCCGCCCGCCACCACCAGCCACGTGGAGGTGTCGGCGGAGGGCCGCGCCGCCCTGGGCATTCCCGAGGGCCTGGTCCGCTACTCGGCCGGCATCGAAGACTCCGACGACCTGATCGCTGACCTGTCCTCCGCCCTGGACGCGGTGTGAGGTGACGATTCCCCATCGCATCGCTCTGGCGGGGTGCGGGAACGTCGGCCGGGCCGTCGTCCGGCTCATCGCCGAGGAGTACCCCGCCGCCCGGGGCCTGGAGGTGGTGGCGGTGTGTGATGTCCGATTCGGCACTGTCATGGCGGAGTCGGGCATCGACCCCCACCGGTTCCTGGAAGCGGTGGAGGCCGGCACCGTCCCCCAGCTTCCCGGGTTCGCCGGCGACGCCGGTGTGTTGGAGACGATCGACGCCTGCACCGCTGACACGCTCGTCGAGCTGACCTTCACGGACCTCGACTCCGGTGAGCCCGCCACCAGTCACATCCGCCATGCCCTCGCCTCCGGCCTCAACGTGTCCACCACCAACAAGGGACCCATCGCCCTCCACCTCGACGAGCTGGAGGAACTGGCGCGGGCACACGGCGTGGTGCTGGCCTACGAGGGCACGGTGATGAGCGGCTCCCCGGCGTTGCGCACCGCCGCTGCCCTCAGAGACGCCGGGTTCGAGGGTGCCATCGGGATACTCAACGGCACCACCAACTACATCATCTCCCGGATGGAGGAGGAATGCAGCTACGCCGACGCCCTCGCAGAGGCACAGGACCGCGGCTATGCCGAGGCCGACCCTCGCGTCGACGTCGACGGTCACGACGCCGCCGGCAAGCTGGTGATCCTCGCTCGTGTCCTCGCCGGCGTCACCATCCCCATCACCGAGATCTCCACCGTGCCACTGTCCGCGTTGACCTCCGAGGAAGTGAACGCTGCTGCCGCCGCCGGGGAACGCTGGCGTCATGTGGCCACCCTCGAGTCGAGCAACGGCGGCTGGGTGGGCTCGGTTTCTCCCCGCCGACTCCCCGTCTCCCATCCCCTGGCGTCGATCAGCGGCGCCACCAACGCCATCACCTATGAGACCGAACTGCTCGGGGAGGTGACCATCGCCGGTCCGGGGGCCGGCCGGGAGGCCACGGCCTACGCCGTGCTCAGCGATCTCCACCAGATCGCCGGGGGACGGGAATGAGACCGATGCTCCTCAACGGCGAATGGGTCGATCGCCCCGAGTCCCATCCCGTGTTCGACCCCGAGAGCAGCGTCGAGGTCGCCCGGGTGCCCGCCGCCACCATCGATGACGTGGAGGCAGCGGTGGCCGGGAGTCTGGCGGCGCTCGGCCGCCCCCTGCCCGCCCATGAGCGCTCCCGGATACTCGCAGAGACGGCCACCGCTCTGGACGGACGGGTCGAGGAGGTGGCCACCCTCATCGCCACCGAAGGGATCAAGACCATCAGCGAGGCCCGCAGTGAGGCCCGGCGGGCGGCGGCGACCATGCGTCTCTGCGCCGGGGAGGCGCTGCGGATCTCCGGCGAGACCCTCAACTTCGATCAATACCCCACCGGTGTCGGCCGGTTCGGGTTCACCGTGCGGGAGCCGCTGGGGATCATCGGAGCAATCACCCCCTTCAACGATCCCCTCAACCTCGTGGCCCACAAGGTGGGTCCGGCCCTGGCGGCAGGCAACGCGGTGATCCTCAAGCCGGACTCCAACACGCCCCTGAGTGGGTTGTTCCTCGCCTCCGTTCTCCAGGAGGCCGGTCTCCCCGGCGGCTGGCTCCAGGCCCTCACCGGGCGTGGCTCGGTGGTGGGCGACGCCATCGTCACCCACCCCGAGGTGGGGATGGTCAGCTTCACCGGGGGTGTGAAGGCGGGCAGGACCATCATCGGCCGCGCCGGGCTCAAACGGGTCCAGATGGAGCTCGGTGCCAACAACGGGGTGATCGTCGCCGGCGACGCCGACCTCGACCTGGCGGTGGAACGCGTCGGATCGGGCGCTTTCTGGGCGGCCGGCCAGAACTGCCTGCATGTCCAGCGTGTGTTCGGCCACGAGTCGGTCTACGACGACCTGGTGGCGGGGCTCACCAAGCACGCGGAATCGATCGTGCTGGGACCCAAGCTCGACGAGCGGACCGGGATGGGTCCGCTCATCGACGAGCGGGCGCTGGCGCGGATGGGCCACATCGTCGACGAGGCGGTGGACGGCGGAGCCGAGGTGGTGACCGGCGGCGAAGCGGTGGGCGCCTCGTTCCGTCCTACGCTGCTGGCGGGCGTGGATCCACAGGCGCGCGCCGTGAGAGAGGAGACGTACGGGCCGATCACCGTGGTCGCTCCCTTCCGGCACCTCGACGAGGCGATCGACGCCGTCAACAGCACCGAGTACGGGCTGCAGTCGGCGGTGTTCACCGCCGACATCTCGGTGGCGTTCGCGGCCGCCACCCGCCTCGCCACCGGCGGTGTGATGATCAACGAGTCCACCGACTTCCGTATCGATGCGATGCCGTTCGGAGGTCCGGGATCGAGCGGGCTCGGTCGGGAGGGTGTCGCCTACGCCGTTGAAGCGATGACCGATCCCAAGGTGATCGCCTTCAGCGGCGTGGCCGTGCCGGGGCTGGGCTGATGGCGGATCTGGTGATCCTCACCGAGCAGCAGATACGACCCCTCGTCGGGTTCGGCGCCGATGAGCTGGAGGCGGTGGCGGCCGTCTACCCGCTGATCACCGACGGGTCGGCCGTCATGCCTCCCATCATGCGGCTCGACGTCGTCGATCACAACGGGGAGGTCGACGTCAAGACTGCCTACCTGCCCGGCTACGACGG
>CAZTXD010000080.1:0-16157 GCA_964617995.1 uncultured Acidimicrobiaceae bacterium
CTGAGCTTCAGGAGCTGGAGGGCGAGCCTGAGCTTCAGGAGCTGGAGGGCGAGCCTGAGCTTCAGGAGCTGGAGGTGGAGCCTGAGCTTCAGGAGCTGGAGGTGGAGCCTGAGCTTCAGGAGCTGGAGGGCGAGCCTGAGCTTCAGGAGCTGGAGGGCGAGCCCGAGCCTGAGGAACCAGAAGTCGAGCCCGAACCGGAACCGACCGAGGAGCCGCCGCCCGACCCGACCGACGAGCGGGAACCCGAGCCTGAGGTGGTGTCGGAGCCGCAGGTCGCTTCCGAGACCGACGCGAGCCAGCCGGTGGTCGGCCGGCTGCCCCGCTTCGATGCCCTTCCCCGACCCAAGCTTCCCTCCCACCTTCGCCGCCAGACGGAAGATTCCCCCGTTCCAGTCGTCGATGATCCCCTCGCCCCCGACGAGGAGACGGCTCCACCCCCGGTCGAAGCACCCGCTGCCCGGTCCCTCCATCCACATGAGACACAGCAGGAAGCGCAACCGGTGGGGGAACCGGCGTCCGACGATACGACCGCGCAGCCTCCACCTAAGGTTGAAGTCGAGACTTCCTCGGAGATGGAGGCCCCATCACCTGTCCGCTCCCACCACGAGCCATCCGAGCCCAGCCCGACACCGCCGCAACCGGTGTCGACGGAGGAGGGGCAAGCGGCTCCGGAGGTCGGAGAGGAGCCTCGCCGCCGTCGTCGCCGGCGTGGGGACCCCGGACGCATCGAGGAGCGTTCCGGCGTCGACCAGCCCGAGGCGGAGGAGACGGCAGCCGCCTCGAGCAACGGGCACGACACCCGTCGTCGCCAGGCGGCATCGCTGGGAGCGTTCGGAGACGGACATCACCCGGCCGAGACCAGTGGTCTGCGCGCCAGCATGCGATCACTGTTCTCCCGATCGAAGGGCGAGCACGAGCACAGCTTCGTGGAGAGCACCACCGCGGTGGGCATCACCCGTCGCGTGTGCCTCGAGTGCGGACACGTGTCCATCGGTGTGAACGACTGATCGCCCGATCGTGGCTCGACCGGTACCCGTAACACCCGTCATTCTCTCCGGAGGGAGCGGGACGCGGTTGTGGCCGTTGTCGCTTCCCGTCCGCCCCAAGCAGTTCCACGCCCTGGCCGGTGACAGGACGATGATCCAGGACACGGCGACACGCTCGCAGGAGGTGGAGGGAGTGGTGGCCCCGGTGGTGGTGTGCAACCTCTCTCAGTCCCGAATGGTCATCGATCAACTCGTGGAGGTGGGCACCCCACCCGGAATGGTCATCTTGGAGCCGGAAGGTCGCAATACCGCTCCGGCGGCGGCGGCCGCCGCCCTCCGATTGAGCCCGGAAGCGGTCATGGCAGTGTTTCCCGCCGACCACGTCATTGCCGACACAGAGGCTTTCGGACGGGCCTTGACACTGGCCGTGGAGGCGGCGACCGATGGATCGTTGGTCACATTGGGTGTCGTTCCCACCCGTCCCGACACGGGGTACGGCTACATCGGCGCGGAGTCCGGTTCCGGAAAGGCGGGGCGGCCCATTCACACCTTCGTCGAGAAGCCCGATGCCGACGAGGCCCGGCGGCTCGTCTCCGAGGGCTACCTGTGGAACTCGGGCATGTTCGTTTTCACCGCCGCGGCCATCATTGACGAGTTGCGGCAATGGTCCCCCGATGTAGTGGACAACGTCGCCGAGGCCGTGGCGTCGGGTGCGGTGGAGAGCGGCGGAGCGACCGTGACGCTGGGGCCCGAGTTCGCCAACGCGCCCTCCATCTCCATCGATCACGCCGTCATGGAGAGGACCAGCCGGGGCCTGGTCGTACCCCTCGACGCGGGATGGACGGATGTGGGGTCGTGGCAGGCCCTGTGGGAGGCAGCATCCCCCGGCGAGACGGTGACCAGGGGACCTGTCTATATCGACGACGTCAATCGCTCCTACGTCCGTGCCGAGAGCCGGCCGGTGGCGGTGGTGGGCCTGGACGACGTGGTAGTCGTAGAGACTCCAGAGGCCGTCCTGGTCATCGACCGGCGACGGGCCCAGGATGTGCGAACTGTGGCCGAGTGGTTCGCCGGGCTCGACCCGGAGTCCTAGCGTCATCCACCGGCGTGTTCGACCGGGTCCGTCCCTCCGTTCGTCGACTGGTTCCGCCCGCGACCGGCCCCATCGGTCAGCCGACTTAGCATGAGAAGATGAGCACACCGCGCTGGGCTCTGTTGGTGTTGGCACTGTCCCTGGTGGCGGGCTGTGTCGATCGACCGGAGAGCGATGCCAGCGGAGCCGACATCTACATGGACGTGTGCGCGACGTGCCATGCCTCGGACCTGAGCGGGTCTGTGGGCCCTGCCCTCGGGCCGGGCACCAATGCCGCCCTCCAGCCGGACGACTATCTGATGGGCGCCATCCGGGACGGGATCGGAAGGATGCCCTCCTTCTCCCAGACGCTGACGCCCGAGCAGATCGAGAGAGTCGTGGCCTACCTACGCCAGGTGCAGGGTTCGTGACCACCGAAGCCCTGTCCTCCCTGGACGTTCTCGACCTCTACCCGGTGAGGATCCCGCTGCGTTATCGGTTCCGCCGTGTGGATCATCGAGAGGCAGTGCTCATTCGCGGGCCTGCCGGCTGGGGTGAGTTCTCCCCCTTCCCGGAGTATCCGCCTTCGGTGGCATCGCGTTGGCTGGCTTCCGCGCTGGAGTCCGCCTGTGCCGAACTGCCGGCGCCGGTCCGGGCCCTCGTCCCGGTGAACGTCACGATCCCGGCCGTAACTCCCGACCTGGCCTCGAAACTGACCCGTGAGTCGGGCTGTCGCACTGCCAAGGTGAAGGTGGCCGAGCCCGGGCAAGGGGAGGAGGCCGATCTGGCACGGGTGAGGGCCGTGCGCGAGGCACTGGGCGAAGGAGGACGAATACGTGTCGACGCCAATGGAGCGTGGGATGTCGCCACCGCTGTCACCCGTATCGGCCGGTTGGCCCGGTTCGACCTGGAGTACGTAGAGCAGCCCGTTCGGGACATCGACGACATGAGGCGGGTGAGATCGGAGGTGGACGTGCCGATCGCAGCCGATGAGTCGGTGCGGACCATGCCCGATCCGCTGGCCGTTGCCGAAGCCGGGGCAGCCGACCTCGTGATAATGAAGGTGCAGCCCCTGGGGGGAGTGCGGCGAACTCTGGATCTGGCGCTCCGTGCCCGGCTCCCGGTGGTGCTCTCCTCGGCCCTGGAGACATCGGTGGGGATGGCCGCGGGGGTGGCGGCCGCCGCGGCGATTCCCGAGCTACGTCATGCTTGCGGGCTGGGCACCCTCCTGCTCCTAGCGGGGGACGTGACGGCCGATTCCCTCGTCCCCGTAGACGGTCACATCGAAGTCCGGCGGCCGGAGCCGGACCCGGTTCTCCTCGACCGTTTCAGGCCCGCCCGGACGAGGGCAGCCGAGATGTTGCGGAAGGTGCGAGCGGCGGCGGAGATGTTGACATGACCTACCCCAACGGATCCACGGCTCTCGCCTCGGTGGTAGTGGACGAGTTGTGCAGGGGTGGCGTGGGGCTGGCGGCGGCAGGACCCGGGTCGCGGTCGACGGCCGTGGTGCTGGCCATGGATGCGCGGCCCGATCTGGAAGTCGTCATGTGCGTGGATGAGCGTTCGGCCGCCTTCCACGCTCTCGGGTGGTCGAAGGCCACGGGAAGGCCGACGGCGGTGCTGACCACCTCCGGGA
Source organism: uncultured Acidimicrobiaceae bacterium (assembly GCA_964617995.1). GTDB lineage: Bacteria > Actinomycetota > Acidimicrobiia > Spongiisociales > ZC4RG35 > CAZTXD01. Next base: position 3,695 of record CAZTXD010000080.1, read on the forward strand.
CGGCCGTGGCCAACCTGCTGCCGGCGGTGGTGGAGGCCGATCTCTCAGGCTCACAGCTGTTGGTGGTCTCGGCCGATCGGCCGCCGGAATCACGCGGCGTGGGTGCCAATCAGTCCATTGCTCAGTCCCGCATGTTCGTCGAGTACGTCCGGGCCACGATGGAGTTGGGCCCGGCCGAACCCCATCCGAGCGCCCCGCGCTGGTGGCGGTCGACCGTGTCGCAGGCGCTCGCTTTCATGGCCGGATTCGCGGGGCGTCCGGGACCTGTCCACCTCAACCTCTCCTTTCGTGAGCCGACCGTGCCCGTCGTCGACGATGGGAGGACCCGGAGCGAACCGTATCCGTACGATCAGGCCGGTCGGGCCGACGGGCGTCCATGGACCGAATCGGCCTGGGCACCGGTTCCCCCCGAGCAGGTGATGGAGAGGCTGGTGTCGGCCGTGGAGCGGGCCAGGCGGGGATTGATCCTGGCAGGAGGCGGTACCGATGGGTCGATGGGTGTCCCCCGGCTGGGGCGGCATCTGGGATGGCCGGTGCTGGCCACAGCCGAGTCGGGTCTTCGAGGAACCAATGGGATCCTCTCCACCGGGCATCATCTGGTGGGCCGGCACGCTCCCGACTTGATCGTTCGCTTCGGGACTCCCGGACCGTCGCGTCGGATGGTGGACCTGGTGTCGAGCCCGATACCGCAGGTCGTCGTGGGCGACATGTGGTCCGACCCCGGTCGCATGGCGGACCTGTTGGTCGGTGGAGACGCCGAGCACATCAGCCGGGCCCTCGTCGAACGGGTGGAGGCACGCCCGGAAGAGAGTTGGGGGAGCTGGTGGCGTCTGACGGACCAGGCGGTGACCCTCGCTCTCGGGCCGGAGCTGTCGTCGGGGCTCTCCGAGCCATCAGTGGCGGCGGCAACGGCGAGGCTGGGAGCCGATGTGATGGTGGTGGCGTCGTCGATGCCGATCCGCGACGTGGAGATGTACGCATTCGATACGCCTCCGATCGTCGCCAACCGGGGTGCCTCGGGTATCGACGGTTTCGTCTCCACCGCGCTCGGTGCCTCCCACCCCCATCGGCGGTCGCTGGCACTGACCGGCGACCTATCTCTGCTGCACGACTCCAATGGCTTCATCGCCAATCCCCTCCCGGCATGCGTATTCGTGGTGGTCGACAACGGAGGGGGAGGGATCTTCTCGTTCCTCCCTCAGGCCGATCACGCCGACCAGGAGTTCGAGAGGCTCTTCGCCACTCCCCACGGCCGTGACCTCGGGAAGCTGGCCGACCTCCATGGAGCCGACTGCCGGCCGTTGGAGGATGTTGGTGGCCTCCCCGGGGCGGTGGAGGAGGCATGGGAGAAGGGGGGAGTGTCCATCCTCGTCGCCAGCACCGATCGGGCCGGCAATGTAGCCGAGCACGTCAGGTTGGCCAGCGTGGCGGCTGACGCCGTGGCGGCGGTCACCCCGCTCGAACAGCGGTGACTGGCGACCGCTGGATCAGTCTGCGGCCATGGCCCCCATCATCGCCGCCAGCTTGATCCGGGTCTCTTCCAGCTCGGATTCAGGCAGGGAACCGGCCACGATTCCGGCGCCGGCGAACAGACGAGCCCTTGCTCCCGATAGCTCGGCGCAACGGAGTGCGATGGCGAAGTCGCCATCACCGTTCATGTCCATCCAGCCGACGGGTCCGGCATAGCGGCTCCGGTCCATTCCTTCCAGGCGGGCGATGACGTCCAGTGCTGCCGGGGTGGGCGTTCCGCCCACGGCCGCCGTGGGGTGCAAGGCCGAGGCCAACTGGACGACGTCCAGAGGCTGGGGCAGGACCGCGGACACGTCCGTGGCGAGATGCTGAACGTTGTCGAGCCGAAGGAGGCGGGGACCGTCGACCGCCTCTGGTATCACATCGAGTGCCGAGAGCGACCCGGTCACCGAGCTCACTGCCAGCTCGTGCTCCCACAAGTCCTTCTTCGATTCGAGTAGCTCCTCACCGGCCGCCCGGTCGGAAGCCGGGTCCTCGAAGCGGCTCGTCGAGCCGGCCAGTACCACCGACTCGAACCTGTCGTTCCACCGCCGGGCGAGCAGCTCGGGACTCGCCCCAACCAGGCCGGCGATCGAGTAGATGTGGCACCCGGGGAATCGGTCCAGGAGATGTGAGAGGAGCCGGGGAAGGTGGAAGGGCTGGCGCGACCAAACGGCATAGTCCCGTGCCAGCACGACCTTGTCCAGCGAACCACCCTCGATGAGGTCGATGGCCTCAGCCACGTTGTGTAACCACTGAACGTCTGGCAGCGAGGAACCCGCGTAACGCGCCCGGTCCGCCGGTGGGGCCGGGACCCTGCGTTCGGGGAGAGGCCGGCCATCGACCGACGTGACCCACCAGGTGCCCTCCCGGCAGCCGACCATCACTTCGGGTATCACGGCCACGGATCCGGGAGAGCCCTCGGCGAATGTAGAAGAGGCCATGACCACCGGCCCGGTGCCGGGCAGCCCCACGTGATTCTCGATGGTGCCGGCTTCCACCAGCTCCCTGAACCTGTCTCCGATGACCGCCAGTCTGCTCGCGGCGGTCCCCGGCTGGATTCGGGTCGCCTCGCCCCACCCCCACAGCGACATGCCGGGCGACATCCACACCGAGTCCGGGTTCATGGCAAGAGGATCGTCCAGGGGGGCGACCGGTCGCGTGACGAATCTCACTCCCGGTCCTCCGATGCCGCGTGGTCCGGATGGAGGCGGCTGCGGGCGGCTTCGACGAGCAACCGCTGGAAGTGATGGGCCACCAGCCGGCCCGCCGCCGGCAGCATCGACTCGAATGCCGTCACCAGACGCCCGGCGGCCTCCTCGTCGGAGTCTGCAGCCCCTTCGACAGGGTCGCTGACGAAACGACCGAACGCGTCTACGGCGGTTGCAGCCACGGGACGCATGGCCTCGTCTGCTAGGCGCGCGACCTCGAGTAGCTCACCCAGGGGAAGGCCGGCGGACACCAGATCCAGTCCCGCCCGTACGGCTTCGGCGTCGTCGAGGTGGTAGAGCGGTTCCGGGGCGGTCCGGCGGGGCAGCAGGAGGCCTTCCCGGGCGAGAGCCTCGAGGAGCGGCAACGACAGGTTGGCTCGATCAGCCAGGATGGGGAGCGGGAGGAGGCTGGCCTCATCGTCTGGGAGGAGGGCCCGGCTCAGGGCGAGATCTCTTGGATCCATGTCAGTTCAAGCGTAAAGGCACACCCGCCTCCTCGAATCCCAAGCGGGTGGCGGCCGCCGACAGTCGACCATGATCGGCGGTGGAGTAGAGGGTCACACTCCCGGTCCCGTCGGCGGTGCTGCGCTGACGAGCGATCCGGGCGGTCTGGTCGGCCACGGCCGGGGCGGGGTCGATGATGTCCACAGCCGGCCCCAGGACCTGGGCGATGACCCCGGTCAACGCCGGATAGTGGGTGCAGGCGAGCACCAGGGTGTCGACGTTGGCGTCGAGCAGAGGCTGGAGGCACGAGCGCACCTCCTCGACGGCGATCGGGCCCGAGGTGACACCGGCCTCCACCAGCTCCACCCACCTCGGGCAGGCCACCGTGTGCACGGTCACGTCGGAGGCGAAGCGATCCACCACCGAGGAGAACAGCTCGCCCTGAAAGGTGGCGCCGGTGGCCACCACTCCGATCACTCCCCTCCGGGAAGCTGCCGCTGCCGGCTTGACGGCCGGTTCCATACCGACGAAGGAGGTATTCGGGTGCGTCTGTCGCAGTTCGTGGAGGGCGGCGGCGGAGGCGGTGTTGCAGGCGATCACCACGACATCGCATCCGGAGCGGATCAGCCATCTCGTCACCTCTTCGGCGCGCCGGCGAACCTCCTCCAAAGTGGACGTGCCATAGGGGGCGGCGGCGTGGTCGGCGACATACACGAGGTCGGTGACCGGTAGCACCGATCTGATCTCGGCCAGCACACCCAGTCCGCCTATCCCTGAATCGAACACTCCGATCATGGGCATCATCTCAGCAGAGGGCGGGCCGGTTGTGGTGTCATCTACTGGTAGCGTCGACTCTCCCCCTGCGAGAGGAGAGCCGTGTGGATCTGAACGGAGTGTCCGCCATCGTCACCGGAGGCGCGTCCGGTCTGGGAGCGGCCACAGCCAGGAGGCTGTCTGCCGCCGGCGCAGTGATCGTGATCGCCGACCTGCAGGAGGAACTCGGCGAAGAGGTGGCATCCGAGACTGGCGGAGCGTTCGTCCCCACCGATGTGACGATCGCCGACCAGGTGGAAGCGGCCGTGGCAACTGCCGTCGAGATGGGAGCTCTGCGGGTGTTGGTGAACTGTGCCGGTATCGGGCCGCCGGCGCGGACGGTCAACCGAGACGGTTCGCCCCACGACCTCGGCCAGTTCTCGACCGTGGTGGGCGTAAACCTGATCGGGACGTTCAACTCCATTCGTCTGGCAGCAGCCACCATGGCCAAGACCGAGCCCGTGGACGCGGCGGGGAGCCGCGGTGCCATCGTCAACACCGCCTCCGTTGCCGCCTTCGATGGCCAGATCGGGCAGGCCGCCTACTCGGCCTCCAAGGGCGGCGTGGTCGGTATGACCCTGCCGGTGGCCCGGGACCTGTCCTCGATCGGGGTGCGGGTCAACACCATCGCTCCCGGGTTGATCGACACTCCTCTGTTGGCGGGATTGCCCGAGCCAGCCCGCGAGTCGCTGGGAGAGCAGGTCCTCTTTCCTCGCAGGCTAGGACGCCCCGACGAGTACGCCGAGCTGGCCTACTTGCTCCTCACCCACGACTACATGAACGGAGAGACGATCCGTATGGATGGGGGGATCCGCATGGCTCCCAAGTGACACCCACCCCTTCCTTGGACGCCAGCAAACGGCCGCCCCTTCTTTGGTTGTGTGCGAACGGATACCGTTCTGTCGGATACCGTTCCCTGACAACCAAAGAACGGATCAGGCCGCGGCCGGGGCGACCTGACGCTTGAGCCGGGCGAGGATGGCTCCCATCCCCCGCAATCGGAGTGGGGTCACCACCTCCTCCAGCCCCATCCCGACATAGAAATCGTCGGGGACCGCCAGCACCTCCTCCACCGAGGCGCCCTCGAGCCCGTCGAGGAGGAGCCCGGCGTAACCGCGGACGGTGGGAGATTCAGGGGGAGCGGAGAAGAACATATGCACGGAGCCGTCGTCGTCGATCTCGGTGGCCAGGAAGAACGGCGTCTGGCATTCGGGCACCTCCTCGAGGAGGCCGGGGTCGTCGGTGTAGCGGGCGGGAAGGTCGGGCAGCCGGCGCGAGTAGTCGAGGAGTGCCTCGAGGCGGAACTCCTTGGGGGACGTGGCGAACACGTCGACGATGGTCTGGAGTCGTGCCGGGAGCGGCATGCCCCCATTGTCGCCCTCCCATGCACGCTGTGCCAAGACGCGCTAGCGTCGGGGAAAAGCACTACCGTCGTAGTGGAAACCTATCCAGGAGCGATCACATGCCTGCCGTCAGGGACGAGAACCAGAGGTTCACACAGTACGCCGATCCCGGGATGCTGGTGTCGACGGACTGGCTGGCCGAGCATCTCGCCGACCCTGCCGTGGCGGTGGTGGAGTCCGACGAGGACGTTCTCCTCTACGAGACTGGTCACATACCCGGAGCCGTCAAGATCGACTGGCATCAGGATCTGAACGACGCGGTCGTCCGCGACTACGTGGACGCCGAGTCGTTCGCCCGCCTCCTTGCGACTAAGGGGATAGCTCCCGACACCACCGTCGTCTTCTACGGCGACAACTTCAACTGGTGGGCGGCGTACGCCTTGTGGGTGTTCTCCCTGTTCGGGCATGCCGACGTCCGACTGCTCGACGGCGGCCGCCAGAAATGGCTGGAGGAGGGACGGGAGATGACGACCGACGTCGACGAACGGGCGCCGACCGACTATCCGGTTCCCACCCGCGACGACTCCCGGATCAGGGCCTTCCTCCCCGATGCCATCTCCCACTCCCGGTCCCGGCTTCCCCTCGTCGACGTGCGTTCCCCGGAGGAGTACAGCGGCGAACGTATGCACATGCCCGACTATCCCAACGAAGGGGCATTGCGGGGTGGTCACATCCCCGGGGCCGCCAACGTGCCCTGGAAGCGAGCCGCCAACGACGACGGCACGTTCAAGGCGCGCCCCGACCTGGAGGCGATCTACCTGCAGGAGCAGGGTCTGTCACCCGACGACGACGTGATCGCCTACTGCCGTATCGGTGAGCGCTCCTCTCACACCTGGTTCGTCCTCACCCATCTGCTCGGCTTCGATCGCGTCAGGAACTACGACGGCTCCTGGACCGAGTACGGGAACGCCGTGAGGGTGCCCATCGAGCGCTGAAGCCCCTCAAGCGAGGTCGGTGGCGAGGAGATCATCGACCGTCTCCCTACGCACGACCACCCGGGCGTCTCCGCCCGAGACGAAGACCACCGGTGGCCGGAGCACTTTGTTGTAGTTGGAGCCCATCGAGTGGCCGTAGGCCCCCGTGACGGGGGTGGCCAGCAGATCACCCACGGCGAGGTCGTCGGGCACGAAGGCGTTGCCCACGAGTATGTCCCCCGACTCGCAGTGCTTGCCCACCACCCGCACCTCCCGGGGCCGGGGGGCGTCCACGGCGCGGGGAAGGAACGTCTCGTAGCCGGATCCGTAGAGGATGGGGCGGGGATTGTCGCTCATACCCCCGTCGACGGCCACGTAGGTGCGCACTCCCGGGATCTCCTTGATCGTGCCGACCCGGTAGACGGTGATCGCGGCCGTAGCCACGATGGATCGACCGGGCTCTGCCCATATACGACCGGAGAAGCCGGCGCTCCTGGCTCTCGACTCGATGGTCTCCGCCCACTGGGAGATCGTGGGGGCCGCCTCCCAGTTCATGTACGGGACGCCCAGGCCCCCTCCGATCGAGAGCTCCTCCAGGCCCAGAGGCACTACGAACCCTGCGATCACGTCGACGGCTTCGGCGAACGATTCGGCACGGAAGACCTGCGACCCGATGTGGGCGTGGATCCCGATGAGGTTCATGGCGTCCGAGTCGCGCACCCTGGCCACCGCGGCGGCGGCCGCTCCCGACGAGACGGTGAAGCCGAACTTGGTGTCGTCGTGACCGGTGCGGATGAACTCATGGGTATGGGCTTCGACGCCGGGCGTGATCCGCACCATGACCGCCGGTGGGTCTGCGCCGGCGTCGACGAGTGTCTCCACCCGGTCTATCTCGTCGAAGGAGTCGACCACGAGAACCCCCACCCCGGCATCGAGTGCCGCTCGCAGCTCGGTCATCGACTTGTTGTTCCCGTGCATGACCAGACGCTCCCCGGGGACGCCCGCCGCCAGGGTCACAGCCAGCTCCCCGAGAGTCGACACGTCGATCCGCATACCCTCCTCGTGCGCCAGTTGCGCCATGGCCCTACAGAGGAACGCCTTGGCGGCGTACACGGCGGTGCCGCCGAAAGCCGCCACCGCCTCCCGACACCGTCGTCGGATGTGGCCGGTGTCGTATATGAACAGAGGTGTTCCCAACTCGTCGGCGAGGTCGATCACGTCGCATCCACCGATCGACAGGCGACCATCTCCCTCGACCCGGGCCGAGTCCGGTAGCAGCGAGCCTCGGAGCGGGTTCACAGGCGACCGATTCCGTCCAGAGCGTCGGGGTTCTCGAGGCTGGACAGATCTCCGGGCGGCTCGCCCAGCGCCAGAGCGCGGACGACACGCCGCATGATCTTGGCGGAGCGGGTGCGGGGAAGATCGTCTACGAGCCGGACGGTCCCGGGCCGGAACGCCTTCCCGAGCGTGCGGACCACGGCCTCGGAGACACGTTCGGTCAGGTCTTCGCGGACGTCGGCGCCGGGAGCAGGCACCGCGTATATCGCCACCACTTCGCCTTTCACCGGATCCGGCACGCCCACGGCAGCGGCCATGACTATCTCGTCGAGCGCGACCACGGCCGACTCGATCTCGGCCGGACCGACCCGTTTGCCGGCGACGTTGAGGGTGTCGTCGGATCGCCCGTGCAGATACCAGAAGCCATCCTCGTCGATGGACGCCCAGTCGCCGTGGACCCACACACCCGGGAAGCGCTCCCAGTAGGTGGCCAGATAGCGGTCGGGCTCCTTCCAGAATCCTCTGGTCATCCCCGGCCACGGCTTCCTCACCACCAGCTCTCCCACCTCTCCCCGGACGGGGGCGCCGTCAGCGTCGACCACGTCGGCTGCCATTCCCAAGGATGGGCCACCGAGGGCGGTGGGCTTCACCCCCTGGAGCAGGTTCACCGACAGGATGCACGCCCCTATCTCGGTGCCGCCGGAGATGTTGACGATGGGCACGGTCTCTCCGAGCAGGTCCTTGAACAGCCACCACCAGGGATCGGGGTTCCACGGCTCGCCCGTGGAGCCGACCACCTGAAGGGAGGACAAGTCGTGTTGTAGGGCGATTTCCGCCCCGTGGGGCTGGAGCGTGCGGATCAGAGTGGGGGAGACTCCCAGGTGGGTGATCCGGTGCTTGGCGACGATATGCCAGATCCGATCGGGCCCGGGATGGTCGGGGGAGCCGTCGTAGGTGACTATCCCGGCCCCGTTGGCCAGTCCGGCCACCACCATCCACGGCCCCATGATCCACCCCATGTCGGTCGCCCACATGAGCCGGTCCCCGGGGTGGAGGTCCGTCTGGAAGGCGCCTTCCTGGGCGATCTTGACGGTGAGACCCCCGTGGACGTGAACGGCGCCCTTGGGCCGGCCGGTCGTTCCGGACGTGTAGGCGATCACCACCGGATGCTCCGAGGGGACCGGTTCCGCCTCCGCCGGCTCGGACCGGGCCAGGTCGTCCCATTGGACGTCTCGTCCGGGCGTCCACGGGACGTCGGAGCGTCCGGCGTAGGCGACCACCACCACACGGTCCACTCCGGTGGGCGACAACGCGATCGCCTCGTCGGCGGTTTCCTTCATCGCCATCGCGCGGCCACGACGGCTGAAACCGTCGGCGCAGACGAGAGCGCTGGGCCGGGGATCCTCGAGCCGGGCGGCGACCGCCTCGGCTCCGTATCCGGAGAAGATGGGGATGAAGATGGCTCCGATCCTGGCGATGGCCAGGAAGGCGATCACCGCCTCGGCGGACATGGGCAGGTACACGGCGACGGCGTCGCCTCGGTTCACACCGAGATCAGCCAGCCCCCCGGCCAGGCGCGCCACCCCTTCGCGGAGCTCGGTGAAGGTGAGTGTGGTTGCCGTGCCGTCCTCCCGTTCGGCTCTCACGGCCGTCGCATCGGGCGTGGCGGATGCCCACCGGTCTACGCAAGCCGCGCACAGGTTCGTCTCTCCGCCCTGGAACCAGGTCGTCCACTCGGGTCCCCGGGACACATCCGAGACCTGCCCGAACGGCGTGGTGAACGGGATCCCGAGATGCTCGACCACCGATTCCCAGAACCAGTCCGGGTCAGCGATCGAGCGGCTGAGGAGGGTCGGGTAGTCGGCCAGCCCGTGGCGGTCCATGAACCGGGCGGTGTGTGTTCGGCGTGCACGGTCTGGATCTGCTGACCAGACGATCGGCTCGGCCATCGATGTGCTCCCTGTTGGTGTCTGCTCACGGGAGAGTATCCGCCGTACATCCGGAGGGAGGTGGCCGGGGGCCACGGTCGTTGGCGGTTACGCTGGAGCCGCATGACGATGGGGCGCCTCGACTCCAACCAGCCGATCCGCAAGGCGGCGCTGACCGTGGCCCTCACCGTGCTGGTGCTGGTGGCGGTCCTGTGGTTCCTCAGCGAGATACGCGGTCTGCTGTACATGATCTTCGTGGCCTTGTTCATAGCCGTCGCCCTGGAGCCCGCGGTGCAGTACCTCGACAAGCGCGGCTGGAGACGCGGTCCCGCCACCGGAGTGGTCTTCGGCGGGGTGGCGCTCATAGGGCTAGGCCTGGTGGCCTCTGTGGTCCCGGTGGTCATCTTCCAGGTGGCGGACCTCGTGTCGGACCTGCCGGGCTACGTCGGAGCGCTCCAAGAGCAGCTGGGCGACTGGTTGGAGATCGACCTGCTCGCCCCCGAGGCGGAGCGGGAGGTGTCGGGCATCGGGCGGCTGGTGAGCAGCCTCGGCTCGGGGGTGGCGGGGGGTCTCGTGGGTTTCGGCTCGACGGTGATCGGGGCCACGTTCCAGGCCGTAACGATCACTCTCTTCGCCTTCTATATGGTGGCCGACGGGCCGAAGCTCCGGCGCACCGTCCTGTCGTTCCTCCCCGCTCGCCGCCAGCGTGAGGCCCTTCGCATCTGGGAAGTGGCGGTCGAGAAGACCGGCGGCTATGTCTACTCCCGGACGATACTGGCGGCCCTTGCCGCCGTTGTGACCACCGGCTTCCTGCTCCTGCTCGACGTCGATTTCGCCCTCGCACTCGGCATATGGGTGGGCGTCCTCGGCCAGTTCCTTCCCGTCATCGGCACCTACCTCGGTGCCCTGCTCCCCATCCTCGTGGCCCTGGCCGATGAGCCGATCAAGGCGCTGTGGGTGGCGATCGGCCTCGTTGCCTACCAGCAGATCGAGAACTTCCTCGTCGGGCCGAGGGTCACCTCGCGGACGATGGCGATCCACCCCGCTGTGTCGATCGGGGCGATAATCGTCGGTGGGAGCATCATGGGCGCCTCAGGAGTCGTGCTGGCGCTGCCGGTGGCGGCCATAGTCCAGGCAGTCATCTCGACGACCATCGAGCGCCACCAGGTAATCGCGGAGGCGGAGACCTCCGAGGATCGCCGGGGAAGGTCCCGCCCGCAGGCGCCCGACGACCCGTCCTGAGCCCCACCGGCTAGTTGCGACCCCCTCTGAGCCGGGTCTATGCTCGCTCGCATAGCGTGGGTTTCGTGCCCCGTTTCGAATGCACCCAGAGAAGAGGGAAGAATCGATGACAGCAACGAGAAAAAGGGCGTCGTTTGTGCGCCTCTTTGCTCTTATCGCCGTCCTCGCCCTGGTAGCCGCCGCCTGTAACGGCGCCACTACCGAGACGACAGCCGATCCCGGCCCGGACGACGACACGACAGAGACCACGGCGCCGCCGGCGACAGATGACCCCGGCGACGACACGCCCGACACGACAGATGCCCCGCCGACAGGTGAACTGGATACATACACGCTGGGCATATTCCAGGACGTGACGACCGACAACGTCTGGAACCTGCTCGACTCCGCCGGCAACACGGTGTGGAACAGCTACTTCCTCGATCCGACGACGGCGTCGGCATACACCATCGCCGCTCCCGGTATCGAGCTCCAGGCGGAGCTGGCCGTGGGCGATCTGGAGCCTGCGGTCCAGGAAGGCGACGTGTGGGTGGGTGAGTTCACCATCCGCGACGACGCCCAGTGGTCTGACGGTGAGCCGATCACGGCCGCCGACTGGGCCTTCACCTGGCAGACCGCGGTCGATTTCGATCTGACGGCCAACTGGGTCGACTACGTCCGTTCCGAGATAATCGAGAGCGTGGAAGCAGTGGACGACACCACCGTCCGGGTGACGTTCAACGACCAGCCCGGCCTGGCCGTTTGGGGCCCGGGTAACAGCATCGCTTTGATGCCTGCTCAGCCGGAGCACTTCTGGGGGCCGATCGTCGAAGAGGCGCGCGGGACAGAAAACCCCCGGGACACGCTCCTGGCCGCTTCCGGTGCGGAGGCGCCGGCTGCCGGGCCGACCGTGTTCGCCGATCGCCAGGAAGGCAGCTTCGCCGCTTCGACGGCCAACCCGAACTACTTCCTGCGAGGCGAGGAGATCACCTCCGGTGACGTCACGTTCACCGAGGGTCCCTTCGCCGAGAACTTCCAGTTCCCCCTTTACGGGGGTCAGGAAGCAGCGGTGCTGGCCCTGGCGAATGGTGAGACCGACCTCCTGCTGAACCCCCTGGGCATGCAGCGTGGGTTCCAGGACCAGGTGGCCGAGAACCCGGATCTGACGGCGATCGTCAACCCGACCAACGGATACCGCTTCATAGCGTTCAACCACAGCCGGGCACCGATGAGCGACGCCGCCTTCCGTGATGCGCTGACGGCGCTGATCGACAAGGAGTTCGTCACCGAGCAGCTCCTGCAGGGTGTGGCCTTCCCGCTCTACGTCATCCTGCCCGAGGGCAACACGGCGTGGTACAACGAGGAGGTCGCCGAGGAGCTGGCCGAGCAGGGCTACGCCGGATGGGAGACCGACGCCCGCAGGGCCGAGGCCATCCGTCTGCTGACCGACGCCGGCTACAGCTGGGAGACTCCTCCCGGGTTCGACGATCCCGAGACGGACGACGTCGAGCGTGAGCCGGAGCCGGCTGAGGGTTGGAGCTTCGTGGCCGGCGAGGGCCTGATCGGTCCCGACGGCAGCACGATCGACCAGCTCGAGCTGGTCGTCCCGACGGCGTCCTACGACCCGTTGCGGGCCACCTTCGGCAACTACATCTCGGGTGTCGCCCTGGAGATGGGTATCCCGGTCGTCGCCATCCCGACGGACTTCAACAAGATCGTCGCCGACGTGTTCGCCCTGGACG
>CAZTXD010000081.1:0-12280 GCA_964617995.1 uncultured Acidimicrobiaceae bacterium
ACCCGTTTTCGCGCATCAAAGGCGCGCTATGGCGCGCATTTGATGCGCGAAAACGATCTCTGGTCAGGCCACCCGGTAGGGGGCGAGGCGGTCGAGGTCGGGTTCGACGCCCAGGCCGGGACCCTCCGGGACCGATATCGTTCCGTCGTCGGAGATTCCCAGCGGGTCCGGCAGCATGAAGTCACGCCGCCGGGGCGTCCACGCCGGGGGATCGTACGGGACCTCGATGTAGGTGGCGGTGGATAGCGCCAGCGCCACATGCAGGTTGATGAGGAGACCCAAGCCGGTGGTCCAGGTGTGAGGCGACCAGGTGATCCCGGCGAGACGCGCCCATTCCGCCACCCGGGCGGCGCCGCCGACCCCCCCGGCGAGAACGACGTCGTTCTGGACGACGTCGAAGGCGCCCGACTCGACCAGATGACGTGTCTCGGTGAGAGTCCGCACCATCTCTCCTCCGGCGATGCGGATCACCGAGGCCTCCCGCAGGGAAACGTAGTCGTCTAGGGCGTCGGTCGGGAGGGGCTCCTCCAGCCAGTACACGTCCAGCTCCGCGAGGGCCTCGGCGCATTCGAGAGCCGTCGACAGGTCCCACGGCTCGGTCGGGTCCCCCGGCATCCTCCAGCCGTGGTTGGCGTCGACCATGATGTCCATCGAGTCGCCCACCGCCTGCCGCACGGCGGCGACCACCGCCACGTCCTTTTTCCAGTCGGCGTGGTCGAAGCGCAGCTTGAGAGCCCGGATCCCACGCTCGTGCCACTCCTGAGTGCGCTCGGCCCGGGCCTCGGGCCGGAGCGATTCACCGGTGGAGGCGTAGGCGGGAAACGAGCATCGGTCTCCACCCAGGAGCTTCCACAGCGGGAGGTCACGGGAACGAGCGAGGGCGTCCATGACGGCTGCCTCCACCGGCCAGTTGCGGCCATGGTGGAAGTCGACTCCCCGGCAGATGTCGAAGATCCTCTCGGTTTCGCCGGGATCGAGCCCCACGAGCAGCGAGGCCAGCAGGTCTACGTCCGGTGTGGGAGCTCCCCCTCCGAAACCGCGCACACCGTCGTCGGTTTCCACGACCACGATCGTCTCTTCGAACCGTTCCCGCGGCGTGGGATCCCACGCCGCGACGAAGGGCGGATCCAGCGGCACCACGTATCTGCGGGCGTCGACCCCGGTGATCCTCATGTCCGCTGAGCGACAAGCTTCTCGCGCAGCTCCTCGACGGGGATGTGACAACGCTTGAACCAGCCGGGCTCCGCCTCCTCCAGCTCCGGCTCCACGGTCTCGCAGATCTCACCGATCTTCTGGGGGCAGCGGGTCTGGAAGACGCAGCCGGAGGGAGGGTTGGACGCCGCCGGGATCTCGCCCTCCAGCCGGATCCGCGCCTCCTCGTCCATCTCGGGAGAGGCCGACAGCAGCGCCGCCGTGTAGGGATGGTGCGGGCCCCCGAACACCCTCTCCGCGTCGCCCAGCTCCATCAGCCGCCCCAGGTAGAGGACCGCCACCCGATCGGCGATGTAACGAACGACGTTGAGGTCGTGGGAGATGAACAGGTAGGCGACGTTCTCGTCGGCCTGGAGCTCGGCGAGGAGGTTGATGATCGCCGCCTGCACCGACACGTCGAGGGCAGAGGTGGGCTCGTCGCATACCACCAGCGCCGGAGACCCGGCGAAGGCCCGGGCGATGGCGACACGCTGCTTGAGCCCGCCGGAGAGATGCCGGGGCTTGGCGTTGTAGTGCTGGGCTCCCATCCTGACCTCCTCGAGGAGGCCCCTGGTGCGATCCTCCGTTTCCTTCCGTCCCCCGCCGCGTAGCAGCTGCACGGCCCGCCCGATGATCCGCCGCACGCTGTGACGCCGGTTCAGGGCGCTGTCGGGGTTCTGGAAGATCATCTGGACGGCCCCGACCTCGGTCTGCTTGCGACGCTCCACTTCGGCCGCCAGCTCGTCTCCGCTCAGGGATATCACGGTGCCGTCGTCGGGGGCGTGGATGCCCAACAGCACCTTGGCGAGGGTGGACTTGCCCGAACCGGACTCCCCCACCAGGGCCACCGTCTCACCCACGTGGATGGCCAGGTCGATGTCGCTCAGGGCGTACACGGGATGGCCCTCCTGCATGAACGTCTTCGAAGCGCCCCTGATCTCGACCAGGGTCTCCCCGTTGCTCCGACGCGCCGCCGACTCGGGAGGGACGGCGCGGGGCAGGTCGGGTGCACGCTCGGGGAAATGGCAGCGGCTCACCCGGTCGGCGGCCAGCCGCACCAGCTCCGGTTCGACCTCACGGCATATGTCCTCGACGTTGGCGCATCTGTCGGCGTACACACATCCGGTTATCTCGGCGCCCAGCGGTGGCAGGAAACCGGGGATGGTGTCGAGGGTCGTCTGGTCACGACGACCCTTGTCGGGGGTGGGCAGGCACCTGAGGAGGCCGACGGTGTAGGGGTGCTGGGGGTTGGTGAAGATGTCCTCGGTGGCGCCCTCGGCCATCATCCTCCCGGCGTATAGCACCGCCGTCCGATCACACATCTTGCGGATGACGGCCAGGCTGTGGCTGATGAACAGCACCGATGTCCCGATCTCGTCACGCAGATCCGAGACGAGATCGAGGACCTCGGCTTCGACAGTGGCGTCGAGGCCGGTAGTGGGCTCGTCGAGGACCAGCAGGGCCGGCTCCGACGCGATCGCCATGGCGATGACGACCCGTTGGAGCATCCCTCCCGAGAGCTGGTGGGGATAACGTCGCGCCACCCGCACCGGATCGGCTATCTGCACCTTCTCCAGGACCTCGATCACGCGTCTCTCGTGCTCTTCTCTCGGTATCCCCAGCAGCTCGAAGACGTCGGCCACCTGGCGGCCGACCCGCAAGGACGGGTTCAACGCCGAGGAGGGGTCCTGGTAGACCATCGATATGTGGTTCACCCGCACCTGGCGCAGCTCCCTCCTGCCCATGTGGGTCAGGTCACGGCCGGCGAGCCGAATGGATCCACTGCTCACCCGACCGTTGCGGGGCAGGTAGTGCATGATCGCCATGGCTATGGTCGTCTTCCCGCATCCCGACTCTCCCACCAGCCCGAAGGTCTTGCCCGGCTCGATCGTGAACGAGATGTCCCGGACGGCGGTCTTCCAGGTGGGTCCGATCTTGTAGTCGATGGCCAGGTCTTCTACTTCGAGGGCGTGCTGGGAGCTCATCTGTGTGTCACCACTATTCCATGGCCTGGCTTATGGCGTCGGCCAGGAGGTTGACCCCGACCACCAGGGAGGCGATGGCGAGGGCGGGGAACAGCACCGGCCACCACACCTCTCCACTCAGGAACTGATAGTGCTGGGCGATGGCCAGTCCCCAGTCGGGCACAGACGGCTCGACTCCGAACCCGAGGAACGAGAGAGCGAGCACCGTGAAGATGGCATAGCCGAGACGAACCGTGAATTCCACGATCACGACGCTGGAGACGTTGGGGAGGATCTCGACGAAGAGGACGTAGAAGGCGTTCTCCTTGCGGAGCTGAGCCGCCGTCACGTAGTCGAGACGGCGTTCCGCCAGGACGGCGGCACGAACGGTCTTGGCTATGAGAGGGGCGAAGACGAGGCCGATGACGACTATGACTCCGATGTTCGTCGGGCCCAGTGCCGCCAGCGCCAGCATGCCGGTTATGACGAGGGGTATGGAGAGGAACGCGTCGAGGATACGGCTGATGATGTCGTCGATGATTCCCCCGAAGTAGCCGATGAGGAGCCCGAGGGCCGTTCCGACGATCGTCCCCAGCACCGTGGCGGCGACCGACACGGTGATGACCTGGCGGGCCCCCGCCAGCACCCTGGATTGGACGTCGCGTCCGACCCGGTCGGTGCCGAACCAGTGCTCCGCCGAGGGGGGCTGGAGACGGTTGAGCAGGTCCTGGGGTGTGCCGAGCGGGTCGTAGGGGGTGACGAAGTCTCCGAAGATGGCGAACACGAGCCACATGACCAGGATCCCCACCCCGACCCAGAAGGTGGGGGACCGGCGCAGGACCAGCCATCGCTGTGAACGGGTCGACATCGGGACGCTCATCAGGCTCCTCCCAGGCGGATTCTCGGGTTGAGCCAGGAATAGGCGATGTCTGCCAACAGCATCGATATCTGGAATGCCGCCCCCACCACCAGGACGCCACCCGCCAGCAGCGGGAAGTCGGCGTTCTGGGCGGCGTCGAAGAGCAGCTTGCCGATCCCCTGATAGGTGAAGAGGACCTCCACCACCACCAGACCCCCGATCAGGTAACCGATCTGTGAGGCGACGACGGCGATGGTGGGGAGCAGGGCGTTTCGGAGCACGTCGCGGCGGATGACCGTCGACCGGGGCAGACCCTTGAGGATCGCCGTGCGCGTGTAGTCGGCTTCGAGCGCCTCGATGACACCCGCCCGCGTGATCCTGGCTATGTACCCGAAGAGGACCAGCACCAGCGGGATGGCCGGCAGGAGCAGGAAGCGGAGCTGGGTGAGAAAGCCAGACCCGGCCGGAGCGGTAGCGGTGCCCGGTAGCCAACCCAAGAACACGGCGAACACGATGATCAGCACGATTCCCGAGACGAACTCGGGGATGACCGTCGCCGACAGGCCGCCCACGGTGATGATCCGGTCGGTGAGCTTGCCTCGTCTGAGGGCGGCGACGATCCCGCCGGCGATCGAGAGCGGCACCACCATGAGGAAGGCGAGGGCTGCCAGCTTCGCCGAGTTGCGCAGTGCCCGGCCCAGCAGCTCGGTCACGGGACGGGAGAACGAGATCGAGAACCCCAGGTCCCCGGTGACGGCGCCGCTGATCCAATCCCAGTACTGGACGAGGATCGGGCGGTCGGTTCCCAACCTGGCGTTGAGGGCGTCGACTGCCCCCTGAGCCGCGAACGGCCCCAGGATCCGGCGTCCCACGTCTCCGGGGAGGAGCTGGGTGCCGATGAACACCAGCACGCTCAGCACCCACAGGGTGATCAGGGCCAGGCCCAGCCGACGCAGCACGAAGCGCGACATCACACGCCCCCGCAAGCTAGTCCCCGGCGAGGAGGGGAGCTAGCCGACACGGTCATGAGGTCCTCAGCCGGTGAACCCTGCGTTGACTACGTTGTAGTGGCCCATCCCGGTCACCTCCAGGCCCTGGAAATTGGGCTTGGAGACGGAGATGTGGTCGACGTAGTAGGGGACGACGAAGGGGAGCTCCTCCCAGAGCAGCGCTTGTATCTCCCCGGCGATGGCCGTCTGGCTGTCGAGATCCGGTGCGCTGGTGAATTGGGCGAACAGCTCGTCGTAGTCGGGGTTGACCCAGTGGGAGGCGTTCCAGGTGCCATCGCTGAGGAGCGGCGCTCCCAGGTACACGTTGGGCACTCCCCGGTGGCCGTAGTTGACGATACCCATCGATCCGCTGGCCGCCAGCCAGTAGTCGTTGTAGTAGGTGCCGGAGTCGTACACCCCTACCTCCAGGTCGACGCCGATCTGGGCGGCCGACTGCTGGATCAGGACGGCCAGGTCCTCCACCTCGAAGAAGACCAGCGTGTCCAGCGGGGCGCTGAACCCGTCCGGGTAGCCGGCGTCGGCGAGGAGCTGGCGCGCCATGTCCAGGTTCTCCTCCCGCTGGGACACCGCCCCGGCGTTGAACATGGGGTAGAACTCCCAGATGGGGTGGTCGTTGCCGGCCACGCCGAAGCCGCCCAGCAGACCGTCGATCAGGAGAGGACGGTCGAGCGTGAGGGCGATTGCCTGCCTGACCCGGTTGTCGTCGAACGGCGGGCTGGAGGTGTCGAAATAGACCTGCCGGTGCTGAGCGGTGGAGATGCTGGTGACGTCGGCGTCCGGGCTGCCGATCAGCGCCGTGGCTCCCGAAAAGGAGATGTGAGGGATCACATCGATCCGTCCCTCCTGGAACCCGGTCACCACCGACGCCTCGTCGGCGAAGAAGGTCACCTCCATCCGATCGGGCTGGCTGCTGTTGTCGCCCCAGTAGTCCTCGTTCTTGACGTAGACCGCCGACACGCCCGGGTCGTAGCTCTCGAGGATCCACGGACCGCTCCCGACGAAGCTCTGCTCGTAGCTGCCCTCTGAATATTCGTCCCAGAACGAGGTCGGCAGGATGGCGGCGTTGTAGTTGTCGGAGCTCATGAAGAACGGGAACGCCCCGTTGGGTGCCGTCAGCGTGAACTGGACGGTCCGCTCGTCGAGTGCTTCCACGTTGTCCGGATCGACGTTGAAGGTCTCGAAGGCCGACGCCGCGTTGCCCTCGGCGATTCCTCGCACCGTCGCCACGACGTCGTCGGCAGTCACCGGCGACCCGTCGTGGTATGTGGCCCCGTCACGGAGCTGGAACGTCCACACGTCACCCGACTCGTTCGACTCCCAGCTCTCCGCCAGCACGGGGACCGGGTTGAGTTCGTCATCGGAGAAGATCAGATACTCGCCGGTCTGACCGAACGCGGCGAGGCCGCCCTCGTCGTTGATGAGCACCGGATCCACCCCCACGGCCGGTGCCGGTATCGCGGTTCGCACCGTCACTGCGCCTGCCGGTTGGGTGGTGCCGGGAGCGGCGGTCGTTCCGGGGGCGGCGGTGGTGCCAGGGGCCACGGTCGTGGTGGCGGCTTCGTCCGGGGAGCAGGCCGAGACGACGAAGCCCATCACCGGCATCGACATACCGAGGATTGCGCCCCGCCGGAGGAATTGACGGCGGGTCATCCCTCCCGCTGCGTACTGGTCGATGATCTGGTTCTGGGCAACCGACGCCCGCCGCCGTATGGCTGCGACTCGTTCGGCATCGGCTCGCTTCTTGGCCCTACTCATCCGTTCTGCCTCCTAGCGTGGGTGACCACGGGTGCCCGTGCGGAAACCCGTGATCCTTGAAACCCTATACGACCGCAGGAACCCGGGTGCTCAAAAGCGCCGGTTACATCGTGGAAAGCCTTGTCGGGATGACGACGCTCCTCGCGCCTCAGCTACCGCTCCCAAAGGGCGTGGACCGAAGGCGGGGCCCGGAACACGAGACCCTCGGGCGGGTGATAGCGGTCAGGATCCAGTCTCGGTGAGCGCAGTCGATCCAGGACCGCCGCCACGGCCACCCGCGTCTCCAGCCTGGCCAGGTGGATCCCGAGACAGGCGTGGGGCCCCCGGGCGAACGTGACGTGCTGTCCGGCGTTGCGGCGGTGGACGTCGAAGCGATCGGGCTCGGGGAACACCGAGGGGTCCCGATTGGCGGCGGCCAGGGAGACCCGAACCAAGTCGCCCCCAGTGATCGAGGCGGGACCGAGATCGATCGTCTTCGTGGCGTAACGGTCGACCACCGACGCCGAAGGCTCGAGTCGCAGCGCCTCCTCGACGGCGTTGGGGATGAGTGAGCGGTCGGCCAGCACCTCAGAGAGCGCCTCGGGGTCGCCCAGCAGATACTGCAGGGCCAGGGCGGTGCTGCTCTCGGAAGTGACGATGCCCCCGAAGAGCAGGACCGCCACGTTCGAGACTATCTCATCGAGCGTCAGGTCTCCCCGCTCCTGGATGCCGGCGAGGAGCGAACTGTCCGCCACGCCGGAGGCCACCGCCGCGTGGAGGTCGGCGAAAGCTTCCCTTCCCCGCTCGGGGACGTCGCTTCCTTCCGTGACGGCATGCACCGCCGCCACTATCGCCTCGTACCACCCCAGCACGTCGGAAGCATCCACCCCGGCCAGATCGAGGGTCGTCTCCATCGTCTCGATGGCCAGGGGGGCAGCCAGCTCGGCCCGGAGGTCCCCGCCACCGGCGGCGGCGATCTCGTCGACGAGATCACCTGCCCGGCGGCGGGTCCACTCCAGCAGAGCTTCCCTCACCGCCGGGGCGCGAAAGGGATCGCCGAATGCCCCGCGGTGCCGGCCATGGTCGAGCCCGTCGAGGGACAGCATGCTGGGCCCGATCACCTGTGCGGTCGAGAAACGAGGATCGTCGACGGTGAACGTCTCGGCATCGCGCATCACCGCCATCGCCAGGTCGCGGTCGGTAACCAGCCAGCCGTCGAGGGCAGGCAACCACGACACCGGCTCCCGGGCGCGGAGCCGGGCGAGCACCGGGTGGGGGTCCCCGGCCAGCTCCTCGACGGTGACAGAGGCACCGATGGGAAACCGCCCCACAGATCCGGGCCCTCTGTTGATAGAGGAATTCACCCCGATCGATCCTACCGCTCCCGGGTGGCGCCCATAGCCAACGTCGTGGATTAGCATCCCCGCAGCCCACCGAGGAGTGTGGGGTGTTTGAGCCAAGGGAGGCAACGTGAAACGATCGTTGATGGTCGCCGTTTTGGCGGCATTGATGGTCATCGCGATGGGGGCTTCTGCCGCTTTCGCCGGGGAGATCACCGGCAACGGCAAGAGCCTCAAGAACGACGACGGGACGCTCAACGGGCGCTCTATCTGTGCGTTCTCCGGACTGAATGACACGTACACGGGGGATCCCAACGTCCCCGACGAGGACGGGTTCACCCGGACTCAGTCGTGGGGTCAGCTCTCCAAAGAGGTGAGGGACTTCCTGACGACCATCGGACTCCATCCGGGGTCGGCGTGCAATCCGACGATCGGAGAACCGGCGCACTGAGACGACTGTGAGGGGCTGTGAGGCTACTCCGGCCCCTCACAGACCGCGCCTTGCTCGCATGAGCTCGGCCGGTGGTCGCGAGCGTCGTCGCCATCGGGTGGGGCCTGACCCGTGGCATCATCGACGGGTGATCCCCCGCGCCTCCGCCGCAGAAGGATTCAGCAACGGAGCCTCGCCGACACGGTGTGTCAAGAATGGCCTCTGACGGCCATTGAGGGGTTGACGGGACGACGATGGATCGAACAGTGCTCCCCCCAGATGTCCGGCTCACCCGGCTCTACGAGAGGTACGAGCGTGCGCTGCATGCCTACTGCCTACGGAGGATGTCCGGGGAGGACGCCGCGGACGCGGTGGCTGCCGTCTTCACCGTCGCTTGGCGCCGCATCCACGAGATCCCGCCCGAGCCCATGGAGCTGCCGTGGCTATACGGAGTGGCGCGTCGGGTGGTCTCCGAACAACGGCGTTCCATGGGACGGTGGAGGCGTCTGGGCGAACGTCTCTCGGGGATCCGTTGGCCCACGGTGACTTCCCCCGACCACGTCGTAGTTCAGAGGGCGGAGTACGACCTGGTGTGGGAGGCCCTATGGGCGTTGGCAGAGCAAGACCGGGAGGTGTTGCTCCTGTCGGCCTGGGAGGAGCTGCCCAATCCGCAGATCGCACAGGTCCTGGGTTGTTCGACGGATGCAGCCGCCCAACGCCTCCACCGGGCGAAGCGACGGCTCGGCGCCCAGTTTCGATCGAGGCAAGGCGTTCCCGACACCGGGACGAGCGGAAGCGAGCTGCTGTGAGGGATGAGGAAGTCTTCGGGCTGTTGAAGGAAATCAATCCGGTTCCGGACGCGGACAGTGTCTCAGCATCCCCTCACTCCGAGGAAGGCGTGGACGGGAGTCCAATCATGAAGACAGACGATCGCAGCAGAATCAGCACTCTGCAGCGGCAGCCGATACCGGCGGGCTCTCGCCGGAGCGGACCGAAGACGGGCCTGGTGGCGGCTGTGATGGCGCTGGTGATCGGCCTGGGTGGATGGGCCTATCTCGGCCGCGACGGTTCCCGGGTGGCGTCGACATCGACCGGTGTGGGAGAGGCACTGGTGGCCGCGATGGACGCACGCGATGTGGAGTCGGCCGTCTCCTTGCTGGCATCCGACGCTGAGATCGCGGTTTTCGGTGTGACCACGCCAGATGATGTGCCTGCTCTGTTCGGGTGGTTCGAGACAGTGAATTGGCGATTCGAGACCCAGAGTTGCATCTCACCCGTACCCGAGAGCGCTACCTGTTTCGTCTCGCACACCAACCGATGGTCGCGAGCGTTGGGAAGCGAACCGGGCAGCGGAGAGCTGCGGATGACCGTGGTCGACGGTCGCATCGAGCATGTCACCTACGACTCGTTCCTCAATGGGAGACCGGTGTTCCAAGCCTTCTTCCGGTTCGTCCGGGCAGAGCATCCGGACGACGTGGCGAGGATGTGGGAACAGGAGGTCTACAGCGGAGTCCTCGAGCCGAGACTCGACGAGCGCGCCCTGATGCTGTTCGACCAATACTCGGCCGAGTTCGAGCTGAACGCGAGGTAGGTGAGAGCCCCGTCTCGCCACTTCCAATCATGAGCCGGCGCCCTGTGAAGTCCGCAAGGTCTCGCCTCACATCTCTGGCCGGTGACACGAGCCGGGCACAGGCCCGCGGGACGGTGCCGCCAACATGCCGTCAGTCGGTCGGGCCCAACACCTCGTCGAGTAACTCGAGCACCCGACCCCGGGCACCGGCGTCGGGGTGGTAGACGAGGGTCGAGTGGAGACGGCCCGGGACCTCATCGGTGCTGTCCTCGCCGAAAACACGGCCGATCTCGATCAGCCTCCCTGCCGGGCAGATGAGGTCGTTCTCATAGCGGAAGGCGGCCAGAGGCTTGCCGGAGGCGGCGGAGGCCATCACGTCGTCCACCGTCGCACCGAGGCTGGCCACGTTGGGTCGACTCCACGGCGCTCGAAACGGCAGCGACGGCTGGGCGGCTACTCCCCCACCCACCGAGGACCTCATCAGGACCGAGAACACGACTCCTCCCGTAGCGCACATCCCGATCACCACGACCGGGCGGCCGCTCTCTCGATGAAGGTGGTCGCAGAAGCCGGCGAGCCAGTCGGCGATCCGTGGGCGCCGGTTGGAGAACAACAAGGTGAGCTGTCGGCTCCAGCACAGCTGGGCCGAGCCCTTGATCATGCCCTGCCCACCTAACGACCCGAATATCAGGGGCATGTGAACCAGGCATCCGCCTTCGACGAGCGTGCCGGCGTAATCGGCCGTCTCTTGGCTCAGCCCGCCCAGCTCATGCAGCAGGACCACCCTCCTGGTGGAAGCAGGATCGCCGAGGCGAATCACCAACCGCCCCGTGTCCGGGTCGGGGAACCGGTATGAGGGCAACTGGCGCACATCCACCTCCAAGAACCTACCCCAACAAGCCGAGAGCAAGGAGACCGGGGAACCACATCAGACTGGTGAGGACCTCGCTCTTTCGCAGCCGATGGTCGACGTCGTGCCACAGCCAGGCGATCACGAGAGCGAGCGGGAAGACCGTTCCCACCCATATCGCCGTCAGGTACATGAGCCCGCCCATTCCGCCGACGACTGGCACCAGGGTGGCGGCAGCGAACACCACCACTCCGAGAATGACCGCCCGCAAGGTGGCTTGCCTCCCCCAGACCACGGCGGCGGTCCGCCACCCTGACCGAACGTCACCATCGACGTCACCCACCGATTTGAGCAGCTCGCGGGGAAGTAGGAACAAGACCACGAGTACGGCTGCCGCCCACACAGGTGCCGGGGTCGCCCCCACAGCCCACGCACCCCATACCACGCTGGCCCCGAAGATGGTGGCGACCCAGAGATGACTCAGCGGGCCTACCCGTCTGATGAGGAGCGAGTAGGCGAGGCCGGCGACGAGGAACCCGATGGCGGCCCGCAACTTCTCCACCCCCATGGGGACGGCCAGTGCCACCCCGGCGACGGAAAGCACCGAAGCCGCGGCGATGGCGGTGCCGATTCCGAGCCTGCCGGAGACCAGGGGCCGCTCGGGACGGTCGAGCCGATCGGCCTCCATGTCGACGACGTCGTTTACGACGTTGGAGGCAGCCGCGATGAGCAGCACCACCGCGGCCGCGGATCCGGACACCGACGCGGACACCGGCGCTCCGCCGAGATGGGAGCCGAGCAGCGAGACGCCTGCCGCCCCCAGGCATGCGACAGGACGGACCGCCGCAAGCAGGGCATTCACTGCGCCGTGGTCGACTCAACCGTCCAGTGGGTGCCGGGTTGGGGTCGGGGACGGAACAGCCAGCGGTAGGAAGCGAAGGGGAGTACGTAACAGGCGACGGCGACCGCCAGCGTCCATCCAGGGACCTGGCCCGCCAGCATCACGAACAGCGAGGCCAGAACCAGGATCAGATGCCAGGCACCCAACACGAGTTGGCGGTGACGGTCGTAGGCCCGGGCCGCCAGGACCAGGAAGACTCCAGAGAAGCCGCCGAACACCAGCACCGCAGCGAGGCGCAGAGCACCGCCGTCCTCCCAGGCGAGGAGTATCGGCACCATGGCGATGGTGACGGTGAGGAGGTGGAGGGCCATGGCGTAGCCCAGGTAAGCACCTGCGACCCGGACCGCTCCACCCGGTCCGATCCCGGCCCGGAACGTGGTGGCCGTGGTGCGGGCGCCGTGCCGGCGGTCGTTGGCCAGGTCCCGGACGCT
>CAZTXD010000081.1:12380-16016 GCA_964617995.1 uncultured Acidimicrobiaceae bacterium
CGGCCCGCCGCGGGTCGGTCCGATCGAGCGGCAGGTCGACCACATCGTTGAACAAGTAGGCGAAGACATGGAACGACACCGCCGCAAGGAGGAGGCCGGGCAGCAGACCGATGGAGAGCGGAGAGTCGGCCGTGCCCGCCCCCAGCAGGACGATCGTTATAGAGGCACCCAGCGTGTCGAATCTCAGGAAGCGGGCGAGCAAGATGGGTGCCACGTCAGATCTCCCACTCTAATCCGCACCGCTTCAGCGAGACTGCTTGAGTTCGGTACGAGCCGAGACGATCGATCGGAGGCCCTGGATGGGGACGTTCCAGCATCAGCCGACCAGGAGCGGAATCACCGAGATCAGGATCCACGGCGTCGGCGGTACGTCCCCGGTTGCCATGCTGGGGCGCTCCGACCTGGTCCAGGTAGCCGGGGACGACATCTCCGGGTTCTACAGGAGCACCGAGAACCCGGGCGACCGAACCATCGAGGCCTACTCCTGGGGCGGGCTCACCGCCAGCTCAGCGACACGGGCCCTGTGGGTCCTGCTCCTTCCTTTCAGCCTCGTGAACATCGCCGGGTGGATGATCGAACCGGTGCGGAAGCGGCAGATCGCCCCCGGAGAAGGCTTCTTCGGTGCATTGGACCGGGCCATCGCCGGGTTCGGCGCCAGGTTCGCCGGGGCCTCGGGCCGGCTCCGTGCCGTCCAGGAGTGGCTGGTGCATCTCCTCGCACTGGTGTTCACCATCACCTACGTCCAGCTCACCGCCTATCTGGCAGTCGATCTGTTCGCCTTCCAATGCGGTGGTGATGCGGGGTGCCGGGGCAGGCTCCCGCTGGCAGGGATCCTGGGAATGGACAACGAGGTGGGCCGGCGTCTCGTGATCGGGATGGCCGTTCCCCTTGCGCTCCTCCTCCTCTTCCTCCTCCTGGCCCGCCGCAGCCGTCTGACCTATGAGTCATTTCGTCCCCAGGCCAAGGATCTCCGTCCCGCCGGAGCCACTCCCCTGGAGGACCCGCAGATCTGGGACCGGGTCCGGTACCAGAAGGTGATGGCCCGTCTCCACGCCATCGCATGCCTGGGGGCGCTGCTCGTCACCTTCGCCGGGAGCGCCACCGTTCTCGGCGCCGAAGACCAGTGGCGGTCGTTCCTCTATTCGGCCGGTTCGATCATCGGCGTGCTCCTCGCCATCGGCTCGCTGGTCGTCCTGGCCTGGGTCGCCTCCCGCCGGGAGCGGCCCGAGTCGACGGAAGCCGAAGAGGAACGGACCTACACCGTGTGGAACCGGGTCAGCGGGATCGGATTCTGGGCGGGTCTGGGCTTGCTCGCCGTGCTCCTGGCCGTGACCTGGTCGGTGCAAAGCGCTGAGCCGACCGGAGACGTAGTCACGTGGTTCGGCTTCGCCCCGCTGGCCCTCCTCACTGCGGCCATCGCCATCGGGGTGTTGATCGCCGCCCTGCAGGCGGCCCGCTGGGTGGTCGAGAGCTATCTGCACACCGACCAGTTCCTCGTCGTGATCGCGGCCCTCGTGGCGGCCCTCTTTCCCTACCCGCCGGTGTTCGCCGTGGTAGCCGTGACCCTGCTCCTGATCAACGTGGCGACGCCTCCGGCAGAGGGGCGGGCCACCGCCTGGTGGGACCTGACCGTGCTGACCTTCCTGGTGCTGGTCGGCTTCGCTCTGTCACTCGTCCTCGAAGAGCGAGCCTACCTATGGGCCGGGGTAGCTATCTCCACTGTTGCCGCCGCCTTCCTCTGGCTCGCCCGCCGTCCCGAGCCCGGCTTCCGTTGGGCGGGCACGGGTGCGATCGGAGCCTTCGCCGCCACCATCCTGTTGGGGATCTTCTCCGGTCTCATCGTTCGCGCCGCCGCCTGGCTCTCCGACGACGGTTTCACCATCACCTACCCCGATTTCTACCAGTGGGCAGTAGTGGTGGCGACCCTGAGCCTGGTCGTGTTGATCATCGCCCTGGTTCTCTACTGGGCGCGCACCACCTTGATCAAACGGGCAGGCTGGAAAGAGGAGGCCACGAAACGGTTCACCGAGGCCGGCTACCCAGAGGAGGTGCTCAAGGACATCTCGGCATCGACCGTACTCCTCCGCGGGGTCGTCGAAGCGGCAAGAGGAGTGGACGTGATGATCACCCTGGTCGGGGTGGTGATGTTCTCGGCCCTGCTCTCCCGTCTGGTCGACATCTGGTTCCGTGACGGGACGGCGGACGAGTGGTACGAGCCCGTGGGCGCCTGGGCCTGGCTGCTCGATCTCGCCGCCTGGCTGGCGCTGCTCACCGTGGCCGGGGCGTATCTGGCGGTCCGCTCCGGGCTGCGCAGCGAATCGACCCGTCGCAAGATCGGCATGGTATGGGACGTGGCCAGCTTCTTCCCGCGCAGCTTCCACCCGCTGGCACCTCCGGCCTATGCCGCCCGGGCCGTGCCCGAGATCCAGGCCCGGATCCGGGAGACGGTGGGCAACGGGGGGCGGGTGATTCTCACCGGCCACAGCCAGGGCTCGGTGATCTCGGCCGCGGTCATGGCATCCCTACCCGAAGAGGTCACGAAAAGGACCGCACTCGTCACCTACGGCAGCCCCATCGGCAAGTTCTACCGGCCTTACTTCCCGGCGGCGTTCCCGAACACCCTGGTCGCCAGGCTGGCGAAAACGATCGGCCCCGACACTCCCGAGCCGGATCGTCTCTTCTGGATCAACTTCTTCCGCCCCACCGACCCGATCGCCGATAGAGTTTTGCTTGCCGACGACGTCACCGGCCGAGCAGTCCCCGAAGCGGTGACCGAGGTGCTCGCACAGCTGGGACGGAGGGCGGAAGGCGCCGATGTCGAGCTCCAGGATCCGTGGGAAGAGGAGCTGATCCCCTACCGGCCCATTCCCCGTCTCCGTGGTCATTCCGGATACGAGTCCGATCCCGCCTGGATCGAATGTGTCGGGCGGCTGACGTCTTTGCTGTGAGCCACGTGACCGGCGGTGACCGAACTCGACCCGGGTGGACGATACCGTGGTGCTGGTCGACGGAGGGACCGGGAGACCGGGACGGCCAGCAGGATGGAGGCACATCGCCAGGGTCTCCTCCCGGCGACCTTCTTCGCTCCGGGGGTGAGACTCGAACTCACAACCAACGGATTAACAGAGGGCTCCGTCGACTCAGCCGATAGTGAGGATCCCCCGGAAAACCAGCCCTGACCAGGGACTTCACCTCGCGTCGTCTCCGGTCGTCTCCCGTCGGTTTTCGACCTCAGACGGACAAAATACGGACAAGACTCAGTAGCGCGGCCACGATACCGTTCTCAACTGTCACAACGTTGAGTAGCATCCGGTTGGAATGAGCAACAACGACCCCGTCGAAGAGCTCCGACGCCAGTACCCCACCATCCTCACCACCGCCCATGTGGCCGAGATGATGCACTGCACCATCGGCGATGTTCGCGACAAGGTCCATCGCAAGGAACTCCGAGCCATGCGCTGGGGCCACCAGTTCCGGTTCTTCCGAGACGAGGTGATCGCCACCCTCCTCGCCGGCAGCGACGAATCCGGCGTCGACGAGGACTTCGACCACGACGCTGACCAAGATGATCAGCCGTGAACGAGGACATCGACTACGACCGCTGGTACCCGGAAGTGCCGCCGGTGATGGACTCGA
>CAZTXD010000082.1:0-10577 GCA_964617995.1 uncultured Acidimicrobiaceae bacterium
CGGTGTCGGTTTCAACTGTGTCCGTCCCGGTCCCGACGAGGTGTGGCTGGGCGCCGACCGGGCCAGGCTGTTCCTCCTCCGAAACGGCGACCTGGTCGAGGACGACTTCTTCGCCGACGCCCCCGGACGAGACAAGTGGCACACCCCCTGGGGCGGCCCACCCGACGTCCGCTCCATGGACTTCGGGCCGGACGGCGTCCTCTACATCAACGTCCACGTCGGGGGAATCCTCCGCTACGACAACACCGGGCTCGCTCCCACCGTCGACATCGACTCTGACGTTCACCAGGTGGTGGCTCATCCCGAGCTTAAGGCCGTGGTCCTGGCCGCCACCGCCCTCGGCCTGGCCGTCTCCACCAACGGCCACGACTTCGAGTTCCGCACCGACGGCTTGGCCGCTCGCTACTGCCGGGCGGTGGCCGTCCACGGCGACACCGTGCTGGTGGCCGCATCGCGGGGACCGCGAGGAGGAGACGCCCATCTCTACCGGGGCGATGTGATCGAGGGGCCGCTGGAGCGTTGCCGCCGCGGACTGCCAGAGTCGTTCGAGGGCAACCTCGACACCCACTGCGTCGTGACGGGGCGCGACACCATCTATGCCGGGAACGGAGCGACGGTGTGGAGGTCGGAGGACGACGGGATGACCTGGAGCGTCGCCGCCGAGAACCTGCCGACGATCACGTGCCTGGCGTGACCGTCACCTCGACTCGCTGCACGGAGTTGTTGCCCATACCCTGATAGTTCCACCTCTCCTCGAGGGGTTGAGTGTCGCCGGTGCTGTCGGTGGCCCGGCAGGCCAGCACATGGTCCCCGGACCGGGCGATCCAGTCGTAGCGCCAGCCACGCCACGCATACTCGCCCAGCGCAGGCTGAAGAGAGGCCTCCTCCCACGGCCCATCGTCGACCGCCACCTCGACCCGCTCCACCGAGCCGTGGCCAGACCACGCCTTGCCCACGATCCGAATCGGCCCCGGTTCGACGAAACGGCGGCGGGTAAAGAAGTCGGGAACACCCGGAGGGACCATCAACGCTCTCACCCGTATCCTGGTCACGGGCTCTCCCGGATCGTCGGGACCCGACTGGTAGCGATACGCTTCGACCTGCTGGAACCCGTTGAAAGGCGCCGACCTCGCCTCGATGGCGGTCAGCCATTTGACGCTGGCCATGCCGTACCAGCCCGGTACGACCAGTCGCAGCGGGTAGCCGTGCTGGGGAAGCAGGGGACGCCCGTTCATCTCGTAGGCGAGGATGACGTCGCGGCGACGAGCCTCTGCCACCGTCAGGCTGCGGCCGTAGAACTGGTTCTCGCCGCCCTGCATGCCGCGATCGGCGCCCCAGAAGACGATCTCGGTCACACCCTCTCTGAGACCGGCCTCCTCGAGGATCGGCGCCAGCGGCGCTCCCGCCCATTCGGCAGTACCCACCGCCTCGCCCAACCAGGGCAGGCTCATCGGACGGGGTGTCATTCGGCCTCGCCCGTTTCCGGCACATTCCAGGGTCACCGGCCCACTCGTCCGGGACCGCGCACGGATATCGGCCATCGTCAGCTCGACGGGTCGATCGACCTCCCCGCCGATCGTCAGCGTCCAGTCGTCGGCGGACAGGACGGGAATGTCCCAGTGGACCACCAGATAGTGGAGCCCGTCGGGAGTCAGGTCGTAGCTCAGTGCCTCGAGGGGAAGCGCCCGGTTGCGGAAGGCGAGGCGCAGCTCCTCGGTGGTGAGCGGTCCATGTGTCGGCTGGTGAGGGTGGGCGGAGGCGGCAACGGTCGTCTGCATGGCACCAGCATCGCACAGCCTGCACACCGGCGTCAGTGACTCAGGTTCCTCACCCTGTGTTCCCTCCAGTGGCGGGGGACGCCACATCCAACAGTGCCTCGGGGTCGAGGATCGCCACCCGACCGCGACCGGTCCCCACCACCCCTTCCTGGCGGAGCTGTCGCAGGACGCGCACCACGACCTCGCGGACCGATCCGACGGCGTCGGCCAGGTCCTGATGGCTGACCTGGGCGACGAGCTCCCCCGACACGACGGTGGTCGCCAGATCCAGCAGGTGGCGGGCGACGCGCTGGCGAACCGGAGCGAATGTCCCCCAGGTCACCTCGGCTGCGAACGACATCGCCCTCTCGCTCACTTCGCTGAGGAAGCCCTGGGCGACGTCGGGATGCCGGGCAGTGGCTGCTAGCACGACATCGGGGCTCAGACGCAGCAGCTCCCCGCCGGTGACGGCCTGTACGGAGGCAGGGAGCGCGAACGCCGGCCCGAAGAGCGAAGCCACGCCGATGAGCGAACCCCTCCGACAATATCTGATCGTCATCGTGCGGCCGTCGTGCCCACGAACGAACACCCGCACCAGCCCGACCAGGACCATCTCACAATGAGGGGCCCTCTCGCCTTCCCGATGCAGCTCGGAGCCCGCAGGGATGGCGACCAGCCGCGAACCGGACAGCAGCTCCTCCAACCTGGCGTGAGACAGCGCCGCGAGGTTCGACGCGGCTACGGCGGAGACAACACGGGGATCGGACATGTCGGGCATGGGGAGCAGCGGAAACGGTAAACGCCGGCTCGTCGACGCGCCGCTAGCCTTCCCGGCGGGCGACGAACGGGCAGGAGGAAGCTGGATGCGGACGAGCGGGGTGGGCGCCGTTGGATCGGTGCTGGTCGTGTTCCTCGTGCTCCTGCCCCTGTCGGCGGCGGCCGACCCCGACGACTTGGGCTTCTTCACCGACACGGAGTTCCAACGGATCTTCGACTCCGCCTCCCTTCCCGGGGTGAACGCTTCCGAGGAGGCACCGGCGATAACCGGCGACTCCGACCTCGACGCCCGTATCCGTGGCCTCGCCGAAGACCGTGGATATCGTCTCCGGGGAGTCGTTACGGCCGAGTTGAGCCATGTGGACGGAGTGGCCCTCCACCCCGACGCGGCCGAAGCGTGGGTCAGCCTGCGCGACGCTGCCCTCGACGCCGGCCACACGCTCCGCCTCATCTCGGGCTACCGCTCCGTGCAGACACAGCGCTCGATGTTCCTCCGCGACCTACGGGGGTTGACCGACTCGTCCATCGAGGCCCTTCTCTCTCGGATGGCACCTCCCGGCTACTCCAAGCACCACACCGGCCACGCCGTGGACATCACCCAGCACGGCTTTCGGGCCGGTGAGTTCCACCGGTCCCCGGCGTGGGCGTGGTTGACGGCCGACAACGCCTTCAACGCCAAACGATTCGGGTTCGTCCCCAGCTACCCCTCCGGTGGCATCCTTCAGGGGCCCGATCCCGAGCCGTGGGAGTGGACCTTCGTGGGAGTCGAGGCTCTGAGTCACAGAAATCGAGGAACTCAAGTGGAGAGATCGCCGTCGATAAGCCTCCTCATCGAGGACTATGCCCATCTGGTTCCCTGTTGTCGTCGATGGCAGGACCAGTCGAGCCCGCCGGGTCCACTGTTTGGGCCGGGTCAGCCGGGGGTAGACCCCAGATGACCCCATCCGCAGAGGAGCGCAATGAGGAACGGGCTGACAGCCGTCGGGCTGGCAACAGTCCTGGCGACGGCAGCCGCGACTTGCGACGTGGAGCCGCCGGCCGATCCGGGGCTCGATCCCCTTACAGCGACGTTCCCCGAGTGACCGGCAGCCCCATGCCACGCCCCGGTGTCTTCCTCCGCCGGGGCGTGGGATACCCGAGGTGACAACGATGACGCCCGGCTTCCACCGTCCCACGGAACCACATCCCGATACTCAGGAGCCACCCAGCGCCAGCTCGACCTGGCTGGCGTTGGCTCTGATCGTAGGAATCCTCGTGTTGGTGATCGTCATCCTGTCGGTGACCACTGCTTTCAACGTAGAACCACCTCTCTCGAGCGTGCCGGAGGCTCCTGCTGCCCAGTGACTTGTCCGGGATGAGGCTCGCCGCCGACTCTCTAAGCGTGTGTCCGCTTGAGGACGATGAGCGACACGTCGTCCCGCACCTGACCCTCGGCCCGACCGACGGCCTCGTCGAGACACCAGTCGGCTATTCGTTCCGGCTCCCCGAACGGACAACGCTCCAGGGCATCCACGAGGTCGTCCACCGTCGCCACCTGGACGCCGTCGGGCTTCGTCGGGTCGGCGAGCCCGTCCGAGTAGATCAAGAGCACATCCCCCCGGTCGAGCACCGCCAGACCCTCGTTCCAGGCGGAACGTGCATCGGCGATCAACACGGGGCCCGTCGTATCGTGCAGCTCGATACCCCTCGTACTCATGTGGATGAGCGGCGGGCTCCCTCCCGAAGCGTGGCGGATCGAACCGCTGGCGGCGTCGATCTCGACGACGACGACGCTGGCCATCATCTGCGGCTCGTCCAGCACCCAGGTCGACTGGGACAGCGCCGAAGCGGGACTGGCACCCGATCGGAGAGAGTGATGGAGGGCATCCCCGAGGCGGGTAGCGGCGATCGCCGATCGGGCACCATGACCGACGACGTCGATGAGGATCGCCGCCACCCTCGACCCACCCAGGGGCACCGTGAGCAGGGCATCTCCCGCCAGCCAGCCCTCCGCCGGACGGAAGCGGACGGCCATGTCCAGGCCGTCGAGCTCGAGTTCGGTGTTCGACAGACGGGACAACAGAACATCGACCACTTCGGCGTCTCTTCCCACGGCGACCGTGGCCCGGTCCGTCAGGTCGTAGGCGACTTCGAGGCTATGCGCCGAACGGGAGACGGCGGCCGCGGTCGTGAACAGCGCCGCCAGCAGGATTCCGCTCAGCACGACCGCCGTCAGGGCGAGCCAGCGGGGCTGGCTCTCGGGCGTTGTGGCACTCAGGAGGAGCGCCACCACCGCCGGTGGCCCCGCCAGGACGAAGGGGAGGAGCCGCCGCAGGACGATGCCGCCCGACCAGGGGCTGATGATGGGGGCCATCAACCCCAGGGCGGGCCGGGCGGCGACGACGGCGACGCAATAGACGATCACCAGCAGGGCGGCGCTGATCTCCATCCGTCCCGAGCCGAAGGGAAAGCCGCGGAGGCTGTCATCGCCATAGGCGAACGCCACCACGACGGTGGCCCCGATAATCGCCGCTCCCACGGCGGCGAGCTGGCCGACTATGTGGGCCCCAGCCGACCTGGTGGCCATGGCGATAGTGGCCGCTCCCATGATGGCCAGGACGGAACCGACATTGCCGGCCGGCCGGGCGGGCCGCTCGCCCCCTATCACGTCTTCGATCTCGAAGGATGTGATCAACCAGCGAGGGAACCTGAGGTCGGCGAGGTTGGCCACGATCACGAACAACCCGCCCAGAGTCACCACTACGGCGGCGAAGACACCCAGCCTCCGCCACCAGCGGCGGGAGCCGAGGAGAGCCGCCAGGACCGAGAACCCACCCAGGACGAACAAGGCGGCGGTTGCCGGCTGCATCGGCCGCACGATCGGCCGGATGATCCACTGGGCGAGCGCAGGCATGCCGAGGATGCGACCGATCAGACCGAGGGCGCCTCCCCCGATGACCACCCAGGCTGCCGCCTGGGAGACCGAGCGGACACGCCTCCGCCAGCGCGGATCGACCTCGCCGTAGATTGGACGACCCTCGATGTCAATGGTCATCCTCCACCAGGAGCGGGAGCGGGCATCGCTCTCAACGCTAGCGATCCGGCGATGATGGAACCCGATTGGCCCGGCAATCGGGCTCCGACCTGGTACACATGCCGGGAAGCCTGCCGCGAGGCGGAGGTGCGATGACGACCGAAGCGATCAGCGTCAGAATCCCCGCCTCGGTTGACGCCGCCCGTCGGGCCCGGAGCGTCATCGCCTCCGTGCTGCACGACGACCCCCGGGCCGACGACATCAAGCTGGCGACGAGTGAGCTGATCTCCAACGCTGTCAAGCACGCCAACCTCTCCGAACAAGAGCCGATACGCCTCGAGATCCGCAACACGGACGAGAGGCAGGTGCGGGTCGTCGTCTCGCATCGGGGGACACCCATATCCAAGCCGCACGATCCCCTGATCAACGAGGGATACGGTTTCCGCATCGTCGAAGCCATCTCCACCCGTTGGGACGTGGGCCACGACGCCGGCACGACGACGGCCTGGTTCGAGATCTGATCTTCGCCGAAAGGAGCGTTATCCTGTCGACACTCCCGGCCCCTGAGAGTGATGTGTGACAACCGGCCCCAAGTATCGGATCGACGTCGACTCGAAGGCAGGTACGAAGCTGGTCACGGTCTCCGGCGAGATCGACATGGCCTCCGCCCCCGAACTCGAGGGGGCATTGGCATCGGAGCCCGCCGCCACGGTCATCGCCGACCTCGCTGACGTCGGCTTCATCGACTCATCGGGTCTGCGCTCGCTGCTGTCCGCCTGTGAGGGACTGGACGGGGCCGGGGGGCGTCTGCTGCTGGTATTCGGTGAGGGACCCGTCAGCCGGATCATCGACCTGACCGGCCTGGCCGACCGCTTCGAGATCTTCGAGACCGTGGAGGCGGCGGCGGGAGCCGCCGGCTGAGGACCCATCCCGATGTCGGACGCAACCGTCGCGAAGATCGAGCTGGAGCCGTCGGCGACGGCGCCATACCTGGCCAGACGTCTGGTTTCTGCCCTCGTCGATCGTGGTCCGTCGATCAAAGCGGTGGACGCTTCCCTGCTCATCTCCGAGCTGGTGACACCAGCCGTCGGGGGAAGTACGCCCATCGCGGTGACGGTGTCGACCTCCGCCCGCTCGGCCAGGGTCGAGGTGGACGCGAAAGGCGCCGCCACCGACGAATTGGTGCGAGCCCTCTTCGACCACCTCGCCGACCGCTGGGACGCCGGCCCCCCCGCCTGGTTCGAGCTAGATCTGGTACGCCGGCCCCGGCCGACTCACCTCTCAGACGCGGAGCTGTGGTCCCGAACCGACTCCGATCCCGCCGCCCGGGAGGAGATCTTCAGACGCCATGAGGGCCTTGCCCGTGCCATAGCCCGCCGGTTCGGGCGGACCACGGACCAAGCCGACCTCGACCAAGTCGCTTTCATGGCGTTGGTGGCGGCGATCGACCGATTCGACACAGGCCGAGGCGTCAAGTTCTCTACCTTCGCCGGCAAGACCATAAGCGGCGAGCTCAAGAAGCACCTTCGCGACACCGCCTGGGCGATCAAGGTTCCTCGCAGCCTCAAGGAAGCGGTGCTGGCGGTGACGAGAGAGCGGGGCCGGCTGGTGCAGGACAAGGGGGGCGAACCCTCACCTTCCGAGCTGGCCGATGCCACCGGGCTGAGCGAACAGGAGGTGGTGGAAGCGCTCGAGGCGGGCCAGGCGTTCGGTGCAATGTCCCTCGACGCCCCCATCGAGCGTGATGCCACCACCGTCGGGGACACCCTGGGCGAGGACGACCCGGGCATCGTCGAGGCGGAGCGGTGGTGGACGATCGAGCCGGCCCTCCAGTCCCTGCCGGAGCGTGATCAGCACGTCCTCCATCTCCGCTTCTTCGAGGACATGAGCCAAACGGAGATCGCTGACGTGATCGGTGTGTCCCAGATGCAGGTTTCGCGCATCCTCTCGGGCATATTCGAGCGAGTCAAGGCCGAAGTCGACGGACCCTGAGGCCCTCTCCCCCTCCCCCGGGTGCCGGGAGGCACTTCGGCTCTACCCGCTCATCCGATAACCAAACGGTTGATACCCGACTCGATCGGGTAGTTCGAGAGTGAAGCGCACCGATCTCAGCGACCGCCCCCCGTGAGCAGACCCGGGATGTGTCGTCATCGAGGTCAGGCACGATGCGGCGCCCCGCCGGCGTACCCTCATGTCATAGGAAGGAGAAAAGGAAGGAAGCCATGAGCAGCTACACCGTTCCCGGCATGTCCCAGGACGAGGCGACCGGAGTGATAGACACGCTCACCCAGCGCCTGGCGTCGTTGATCGATCTGAGCCTCACCCTCAAGCACGTCCACTGGAATGTCGTCGGCGACCATTTCATCGCCGTCCACGAGATGCTCGACCCTCAAGTCGACGCCGTACGCCTCATGGTCGACGAGACAGCAGAGAGGATCGCCACCCTCGGCGGTGTGCCCCAGGGCACACCCGGAGCGGTGGTCGACAAGCGCACCTGGGCTGACTACGCCGTCGGCAAGGCACCCGTGGAGACACACCTGCAAGCCCTCGACGACGTATACACCGGCGTCATCGAGGACCATCGCAAGGCTGCCGAGTCCGTGTCGGGGCCGGATCCGGTGAGCCAGGACCTCCTCATCGGACATCTCCGCCGGCTCGAGCTGTTCCAGTGGTTCATCCGGGCGCATCTCGACAAGACATCGGCAACCTGACGACCGGCACCCCCTCGCCAACGGTGACCGTTTTCGCGCATCGAATGCGCGCTATAGCGCGCATTCGATGCGCGAAAAAGGGGCGGGTCAGGACGTTCGTTGCGCTACGTCTCGGATTCCCAGTCCGATCAGCACGAACAGCACACCCATGCCCACGGCCATCGCCGCCACCCCGAAAGCGACCACCGAGGTGAACAGCGACGACTGGAGGAACGACGAGGTGAGCGCCGTCTCCCGCAACGGATCGTCCCGGTCGAGCTCGGCGTAGGTCAACCCTCCGGTGGCCTCCAAGGTGTGAGACTCGATCACTTTGGCCTGGCAATAGGCGGTGAAGGGCCCCCGTACGGTCCGTCCCGCCAGACATCCGTCGTCGGAGACCGTGATCCTCTGATCGACGAGCGTGTTGCTCACCACCAGCCAGGTACCGACTCCGCCCACCACCAGTAGCACTCCCAGGATCATCGAAGCGATCGAAGCGGTCGTTCTCACCGGTACCTCCAAGCAGCTACGGTGCCTTCGAGCCTAGCCATAGGCGTGGAACGTGATCAGCGAGCACGAGCGGCGATCCGGGCCATGGCCGCCTCCCAGCCGGCGTCGAAGTGCTTCCCCGGCTCGTCCAGGTCAATTACAACCGGAGCGTGATCGGAGGGAGTGGGCTTTCCCTTGCGCGCCTCCCGATCGATCTCTGCCCACACTACGCGGCGGGCGATCGGATCGGTCACGTAGAGGAGATCGATGCGCATTCCCTCGTTCCGCTGGAACATCCCCGCCCGGTAATCCCACCATGAGAAGCGTCCCTCCTCCGCTCGCTGGAGCCGGAAGGCGTCCACCAGACCCCAGGCCCGCAACCGCTCCAAGGCCCCGCGCTCCTGCGGCGAGACATGGGTGCCGCCGTGCGCTCGGGCCGGATCCCAAACATCCTCGTCGGTGGGGGTGACGTTGAGATCGCCTCCCAGGATGAGAGGCTCGTCGGGCGAGCACTCTTCGTCGATCCAGACGCCGAGACGGTCCAACCAGCGCAGCTTCCCCTCGAAGAACGGCGAACCCACGGTTCGCCCGTTGGGAGCGTAGACGCTGACGATCCGGATCCCACCGCACACTGCGCTGATCATCCGGGCCTCGTCGAAGGGATCGAAGTCGTCCTCTCCCCCGGTTGCGTCCCGGCTGTCGCGGACCGGGCCGTCGCCGAAGTTGGTGATCACATCGGTCACGCCGATCCGGCTGGCGATGGCCACCCCGTTCCACCGGCCCTCCCCGTGATGGGCGATCTCGTATCCAGCCATCTGCAGCGCCAGGGCGGGCACATCCTCGTCCGCCAGCTTCGTCTCCTGCAAGAGCACGACATCGGGCTCTGCCCGATCTAGCCAGCGCTCCACCACCTCGAGTCGGGCCTTGAGCGAGTTGACGTTCCAGGTGGCGACGCGCACGAGACCCAAACTAGCGCGCACCCCGATTCTGGGCCGATCGCGGGTTCATCCGGGCCTTCCATAACATGGCGTCATGGAGATATGTGCGCATCTGGAGTCGCTGAACGAGATCGAGCCGGTCACAACGGACGGCTGTCAGGAGTGTCTCGAATCGGGCGACTCATGGCTGCATCTCCGCATGTGCATGGAGTGCGGCCACGTCGGATGCTGCGACTCCTCTCCGAATCGTCATGCCACCGCCCACTTCGCCGGAACCCGACACGGGGTGGTGCAGTCCTTCGAGCTGCATGAGGACTGGGCCTTCTGCTATCCGGACGAGGCCTACCTCATCCACGTGGATCCGAACCTGAGACGACCTCGGCTCTGAACCCTGTCAGATCCCGACGCCCACCTCGGGATCGGTCCAGCACGTGACGACATCGAAGTGGCGGTTGAGGCTCTCCTGCCAAATCATGTCGTCGAAGGGCGGCCATTTACCCGGCTCGAAACCGGGGCTGGTGTCGACGACGTCCTCGGCCACGTCCACCACCAGCCTCTCCTCATCCCCGTCGACCGCCAGCAGCAGCCAGGGAAGAGCGAACAGCTTCTCGGGCACGCCGTCTCCCCCCTCCCGCGACAGGATCGCGAACACGACCGAACCCCGGGAGATGTCGATCATCACGTCCCTCAGGTGCCCCAGCTTCCGCCCGTCGAGGTCGACGACCACCTCCCCGATGAGTGTCGACGCGGCGAGGAGCTGCTTTGTCATGTCCGTTCCTCCACGCTGCCGTCTTCCGTCCCCGTCGTCTCGTCCTCACCCTCCTCTTCGGTGGGAGAGGCGACATCCTCGACCCGCCCGGCTTCGACGTCCTCGGCCTGCGGGGCTTCGACGTCCTCGGCCTGCGGGGCTTCG
>CAZTXD010000082.1:10677-15848 GCA_964617995.1 uncultured Acidimicrobiaceae bacterium
GTCCTCGGCGGGGGCGGCAGTCGCTACCAGCTCCACCAGCGCGGCGTCGGCTCTGCGGTGATAGATCCCACCGGCCTTTCCTCCCAGGAAACCTCCCAGCAGCATCACGATCAGCGATGCCGCGGCGACGGCGATGCCCAAACCCGTGGCGGCGGCTCCCGCCAGACCGGGCAGCCATTCGGCGATCCCCGCCTGCCCGAGAGCGTCGAACTCTGCTCCTACCCAGGCTCCCAGGGCCGCCAGTGCCGCCAGCACCAGCATCGCCCACAACGCGGCCACCAGCCCGTTGATCCCTCCGCTGTAGCGGGCAATACGCCCCGTCGCCCAGCCTCCCACCAGGAACGAGGCCAACAGGACCAGCAGCGCCCCGACCGCTCCCAGGATCACCACATCTGTCGGGTCTCCGGTCAGGTCGAGCGGCTCCAGGCGGTATCCGAAGCCGGCGGCGATACCACCGGTGAAGGCACCGACGAGAACGAGGAAACCCAGTGCCGTGAGCATGCCGCCGAGAGATGCCGGGATGTCGATCCCTCCGAACCTCTTCCTGAGAGGCGCCCGACTCGACTCGGCATCGCTCTCGTTCCGCCCCGAGGTCATCACATCTCCTCTGGCGTGGGCTCTGCCCCGCGCCTCGACGTCGACTCTAGTGGGACCTACCCTCCGGATAGCTTCCCAAACCCCCCAATTCGATCGACGCCCCGGCTATCGCATGGCGAGAGCAAAGCCCTCCCGCTCGGGAGTCGGCAGGGAAGGGACGTGGGGAAGGCTGAGGCGGAACTCCGTCCTGCCGCTGCGACGCTGATACTCCAGGGTCCCTCCCATCAACCGGGCCAGGTTCCGCGACACCGACAGGCCCACCCCCACCGAGCCGGGAGCAACCAGCCGACTGCGCTCGTACGGCTGGAAGATCCGATCGATATCGGCCTCCGGCACCCCTTCTCCGTCATCGATGACCGCCAGGAGCACATCCTCGGGCCTTTCGATGACCGACAGGGACACCTCCCGTCCTCCGTAGCGGATCGCATTGGTGACCAGGTTGCGGATGATCTGTCGGCAACGCAGGGGATCGGCCAGGGCCTTTCCCTCCCAGCCTTCCACTGTGATCGTCGAGGCCCCCGCCACGGAGTCGACGATGCTCCGCGCCTCCTCGAGGAGGGCCACCTCGGTGGAGCGGATCGTGAGCCTCCCAGAGTCGACCCGGGCAGCCACCAGGAGATCCTCCACCAGGTGGGCGAGCTCCCGGCTCTGATCGGCCACCACCCCGGCGAGCTCGGCCATGGTCTGGGCGTCGAACTCGTCGGCGGAGACCGCCATCTCCTCGGCCAGGCCGACCACACCGGTCAGGGGTGTTCGTAGCTCGTGGGAGACCGAGGCGATCAGATCGTCTTTGGAGCGGATCGCCTCCTCCAGGCGCCGACGGTCGTCTCCCCGTTTCCAGTAGGCGGCGACCATGCTGGCGGCTTGCATCATCATGTCGATCTCGACGGCCGTCCATCGACGGGAAGAGCGGAACTGGGCCAGGGCCAGACAGCCTCTCCATGTCCCTTCCACCATGATCGGCACCGAGAGCTCGGCCTCGATTCCATCCCTCTCGTAGAGGCTCCGCTCCGCATCATCTTCCAGTTCGTCCCGACTGACCGCACACACCTGCCCCGCCTGATGGGCGGCCAGGAACGTGGGCAGGTCGGCATAGCTGCCACTCATCCACTCGGCCCGCTCCGGCACAGGCCCCGTGGAGGCTTCGGCCACGATCTCGAACCCGGGCACTTTTTCTTCGTAGACGGTTCTGTCGATGCTGGCGTAGTCGGCGGCGGTGGCCGCGAGCAGCGCCGCCAAGGCCTCGTTGAGGGCCGAATCGGAGTCGTCCTCGAGAAGGACATGAGAGCAGCGGGCAAGGGCCCGGTGGTAACCCACCATCTGGTCCTGGGAGTCGGCGGCGGCGGTGGCCGCATCGAGGAGGCGCCTCACCACGTGATGGAGAATCGCCACCGTGGCCGCCGCCACGATCGTCCAGTCGAGGACGTGATCGAGCGGTCGCCCGTCCAGCACTCCGAAGGCGAATGCCCACAGCGCCGGCACCGCCCAGATCGCCACCCGAATGACCCGGGACCGCCCGGTGACCACCGAGCTGAGGATGCCCACCCCCAAGAGGATGCCGTAGGCGGTGTACTCGTCGTACCACCTGAAGTCGGGATCCCAGATGGGCACGACGAGGGACCCGGTCGCCGTCACCAATGCCGCGAAGGCGAGGAGCGGGAAGAGTTGCGGCTCTGCCCTCCGCAGCTGTATGTATGCCCAGGCGGCAACCCCCAGCGCCCACAGGATCCGCGGTGGTGAGAAATCGGTTACACCCAACACGAACCCCACCACGAAGTCGATCACCGCCAGGGAGACCGCGGCCAGGACCACGGTTATCGCCAGGGCGCGATTCATCTCCAGTTGGAAACGGGGCGAGATCACGGATCAGCTATCGGCCAAAGAGGCCTCCGGCTTTACCGGCTCCCGGCCCTCCGGGATTCCAGGTGAGGTCACTCGCGTCATCTATGGTTCAGGTTCGGCCGCGACTGCCGATGTTGTGGCACCGGTGGAGCCTCAGTGCTCCTCCTGACCGTCCGTCGATGATTGGTTGTTGACGTGCCTTCCCAGAAGAATTCCCCCCTCCTGTCCCGGCCGATTCCCCGCCTCGTGACGTTGGTCGTGGCGGCGATGCTGCTCTCGTCGTGCACCATGCGCGCTGTCGTCGGGGTGAGCGTGGACCCCGACGGGTCGGGAACGTTCGAGATAACCGTGGCGTTCGACGAGGAACTCCGGACCTTCCTCGAGGAGGAGTCTCCCGAGCCGATCGATTGGTCCGACCCGGCGTCGTTCGAGGGCACCGACTCCCCCGCCGACCTGCTCGACGAGCTTCCGGAGGGCGCCACGATCGCCCCCTACTCGGAGGACGACTTCGAGGGGTTCACCGTGACGGCGGAGTTCGGGTCGCTCGAGGAGCTGGCACAGATCCTGGAGGAGGCCTCGGATGGGGACGAGGAGTCGTTCCCGTTTTCGATCACCACCGACGGCGAGCGTTTCGAATTGAGCACCCACGGCGACCTCTTCGGTGACGCTGCATCCTCATCGGACGAGACCGACTTCTTCCCGACATCCATGCTGGCGGACCTGTTCGACTTCCAGCTTCGTGTCGAACTCCCCGGAGAGATCATCTCCACCAACGCCGACGAGACCACCGACGACGGGTTGATGATCTGGCGCCTCGACGTCACCGATGAGGAGCAGGTACGGCCGGAAGCCGTCTCCGAGGTCGGCTCGTCGTCGCCGTTGGTCATCATCGCACTGGCGGTGGTCCTGCTGGCGGCCCTGGTGACCGGGATCCTGCTCATGCGTCGCCGGCCTGGCGCCGCTCCCGACCCGGATCCCGAGGCCCTCTGAATGGGGACATGGCCCCGCCCCAGGGGCGAAGGTGATCACCTGTCGAGGAGATGCTCGATGCGTCTGAGGCCTGTCGCTGGAGCTCGAAGGCGCCCAAGTCATGCGGATACACGAGGCGGATGAGAGGTCCCGGCGAAGGCACGGCTTCCTCTGAGTTTGTTCGATCAGCCGGTGATGAGGCTCCTGATCTCGGCGGCTCGCTCCACCGACTCGGGCGTGATCGGGTCGAGGATGAGCTGGACGTGAGAGACGCCGGCCGCGTTGATCCGCTCCAGCTGTCCCGCCATGTGCCCGGCATCCCCGCGGATGGGGTTTCCGTCGCTGCGCCGGCTGTCGGCCTCATCGAACTTCAGCAGCACCGCCACCGTCCGTTCCAGTGATTCGGGTTCGCGACCGGCTTCTTCACAGGCCCGGTCGATGCGTTCGAGTAGCGGTGGCAGGAGGTCAGGGTCGTTGTGGAAGTCGTCGTACCAGGTGTTCCACAGGTCGACGTGGGGAAGAGCGATCGA
This sequence comes from uncultured Acidimicrobiaceae bacterium, assembly GCA_964617995.1. GTDB lineage: Bacteria > Actinomycetota > Acidimicrobiia > Spongiisociales > ZC4RG35 > CAZTXD01. The sequence goes on from CAZTXD010000082.1 coordinate 14,616, forward strand.
GAGCATGCGCGGTCCGTTGGATCCGATCATCAGCGGCGGCCCTCCCGGCCGCGGCTTCGGAAGCAGCTCGGCCCCCTCCAGCCGGTAGAACTCCCCGGCGTGATCGAACCTCTCCCCCGACAGCAGCCGGCGCAGGATCTCGAATTGCTCCGCGAATCTCGCCACCCTTCTCTCCATCGGAAGGCCGAACGCACGGAACTCGACTTCGTTCCACCCGGCGCCGACTCCGAGGACGAGACGCCCGCCGCTGATCTCGTCGACGGTGGCGGCGAGCTTGGCGACAACGGCCGGGTTGTGGAACGGCAAGGCCGCTACCAGCGGCCCCAGCTCGACCCGCTCGGTGACCGCCGCCACCGCCGCCAGGGTGGTCCACGCCTCCCAGGGGCCCACCCGCCCGGCCTCGTCGTCGTAGAGGAGATGATCGCCAACCCACACCGAGTCGAACCCGGCCGCTTCGATCAGACGTGCCATCGCATACAGCTCGTCCCAGCGGACCAGCCGCTCCACCTCGGGTAGCTGCACACCCACCTTCATGCGTTCTCTCGTCAAGGGCGCCACGACTGTACGTGGTCGCCGCCACGAGTCCCACATCTGACGGTGCTCACGACGCCCTGTCTCGCGACCGCCGGTCCCGGAAGCAGCCTCGGGCCAACTCGCCGTTGGCTCGGCGACTGTGGCAATGTTGATCATCCACGATCCGGAGTGACACCGATGGAGACCTGGGATGCCATCCGATCCCGTCAGAACGTCCGCCGGTACAACGGTCGGCCGATCCCCGACGAGGCGCTCAACCAGGTACTCGAGGCCGCCCGGCGCACACCGTCTTCGAGCAACCAGCAACGGTGGGACTTCGTAGTGGTGACCGACCGGGCCACCCTCGAAGAGCTCTCCGAGGTGTGGCGGGGTGCCGGCCATGTGGCGCGGTCGGCGGCCACCATCGCCCTGGTCGCTCCCGACGAGACCGACCCGGACACCCGGGAGTCGATCCAGTACGACCTCGGTCAGGTCACCACCAGCATCATGCTGGCGGCGGCCGACCTGGGCATCGGCACCGGCCACGCCGCCGTCCGGGACCAGGACCTCGCCAGGGAGATCCTCGATCTACCTCACGACCGCTTCTGTGCCTGGCTGATCGCCCTCGGCTTTCCGGCCGAGGGGCCGCTGCAGCCGATCCGGAACCTGGATCGGCGCCCTTTCGACGACGTGGTCCACCGGGAAAAGTGGTGAGGCCTG
>CAZTXD010000083.1:0-15652 GCA_964617995.1 uncultured Acidimicrobiaceae bacterium
GGAGTCGGTGTTCTCGATCTCCCGCTCGATCTGCTTGATACGGGCCTTGACATCGCTCTCGGTGCCGGCCCCGTCGACGATGGTGGTGTCGTCCTTGGTGGCGACGACCTTGCGGGCACTCCCGAGCATGTCGATTGACACGTTCTCGAGCTTGAGACCCACCTCCTCGGAGATGACGGTCGCACCGGTCAGGATGGCGATGTCCTGGAGCATGGCCTTGCGACGCTCACCGAAGCCGGGGGCCTTCACGGCGATCGACTGGAAGGTGCCCCGGATCTTGTTCACGACCAGCGTGGCCAGGGCCTCTCCCTCTACGTCCTCGGCGATCACCATGACCGGCTTGCCGGTCGACATCACCTTCTCCAACACCGGGACCAGGTCGTTGACCGAGCTGATCTTCTGGTTGGCGATGAGGATGTAGGGATCCTCCAGCACCGCCTCCTGGCGGTCGGGATCGGTGACGAAGTAGGGGTTGATGATGCCCTTGTCGAACTGCATTCCCTCGGTGAACTCGATCTCGAGCCCGAAGGTCTGGCCATCCTCGACCGTGATGACCCCGTCCTTGCCGACCTTCTCGAAGGCCTCGGCGATCACCTTGCCGATCGAGTCGTCGTTGTTGGCGGAGATGGATGCCACATGGGCGATCTCCTCGGAGGTCTCGATGTCACGAGACATCGAGAGGATCTCCTCGACCACCTTCTCCACGGCTCCCTCGATGCCCCGCTTGAGGTCCATCGGGTTGGCACCGGCGGCGACCTGACGGAGGCCCTCCTTGACCATCGACTGGGCCAGCACCGTGGCGGTGGTGGTGCCGTCGCCGGCGACGTCGTTGGTTTTGTTGGCTACCTCGTAGGCGAGCTTGGCGCCCATGTTCTCCCACGGGTCCTCGAGCTCGATCTCCTTGGCGATGGTGACACCGTCATTGGTGATGGTGGGCGAGCCCCACTTCTTCTCGAGAACCACGTTGCGGCCCTTGGGGCCGAGAGTCACCTTCACGGTGTCGGCCAGCTTGTCGACGCCGGCCTGGAGACCGCGACGGGCCTCCTCGTTGAAGCGAAGGTCTTTCGCTGCCATTTGGGATCAACTCCTCCTGATCAGTTGACGACGGCTAGCAGGTCGCGCGCAGAGAGCACCAGATACTCGGTGCCGTCGAGCTTGACCTCGGTGCCGGCGAATTTCGAGTAGAGGACACGGTCGCCCTCCTTGACGTCCATCGGGAGGCGATCGCCGTCATCGTCCAGGGCGCCCGGGCCCACCGCAATGACCTTCCCGATCTGCGGCTTCTCCTTGGCGGTATCGGGGATGACCAGACCCGAGGGAGTCTTCTGCTCCATATCGTCCTCGGGCTCGACCACTACCCGGTCGCCGAGAGGCTGCAGCTTCATATGTATCCTCCTTGAAGCTTCCTCTGACGCCTCCGCAGCAGCAGGGCTGCGTTAGCAGTCACGGTTTGTGACTGCCAGGAATATAGCAGTCGCACAACCCGAGTGCCAAATCAACCCGGGGTCGACTTGAGTCGGATCGACTCAGGTTACCTATCAGGTAGGAAAAGAGGGGGTGAGTCCCGACGCCTGCCGATCGGGACTCACCCGCGGTGACGGATCACCACCATCCGCTCCCGGTGTGGGCGACAGCCCCGCCGGCCACACCCGGGCGGACGGTAATTTCGCCGACCCCCGAGGAACGCCTGGTCCGGCGGCTGGACCGTCCGTCCGATCCATCGCCTGTTTCATCGTCACCCTCCGGCCCGGTCTGGAGTGGCATACCGGGTTCCTTCGGAGTGACTAGTCACCCGGGTGGGATCAGCCCAGCCTCAGCCCCGGGTCCACCCTCTCGGCCCAGTCCGTTATCCGCCCGGCCGACAGCCAGTGAGCGCCGGCGACCCCGATCATGGCGGCGTTGTCCGTACACAGGATGGGTTCGGGCAGGCAGATCTGGATGTCCCTCTTCGACGCCTCCTCGGTCATGCGGTGACGCAGGCGGCGGTTGGCGAGCACACCGCCCCCACCGGAGACGACGGCGGCTCCGGTGTCGTCGACCGCCCTGAACGTCTTGTCGACCAGGACGTCGACGATCGCCTCCTGGAGCGCGGCCGCAACATCGGCCCGGGGCGGGAGCGACCCATCCCGTTGGGACTTCTCGAGGAACGTGACCACCGCCGTCTTCAGTCCTGAGAAGGAGAAGTCGTAGGGACGGTCCGCCAGGGCCCGGGGGAAGTCAACGGACGAAGCGTCGCCCTCATCGGAGGCACGATCGATGGCGGGGCCTCCCGGGAATCCCAGCCCCATCACCCGGGCCAGCTTGTCGAACGCCTCACCGGCCGCGTCGTCGATGGTGGAACCCAGGGTCTCGTAGGTCCCCCACTCCGAGACATGGACGATCTGGCTGTGGCCACCGGAGGCGAGCAGGGCCACCAGCGGCGGCCGGAAGGACTCGAACTGGAGGCGAGGCGCCATCAGGTGCCCTTCCATGTGGTCGATCCCCACGAACGGCAGACGCCGGGCCCAGGCGACGGCCTTGGCGAAGGAATGGCCGACGAGAAGCGCCCCGGCAAGGCCGGGCCCGGCGGTGGCGGCGACCCCGTCGAGATCATCGGGATGGACTCCCGCCTTCCTCAGCGCTTCATGGGTGAGGGGTCTGATCGCCTCGACGTGAGCCCGGGCCGCTACCTCGGGAACGACCCCCCCGAACCGGGCATGCAGGTCGACCTGCGAGGACAGGACATTGGAGAGAATCTCGCTCCCGCGGACCACGGCCACCGCCGTCTCGTCGCAGGAGGTCTCGAAAGCGAGGATCGTTGGCTTCATGCCAACCCCCGTCGAATGTCTTCCAGGCGAGCCGAGTAGGCCTCGGAATCGATGTCGTGTGCCCACATGATGAGGGCGTCCTCGTCCACGTAGTAGCCCTTCCGCACTCCCACCGGCGCCATCCCGAACCGCCGGTAGAGAGCCTGGGCGGCGTCGTTGGAGACACGGACCTCGAGCGTGAGAGTACGGGCGCCGGAGGCTATCGCCTCCTCGACCAGCTCCAGCACGAGACGGGTACCGACCCTACCGCCTCGATGAGTCTCGTCGACGACGACAGTGGTGATATGGGCCTCCTCGCCGATCACCATCGACCCGGCGTAGCCCGCCATTCGACCGGTGGCGTCGACCGCCTTCAGGTAGCGACGGCCGTCGGCGGAGAGCTCGTCCTCGAAGACCCGCTGTGACCAGGGCACCGCGTATGTTCGGGCCTCCAGCTCGACCGCGGCGAACAGGTCCTCCACGGTCAGCGGTGCCAGCGTGATCACCGTCATCGTCCTCACCCCCACGGTCCCGGGCGGTGGATCTTCTCCCAGTTGATGGTCACGTCGGGGTCACGCAGATACAGGGGCCGGACCTCGTCGGGATGGGGAGTCTCAGCCCGTTCGATCCTCCCCGATCCGATCTCGGCCACCGCCCGTGCCGAAGGATAGGGGGGTCTCCCCACCTTGGCGCGGTGGAGGGCACGCAGAGCCACCTCTCCCAACGCCGTCGTGTCCCCAACGAGCAGCGTGTCGGCTGGATCCGATTCGAGGAGACCCCGGAAGCCGTCGACGTCCACGAGCTCGGTTCCCCCGTCCCTGACCACTCCCCCCGGGACCGGCCGATACGAGGCCACGGCCAGCTCACCCCGTCGGATGTCGATCACCGCCCAGATATGACGCCGACCGGTGGCAGCGTCGAGCGCCAGGGCGTCCAGCCCCGATACCGGGACGACCGGGACGCCCAGGGTGGCGCCCAGGGCCTGGGCGGTCGCCAGGCCCACCCGGATCCCGGTGTAGAGCCCCGGTCCGACATCGACGGCGATGCCGTCCAGGTCTCGAGGAGACCAACCGACCTGGTCGAAGCAGAAATCGATCGCCGGGACGAGGAACTCGGCGTGGCCGGTGCGATCGACCCGGGCGGCGTAGGCCACAGCCACCCGATCCTCCACCAGAGCCACCGAGGATCCCGGGGTGGCGCTCTCGATCGCCAGTATCCTCATGCCACCACCCGGGTCAGGTCCCGCGTCGACCAGGCACCGGAGGGATGCAGATGGATCGTGCGGGTGCTCTCATCGTCGACCTCGAAGGTGACGGTGAGGACATCGTTCGGGAGTGCCGGCACCACCGCCTCTCCCCACTCGATGAGAAGCACACCGTCCGCGGCCCGCTCGTACACGTCGAGGTCGTCGAACTCGTTGATGGAACCCAGCCGGTACACGTCGACGTGTACGACCGGCAGGAAACCGCTGCGGTACTCACGCATGAGCACGAAGCTGGGACTCACGACCTGCTCCTCCACCCCCAGACCGGTTGCCAGCCCCCCCGCAAACAGCGTCTTACCTGCCCCCAGGGGTCCGACGAGGGCGATGACGTCGCCGGGACAGACTTCGGCCGCCAGGCGGCCCGCCAGGGCCACCGTGTCGGCCTCGTCGGCACAGACGGCGGTCAGGTCCACAACCTGGCCTGGTACGGCTCGGGGGATTTCTCGGTGGGTTCGGATACGGCCGGGGCCGATTCGGCTTCGACGGGCGGCGGGGCATCGAGGGCTCGGCGCATGAGGATGAAGTCCTCTCGCATGGCGGAGGTGACCCGGTCACCTCCCCGCAGGGCCGCCGCGGGATGGAAGGTAGGGATGAGCGTGGAACCCAGCCACCACGGATATGCCCTGCCCCTGAGCCGGGTGATCCCGGTGGTGGTGTTCAGGAGCAGCTTGGTGGAGAAGTTGCCGAGTGTCACCACCACCCTCGGCCTGATGAGACGGATCTGCTGTCGGAGGTATCCCTTGCAACAGTCGATCTCATCGGGTTGGGGGTCGCGGTTGTTGGGGGGCCGGCACTTGAGCACGTTGGCGATGTAGACCGTCCCCCGAGGGATCCCGACCTCGTCCAGGAGCTCGTTGAGGAGCTGGCCCGCCCGGCCCACGAACGGCTCGCCCTGGAGGTCCTCGTTTCGTCCCGGGGCCTCACCGACGAACATGAGGTCGGAGTCGGGAGAGCCGACCCCGAAGACCACATTGGTGCGCGTCTCGGCCAGACGGCACTTCGTACACGCCTCGGCCTCGATTCGCAGCTCGTCCAGTTCGGTCATGGCGCAGTTGGGTCTGGTAGGGCGATGCCCGCCCGCGGCTCCTCCGGCGCCATTATCCCACGGTGACGGCCGCTTCCACTGCTCTCCCCGCTGCCTCCCACGCCGCCTCCGCCACCTCGTCGACCTCGGCCTCGGAATCACCACAGGACACGGCGAAAACGGCGTCGCCGTCGTGGCCGGTGTGCGACGGCCGGACACACACGGCCAGGGCGTCGTGGGCCCGGACGGCCAGCCGGCCCAGGTTGCTTCGAGGCAGTCGCACGTCGGTGGCCACGAGCACCAGCGTCGTCTGCTCCAGCGAACGAGAAGGACGAGCAGGAGGACCCGGTACGGGGCTTCCTCCCGTGAGAGGGTGACCCTCGAGGGTGAAAATGTCTCCCACCGCGTTGACCACTGCCAGGGCGCCCACCGCGAACCCCGCCCGGCGGACGACCGCCGAGCCGAGCCCACCCGGCCGGACGGCGTCCATGCCTCGCCACCCGGCCACGTGGGTGCCGGTGCCAGCTCCCACCCTGCCCTGCTCCACCGGCCCTCCGTGGGCTGCCCTGAGGGCCGCCGCCCCCTCGGCGGGACCGGGACGGACCGTGGGATCGCCGGCGAACAGGTCATAAACGACTGCCGCAGGCACGATCGGCACCGGGCCCATCAGGGCCTCATGACCTCGTCCCTGCGCCTCCAGCTCCCTCATCACGCCGTCGGCGGCCGCCAGGCCGAAGGCGGACCCGCCGGTGAAGAGCACCGCCTGGGCCTGCTCGACCGTCATGCCCGGCTGCAGGAGAGCAGCCTCCCGGGTTCCGGGAGCCGCCCCCCGGAACTCGGCCGTGACGCGGTTCGGCTCGGGCAGCACGATCACCGTGCAGCCCGTGACGGCCACCGGATCGGTCCAGTGACCCACCTGCACACCCGGGATGGCCGTGAGCGTGTCGTTCACTCCAGGTACCTCCGGGGCACCCGCGGGCCCACCCCGCACACGATCTCATAGGTGATGGTGTCGAGCCGGGTGGCCCAGTCGTCGGCACTGATCTCCTGAGACGCCTGGGTGCCGATGAGAACCACCTCGTCGCCGACTCGAACGTCGTCTTCCCCCACGTCGACCACGATCTGGTCCATGGTGACCGTACCCGCCAGGGGATACCGCTTCCCGCCTATGAGCACGCCTCCGCCTGTGGCCGACAGGCGACGGGGAACGCCATCGGCGTACCCGACGGGCACGGTGGCGACCGTCGAAGCTTCGGTGAGTGAGTAACGCCGACCGTAGGAAGGACGGGAGCCCGCCGGGAGCTGCTGGAGGTAGGAGACCTCCGAGACCAGACGCATCGCCGGAGCGAGAACGATACGACTGCGGGTGTCGGAACAGGGATGAAGCCCGTAGATGCCGAGACCAACACGCACCATCTCCGCCCGGGCCTCGGGAAATAGCACCGCCCCTGCGGTGTTGGCCAGGTGCCGGGGTGTGTGCAGCCCCGACACCGCCTTCTCGAAGCGCTCGATCTGATAGCGCGTGTAGTCGGGATCCTCGTCGGCGACGGCGAAATGGGTCCACACCGCCCCCAGCCTGAGCGGCGGGCGCACGCCCTCCAGCAGGTCGCCCAGGGCCTCCACCGGGGCGCCCACCCGATGCATCCCGGTGTCGATCTTGATGTGCACATCCACCGGGTCGGAGGCGACCTCGGCCAGCGCCTCGAGGAAGTGGCGGCGGTAGGCCGTGGGCGTGAGCCGCCAGTGGAGGATCTCGCCGACGGCGGAGGGCGACGGCTCCGACAGCACCAGGATGGGAGCTTCCACTCCCGCCTCGCGCAAGCCGACTCCTTCCTCGACCAGCGCCACCGCCAGGGTGGAGGCGCCGGCGGCGAGGGCGGCCTCGGCAACGGGAACATCACCGTGGCCATAGCCGTCCGCCTTGACGACCGCGCACAGCAGCGAAGGTGCCACCAGCTCCGCCAGTGCGGACACGTTGGCTCCGATTGCTCCCAGATCGATCTCGGCACGGGTGGGTCGCACCCGCCAATCTTGGCACCTCGAAGGGGCGGAGTCGCGGCGGGAGCGGTACGCTCGGGAGGGATGGTCGCTCCGCTCCATCGGCCCGATGCCGACAGCCTGCATCAACTGGAGGCCCTCTATCACCTGGCCGTCGAGTTGTCGGGCCTCCGCGACGTCGACAGTGTTCTCGACGTCGCTCTCCGTCACTGTCTCGACCTGACGGATTCCCAGTTCGGCTTCATCGGCCTGGGCGGCCACAACCGCTCGGCCATGGAGATCGCCGCCATCCACGGCTTCCATCCCTCCGAGGACTTCTTCCGACGTCACAGGCTCATCCCGCTTCGACCCAATGTCTTCGCCAATGCCGTGCTCGAGAACCGCCCCGTACGTTCGGCGGACGCCCGCTCCGACCCGGTGCGGGTCGGCCAGCCCTCCGGTCATCCCGAGGTTCGCACCTTCCTGGGCGTGCCGTTGCGCCTCAGCGACGAACCGATCGGCATGATCGGGCTCGCCAACCGACCCGAGCCCTACGAGGACAGTCACGAGCGTCTCCTGCTCACCTACGCCGCTCAGGTGGCGATCGTCATCGACAACGCTCAGCTCTACGAGCGGCTGGAGCTGGCCAACGACATCCTCGAGCGCACCGTGGAAGAGCGGACCGCTCAGCTCCGTGCCACCGGCGCGGAGCTGGAGGAGAAGGCCCGCGAGCTGCAGCGGGTGCTGACCGAGACGGTCGACGCCCAGGAGCAGGAACGCCAGCGTATCGCCCGCGACGTCCACGACGGGATCAACCAGCTCCTCATCGCCTCCATGCTCGAGCTGACCTCCGGGCGGCGCCGCCTGGAGATGGGCGCATACGACGACGCCCGCGAGGCGCTCGATGCCGCCCACATCATCCTCCGGCGGGTGGAGGCCGAGATCCGACGGGTGGTGCACGACCTCCATCCACCGATCCTGGAGGGGCTGGGGCTGGCGGCTGCCATCCGGCGACTCGTCGACGAGTTCGCCGACCAGTCGGGGATCTCGTGCCGGTCCGACATCGCCGACGGGGGTCTTCGCCTGCCTCGCAGCCTGGAGGTGGGCGCCTACCGCATTCTCCAGGAGTCGATCCACAACGTCGCCTCCCATGCCGCCGCCACCGAGCTCGACGTCGAGCTCCGTTTCTCCAACGGCCACCTGGAGCTGGCCGTGACCGACAACGGCGTCGGCTTCGACCCGGAGGAAGCCCTGGCCCGCCCCAACGGCCATCTGGGGATGAGGAGCATGCGTCAACGCGCCGAGAGCCTCGACGGCACCCTGGAGGTGCACTCACGCCCCGGCGAGGGAACCTCGGTGAAGGCCACCCTGCCCTTCGATCTGTCATGACCGACGTTGCCCGTGTCCTCATCGTCGACGACCACCCGGTGGTGAGGAAGGGCATCCGCAGCCTCCTGTCGAACTATCCGCAGCTGGACGTGACCGCCGAGGCGGGGACACGGAACGAAGCCGTAGCCCGCTTCCGCGAGAGCCGTCCTGATGTGGTCCTCCTCGACATCCGCCTCGGCAAGGACTCCGGCCTGGAGGTACTCGACGAGCTCCTCGATCTCGACCCCGGAGCCCGGATCCTGATGCTGAGCTCCTTCGACGACGAGGAGTACCTGACCCGCAGTCTGCGGGCCGGTGCGCTCGGATACATACTCAAGGGCGACTCGGATGCGGTGCTCGTGTCGGCGATCGAGACCGTGGCGGGGGGCGGCCGCGCCCTCGGCCCCGAGATGACTCACCGACTGGTGGAGCAGCTCTACGGCGATCACCACCCCGAGGGTGACGAGATCTTCGACGACGTCGACCGCGAGATCCTGGAAGCGCTCGCCGACGGAGCCTCCAACCATCAGATAGCGCTGCGGCTGTTCATGAGCGACTCCACCGTGAAACGCCGCATCCGGGCGATATTCGACCATCTGGGAGTCAACCGGCGGCCCGAGGCGGTGGCCGAGGCGGTGCGCCGCGGCCTCGTGTGACCCGACAGGCTCATCGACCTCCTTCGATAGGACCCGATCGGGTCATCGAATGACCCTCGCACACGGCACCGAGCAGACCGACGACACGTAGGTTCGGGCGTGAGGCACCCCAGGAGGTGAGCAGGTGTATCCCGCACCGTTCGACTACTCGGCTCCAGGATCGGTGGAGGAGGCAACCGCGCTCCTTTCCGACCTGGGCCCCGACGGCAGAGTTCTGGCCGGGGGCCAGAGCCTTCTCGCCATGATGAAGCTGCGTCTCGCCGCTCCCGGCCATCTGGTGGACATCAACCGGATCGACGGCCTCGACGGGATCGAAGAGATCAACGGGCATCTCCAGATCGGCGCCCTCGTCCGCCACGCCGACATCGTCGGCAGCGACACGGTCGGTGGCGCCAGCCCTCTGGTGGCGTCCACGGCACCCTGGGTGGCGGACCCCCTGGTCCGTAACCGGGGCACGGTGTGCGGCTCCATTGCCCACTGCGACCCGGAAGGAGACTGGAACTCGGTGATGCTGGCCCTCGGTGCCGAGGTGGTCGCCACCTCCGGCTCCGGGGAGCGGGTCATCCCCATCGCCGACTTCGTCGTCGACTTTTTCACCAACTCGCTGGAGATCGGCGAGATGGTCACCGCCGTCCGGGTGCCGAAGGCGGACTCGCGCACGGGCGGTGCCTACCTGAAGCTGGAGAGGAAGGTGGGCGACTACGCCACGGTCGGGGTGGCCACCCACCTGCGCCTCGATGAAGGCGGCAAGGTCGCCGAAGCCGGGATAGGCCTGACGAGTGTCGGGCCCCGCAACATCAAGGCGGTCGAGGCGGAGCAGGCGCTGGTGGGAGAGACACCGGGAGCGGAGTTGCTCGCCACCGCCGCCCGCCTCGCCGGCGAGGCCTCCGACCCGGCATCGGACGTTCGGGGACCGGCCGAGTACAAACGAGCCGTCGTCGAGAGCTACGTCGAGCGGGGTCTCCACGCATGTCTCCGCCAGATCAACGAGGAGTCCTGATGCAGGTCAATGTCACCATCAACGGCATCGAGCGCTCCGCCGAGGCCGAGCCCCGGATGCTGCTCGTCGACTTCATCCGTTCCCGCCTCGGCCTCACCGGCACGCACATCGGCTGTGACACCACGTCGTGTGGGGCCTGCACGGTCATACTCGACGGCAAGCCGGTCAAGTCTTGCACGGTGCTGGCCGTCCAGGCCGACGGATCGGAGGTGCGAACCGTCGAGGGGCTGAAACAAGACGGCAACCTCCACCCCATCCAGAGCGCCTTCAAGGAGCACCACGGTCTCCAATGTGGCTTCTGCACCCCCGGAATGATGCTGGTCGGCACCGCTCTCCTGGAACGGAACCGCGAGCCTTCCGAAGAGGAGGTCCGCTGGGAGATCAGCGGCAACATCTGCCGCTGCACGGGCTACCAGAACATCGTCACCGCCATCCAGGCCGCCGGCCGGGAGATGGCCAACCCCGAGGAGGTATCGGCATGACCACCACCGCCCACCGACCAGCGACCACGCCTGAGGTCGGCGGCGTCGGCCACTCGGTCCGCCGCAAGGAAGACGCGAGGTTCATCCAGGGCGCCGGCAACTACCTCGACGACGTCGTGCTACCCGGGATGCTCCACATGGCGATCGTGCGGTCCCCGATCGCCCACGGACGCATCGTCTCGATCGACACCTCGGCGGCTTCGGCCGTGGAGGGCGTCGTCGCGGTGGTGACCGGCGAGTTGATGGCCGAGCACAACCTGGCCTGGATGCCCACGCTCTCGGGAGACACCCAGGCCGTCCTCGCCACCGACAAGGTGCGTTACCAGGGTCAGGAGGTGGCGGCCGTCATCGCCACCGACCCCTACGTCGCCCGCGACGCCGCAATCCTCGTCGACGTCGACTACGAGGAACTCGAGGCCATCACCAGCCCCCAGCAGGCGCTGGCCGACGGCGCGGTGCTGATCCGCGACGAGAAGGAGGGCCAGAGCGACAACGTCGTCTACGAATGGGAGACGGGCAACAAGGATGCCACCGATCAGGCCTTCGCAGAGGCGCACCTGGTGGTCGGCCTGGAGACCCACTACCCCCGTTCCCACCCCTCACCGCTGGAGACGTGCGGCGCCGTCGCCGACCTGAACCCGGCGACGGGCCAGGCGACCATCTACCTCACCTCCCAGGCTCCCCACGCCCACCGCACGCTCTTCGCGCTAGTGACCGGCCTGCCGGAGGAGAACATCCGGATCATCTCCCCCGACATCGGAGGCGGGTTCGGCAACAAGGTGCCGATATACCCGGGCTACGTCGTGGCCACCGCCGCCTCCCTGCTCCTGGGCCACCCCGTCAAATGGGTGGAGACGCGGTCGGAGAACCTCATCTCCACCGGCTTCGCCCGAGACTTCCACATGAAGGGCGAGCTGGCGCTCACATCCGACGGGAGGATCACGGCCATGCGAGCCTCGATCCTCTCCGACCAGGGCGCCTTCTTCGCCGACGCCCAGCCGACGCGATTTCGGGCGGGGCTGTTCCACATATGCACGGGGTCCTACGACATTCCCAACGCCCACGTCTCGGCGAAAGGGGCATTCACCAACAAGGCGCCCGGCGGGGTGGCTTATCGCTGCTCGTTCCGGGTCACGGAGGCGAGTTACCTGATCGAGCGGCTGGCCGAGGACGCGGCCTGGAAGCTGGACATGGACCCGGCCGAGTTCCGTCGCAAGAACTTCATCCGCTCCGACCAGTTCCCATACCACTCCCCCACAGGCTTCGTGTACGACTCCGGTGACTACCACACCGCTCTCGACCAGGCGCTGGAGCTGGCGTCATATTCCGGATGGCGCCAGAAGCAAGCGGCCGGCCCCACCGCCGACGGGAAGCTGATCGGCATCGGGATGGCTTCGTTCACCGAGGTGGTGGGTGCCGGCAACTCGCGGGAATGGGACATCGCCGGGCTCAAGATGATCGACTCGGCCGAGTTGCGTGTTCATCCCACCGGCAAGGCGATCCTCAAGCTCGGAGTCAAGAGCCAGGGCCAGGGTCATGAGACCACCTTCGCCCAGATCGTTGCCGAGGAACTGGGCATACCCGCAACCGACATCAAGGTGGTCGAGGGCGACACGGACAACACGCCCTACGGCCTCGGTACCTACGCCTCGCGCTCCACCCCGGTGGGTGGGGCCGCTACCGCCATGGTGTCGCGCAAGCTGCGGGACAAGGCCCGCAAGCTCGCAGCCCACCTCCTGGAGGCGGCGGAAGAGGATCTGGAGTGGGAACCCGGCAAGTTCACCGTCAGGGGCACCGACTCGTCGGTGACGATCCAGGACATCGCCTTCGCCGCCTACACCAACTTCCCCGAGGAGATGGAAGCCGGGTTGGAAGGCGTCCACTACTACGACCCACCCAACATGACCTACCCGTTCGGCACCTACATAGTCGTCGTCGAGGTCGACCCCGGTGACGGGACGTGGAAGGTGAAGGAGATGGTCGCCGTCGACGACTGCGGCGTGCGGATCAACCCGATGATCGTCGAAGGCCAGATCACCGGGGGACTCACCGAGGGCTTCGCCAAGGCGAACATGCAGTGGATCACCTTCGACGAGATGGGCAACTGCATCGGCTCGAACTTCCTCGACTATCTGGTTCCGACCGCCTACGAGACACCCCGCTTCACCCTCGGGGAGACGGTAACGCCGTCTCCTCATCATCCGCTGGGTGCCAAGGGAGTGGGGGAATCGGCCACCGTGGGCTCCCCCGCCGCCTACGTCAACGCCGTGCTCGACGCCCTCCGTCACAGTGGCCACGACGTGGCCAACCTGGACATGCCGGTGCTCGCCCACCGGGTGTGGGGAGCCATCAACGGCGTGGAGGTGAGCCCATAGAGTCGGGAGTCGGAACCCGGAAGGTGACCGCCGCCTGCGCAAGCGGCGGCGGATGACCCCGTCCATGGACCATGTCCTGTCCCGGGCAGCCGATCTTCGGGGGGCGGGGGCGGCTTTCGCCCTGGCCACGGTGACGTGGCGACAGGGACCCTCATCCGGAAAGGGCGGCTCCAAGGCAGTGATCCACCCCGACGGCAGCGTGGAAGGCTGGATAGGTGGGGCGTGCGCCCGTCCCACGGTGGTAAGGGAGGCACTGGCTGCCCTCACAGACGGCCGACCTCGCCTCCTGATGCTGGGAGCCGAGGATCGGCGTCCCGAGGTGGTGAACGTGCCGATGGCATGTAGCAGCGAAGGCGCCATGGAGGTCTACGTGGAACCGATACTCCCCACTCCCGACGTCCACATCGTGGGGTCGTCGCCGATGACGGCCACCCTCGCCGAGCTGGCCCGGTCCCTGGGCTGGAGGGTGAGGACATACGACGAGCCCGTCTTCGAGGCGGTGGGTGAATCGTCGATGATCGTGGTGGCCACCCAGGGCCACTTCGACGAGCCGGCGATGGAAGCGGCCCTGTCGACCGGCGCCCGCTATGTGGGCCTGGTTGCGTCCGAGAAGCGGGCGGCGTCCGTGCGGGCATGGCTGCAGGAGCGCGGCATCGGACCCGACGCCCTGGCCCGGATGCGCTCGCCCGCGGGTCTCGATCTGGGACCGGTCGAGCACATCGAGATCGCCGTCGCGGTGCTCGCCGAGCTGGTGGCGCTGCGCGCCGGCGGCGGCTTCTCCGCTGCCGTGGAGGTGTCCGAACCCGAGTCGGCCATCGACCCGGTGTGCCGGATGACGGTGGAGGTGGAGGGGGCCCGTTTCGTCTCGCCCCATGGCGGTGCGACGTACTACTTCTGCGCCGCCGGCTGTCAGCGTGCCTTCGAAGCCGACCCGAGCAGCTTCATCTGAACGCCGGTACCGTCAAACACCGGCCCATCTCCCCACCCGGGTGGCCAGCCGATCGGCTGTGACGGTCGTCTCGCCGGCGAGATCCACCGCCGCCACTCCGTGCCAATGCGCCGCCGAGAACGCAGCCTCCAGCCCCGACAGACCCCGCGCCCACAACGCGGCCACCATCCCCGCCAGGACGTCTCCCGTTCCGATGCTGGCCAGCTCGGGCCCTCCGCTCACGACCGCCCAGGGCGTCCCGCCGTCGCTGACGAATGTGGGCCAGCCCTTGATGAGGACCACGGCCGCCAGCTTCTCGGCAAGCCGGGAGGCCGTCTCCGGACCGGGGGGATCGGCGCTCAGCCGGGTGAGCTCGCCGGCATGGGGAGTGATGACCAGCTCCGCGGAGGAGCGCTCCAGGACCGGGGCCGACCGCAGAGCGTCGGCGTCTGCCAGAACCCGACCCTCCTCCCCGAGGACTTGCTCCACTACATCGGGTTGATCGCCCAGCCCCGGCCCCACCACTACGACGTCGTATCTGGGGAGCACCCGATCGAGATCCTCGAGGCGATGGGTGAGCAACTCGGGACCCAACCCCGCCACCACCTCAATCTCCGGTGACGCCACGCCCACGGCGCCGGCACCGAAATGGAGGGCGGCACGGCCGGCGAGGACGGCCGCCCCCGCCATGCCGGGCCCGCCTCCCACCACCAGCACCGAACCGGCCGACCACTTGTGGGCGCGGGGAGGTCGGGGCGGGCGGGGGGCGTCGTCGTCCTCCACGACCCGCATCACCGGCGCCGGCTCGCCGAGCCCGATGTCGGCGACCGTGACCTGCCCGCAGTGCTCGGGGCCGGCATCGAGCAGGTGACCCGGCTTCAGCGCTCCGAAGGTGATCGTGCGGTCGGCGCGGAAGGAAGCGACATCGACGCGTCCGGTGTCGGGATCCGTTCCCGTGGGAATGTCCACGGCCACCACCGGGGGCCCCGGCTCCATCCACGGTTCCACCACCTCGGGGAGACCCGAACGGAACCCTCCCCCGAAGAGGGCGTCGACCACCAAGTCGACCGACCCCGGGTCTCCCATCCCGGTCACGGGAACCCCGGATCGCCGGGCAACACGAGCCGCTTCCTGCGCCGCCTCGGTTCTGGGTGGCAACAGGGCCTCCACGTGCACGGCCACTCCCCGACGACGGAGATGACGCGCCGCCACATATCCGTCTCCGCCGTTGTTGCCGGGCCCGCACAGCACCGCCACCCGGGAGCCGTAGCCGATTCCCATCTCTGTGACGGCGAGGGCCACAGCCAGACCGGCCCGGTCCATCAGGACTCCCACCGGATCGGCGGCACCCTCATCCATGCGGGCGGCTTCCTCGGTGGTGACCACGGGGATCACGAGACGCCGTCGATCCGGGTCACTCGTGCTCTCCCACCGCCACGGCCATCACCAGAGCGGAGGTGTCGGTGTGGGTGATGGTCACGAGCACGTCCGTGACCCCCAGCATCTCTGCCCTGACAGCGGCGTTTCCCGACATCCTCACCCGCGGTTGCCCCCCGCCGGTGATCTCGATGTCGGTCCAGCGAATCCTCCTCCAGCCGGTCCCCATCGACTTCATCACAGCTTCCTTCCCGGCGAAGCGGGCGGCGAGACGGCGCGCCGGGTTGGCGAAGCGGAGGGCGTATTCCCGCTCGTGGGGCGTGAAGCAGCGCTCGATGAAGCGTGGGTACTTGGCCAACACTGCCCCGACCCGGTCGATGTCCGCCAGGTCGACGCCGAGCCCGATGATTCGCAT
>CAZTXD010000084.1:0-15612 GCA_964617995.1 uncultured Acidimicrobiaceae bacterium
ACCCCACACGAAAAATCGACAAGCCCATAGCGCGCATTTGATGCGCGAAAACGGGGTTCGGGGTGGTCGGCAGGTGGCTTAGCCTGGCGGCGTCATGGAGGGTCGCGCCGTCGCCTGGTTGTTGCTGGCTGCCGTGCTGTGGGGCACCACCGGGACCGCTCAGGCGCTGGGCGAGGCCGAGGGCTCCCCGCTGACGGTGGGGGCGGTGCGTCTGGCCATCGGCTCGGCGGGGCTGCTGGTCTTCGGGGTGCGCAGCATGGCCCGCCCGCCATGGAGATGGCTGGCCCTGGGGGCGGTGGCGATGGCCGGATACCAGGTGGCCTTCTTCTCGGGGGTCGCCCGCGCCGGCGTCGCGCTGGGGACGGTGGTGGCCATCGGCAGCTCCCCGATCGTCGCAGGCATCCTCGCCTGGTTCAGCCGCGGGGAGATCCCGGACCGGCGCTGGTGGACGGCCACCGGTCTGGCCATCGCCGGGGTGGGACTGATAGCCGGCCGCCCCGATGAGGTGGACCCGACCGGAGTCGCCCTGGCACTGCTCGCCGGTGTCGCCTACGCCGTGTCGACGCTGGCATCCAAGCACCTGCTCGACGTGATGACTCCCACGGCGGCGATGGCCGCCATGTTCGGGGTGGCGGCCATCCTCCTCGCCCCCCTTTTGCCGGGGGCAGACCTGGAGTGGATAACCCGCCCCGCCGGGCTGGGGGCGGCTCTGTGGCTCGGGCTGGGCGCCACCACCGCCTCCTACATCGCCTTCGCCCGCGGCCTCCGCCACTCCACCGTCGGGCAGGCAGCCACACTGGCTCTGGCGGAGCCCGCCACCGCCACCCTGCTCGGAGTGGTCGTCCTGGTGGAGCGGCCACCCCCCGCCGCCGTGGCGGGAGTGGCGCTGGTGGGAGTGGCGCTGGCGGTCCTGTCCCGCCGTCAGCGGGCCCAGGCCATCATTCCCTGACCAGCCACGACTCCTCCCCGCACAGTTCTTCGACGTCGTCGGGGTCGACAGGGACATGAGACGTGAGGCTCTCGTAGCCCCCGTCCACGACGAGGAGGTCGTCTTCGATCCGCACACCCAGCCCCAAGAACTCCTCCGGGACCTCCAGCTCGATCTGGTCCGCCTCCGCCAGAGCCTCAGCCTGGCGTTTGCGGGCCGCCCCTCCCGCGAGGAGGCGCTCTTCGGTCCAGGCGTCGAGATCGTACTCGAGGAGGGAGAAGGAGCGCTTGGGCTTGGAGACGTCGAGATAGAGACCCGGCTCCACCGTGAACACCATCCCCGGCTCCAGGGGGCGGCTCTCCCCGTCCAGTCGATAGGAACCACGGTCGTGGACATCGAGGCCCAGCCAGTGCCCGGTGCCGTGGAAGAAATACTGACGGTAGTGGTGCATCGCCAGCGACTCGTCTACCGACCGCGGGAGCAGTCCCAGGTCGGCCAGCCCCTCGGTGAGGACCTGGACCGCCGTGTCATGCATGCTCCGCCACGAGGCCCCGGGACGGATCTCGGCGATGGCGGCTCTCCGGGCGGCCAGCACCACCTCGTACAGGGCCCGCTGGGGGACGGTGAACCGGCCGTTGGCGGGGAAGGTGCGGGTGATGTCCGCCGAGTAGTAGTCGATCTCGGCGCCGGCATCGATCAGGAGCAGGTCGCCGTCTTCGATCTCCCGGTCGTTCTCCCCGTAGTGGAGGATGCAGGCGTTGGGGCCCGAGGCGACGATCGACGGGTAGCCGTTACGGCGCGAGCCACCTTCCCGCCACACGTACTCCATCGCCGCCTGCACCTGGTATTCGTAGAGGCCGGGGCGGGTGAACCGCATCGCCTCGCGGTGACCCTCGGCGGTAAGCAGGCACGCCGCTCTCATCGAGTCGATCTCGGACTCCGACTTGACGAGGCGCATTGCCCCGAGAGCGACGGAGACATCCCTGATCGTCTCGGGAGCGGAGTTGCCATAGCGGTCCCGGTAGGCACGGGCCTTGGCCAACAGCCCCGTGATCCTGGCGTCGTGAGCAGGATCGCCGAGCCGGTACCAGATCACCGAGCGGCCCAGCATGAGGCGGCTGAGAACCTCGTCGAGTCGGTCGAGCTCGTAGGCGGCATCGGCCCCGTAGCGTTCCCTCGCACCCTCCACCCCGGCCCGATACCCATTCCATGCCTCCATCTCGGGGTCCCGGGGCCGCACGAACAGGACGTACTCCCCGTCGGGATGACCGGGGACGAGCACCGCTACCGCTTCCGGCTCCTCGAAACCGGTCACGTAGACGAAGTTCGAGTCCTGACGGAAATCGTGGTGGACGTCGTCGTTGCGGATCGTCTCCGATGAGGCGGGCACCACGGCGATGCCGTCTGGTCCGATCATCTTCGCCAGGCGGTCGCGGTGGTGACGGTAACGGTCGGGCATGGCCCGAAAGCTAGCCGCCTTCACCCGGGTAGCCACAGCTCGACCACCAGCGGGAAATGATCAGAGCCGAGGGTCGGCCCCAACCGGCGGTCGGCGACCACAACGTGCGGCGAGTGGAGGAGATGGTCGATGGGGACACGGAGCCCGAAAAAGAGGTCAGCCGGGAACGTGGCCTCGATCCCGAAACCGTGCTGCGAGTTGCGCAGGTCGGTCTGGGCCTGGAGCCGGCGGAAAGGATACGACCAGGGCGTGGCGTTGAAGTCGCCCACCACCACATGGGGGCCTTGCTGGCGGTTCGACCACTCGGCGGCGAAGGCGAGCTGCCCGTTGCGGAGGGCCGAACGCTCGGCGGTGGTGGCCGAGAGCGGGTGGATGCCGAGGATCGCTACCCCATCGTGGACGACCTCGACGGCGCGGGCGCCCCCGAGCGTGAACCCGTAGTTGGTCACCGGATCACCCTCCCGGGAGAGGACGAGGGTGCCGAAGGTGAGGTCGTCGGTGCGGGTCCGGGTGACCCGGTATTCCAATCCCGCCGCCTCCATCGCCACCTCCCAGGGACGGGAAGCCTCGTGGAGAAAGACCACATCGGCGTCGAGGTCGCGGATGTACCCGGCGACCTCACCGAACTGCTGGTTGGGGGAGAGGAGATTGAACGACATCACCACGATGGGCTCCTCAGGAGCGAGGGTGCGTCCCTCTCCGATGAACAGGGGGACGATGACGGCCAGGTTGGCGGCCACCCCGACGAGGACCACGACACCCGTGCGTCTCCACCGGCCCAGGAAGAGGAACAACGCCATCACTCCGAGCAGAACGACGTACTGCACCCGGAAGTTGGCGAGCACATCCAGTACCCACGACCACCGCCCGAAGAAGGCGGCGATGCTCGCGAGGGTCAGCAGCACCGCGGGGACAGCCAGCAGGATCATCGGCGATCAGCGTAGAGGCCGGTGTTGAGCGGCAGCTCAGCCGAGCCAGGTGGCGATCGCCTCGCCGATCTCGGTTCCTGAGTCCTCCTGGATGAAGTGGACCCCGGGCACCGTCACCTCTGTCTGGTTTCGCCAGGTGCGGCAGTACTCACGCTGACGGCCCACCAGGATCGCCCCCGGGTCGGCGTTGACGAACAGCTTGGGGACATCGCTGGTGGACAGCCACCGTCCGTAGTCCTCCACGACGGCCGCGACCGCTTCCGGCTCTCGGTCTATGGGGATCTCTCTCGG
Source organism: uncultured Acidimicrobiaceae bacterium (assembly GCA_964617995.1). Lineage (GTDB taxonomy): Bacteria > Actinomycetota > Acidimicrobiia > Spongiisociales > ZC4RG35 > CAZTXD01. Next base: position 3,608 of record CAZTXD010000084.1, read on the forward strand.
CCAGGTGAGGGTCGGTCGCCGGGATTCGCCCGGTGACAGATATGGCCTCCGGTACTCGTCCATGGTCTCCTCGTCCAGCGGCCGCAGCACCGACGCCGGCAGTATGCGCTCCACGAACACGTTCTTGTCGAGGATGATCTCCTCTCCCGCCTCCGAGCGCATCGCCTGGAAGATCCCCCGGGAGGCCTCGGGCCAGTCGGCCCACGTCACCGGCATCACGATCGTCTCCATGTAGGCGATTCCTCGAACCGAGCGCCGGTGCCGGTTGGCCCAGTCGAACCCGAGGGCGCCACCCCAATCGTGACCGACGACGGTCACGTCGGCGGTGGCTTCCAGCACCTCGAGGAGAGCATCGAGGTAGGTCCGGTGATCGATGAACCGGTAGGAACGGGGTCCGCTCCCCACCTTGTCGGAGTCGCCCATCCCGATCAGGTCGGGGGCGATGCACCTCCCCACTTCGGCGAGGGGTGGGATCACATCGCGCCACAGGTACGAGGAGGTGGGGTTGCCGTGCAGGAGGACGATCGGATCGCCCGTCCCCGCCTCCACGTAGGCCATCTCGGCGCCGAGCACCGGCACCCGCTTCCTGGCGATCCGACCGCGCCGAGCCATCGGATCAGACCACCGCCCGCCTGTGACGGTACCGATGCCACACCAGACCCACCCCGACCAGGCCGAGACCCCATATCCACATCTGGGGATCGACGAACGCCGCCAGCCCCAGGCAACCGACGAGACCGACCACCTGAACCCCCACCGGCACCCGGCGCTCCGAGGCGGGTTGCCGGAGAGCGGCCAGATTGGTGAGGGCGTAGTAGACGAGCACCGTGAGCGCCGAGAACGACCAGGTCGTGCGGATGTCGCCCACCAGCACGAACGCCGCCACCGCCATCGCCACCACCATCACCGCCGCCGCAGGGGTGCGTTTGTCGCCCCGCAACCGGGACAGTCCCCCGGGGAGGTCGCGGCGTCGCCCCATCGCCAGGACGACCCTCGACAGGCCGAGGACCAGGTTGAGCAGCACACCCACCATCGCCGCCAGCGCCCCCAGCCTCACCAGGCCGGACAGTCCCGCCCCGCCGGTGCTATCGGCGATGGGCACCAGCGGTGAGCCACCTCCCACCCCGTCGGGGCCCAGGCGGGAGAGCATGAACGCCACCACCACATACAGCGAGGCGGTGAGGACGAGGGTGATGATGACGGCGATGGGGATGGTGCGACGAGGCGACCGGACCTCTTCGCCGAGCGTGGCGACACGCCCGTAGCCGGTGAAGGCCACGAACACGAGGGCGGCGGCTTCCGCCACGTCGGGGAAGGTGCCCGAGGGCGAGCTGGGAGCCGCCACCGCCTCGGACCCCGCCACGATGGCCAGCACCGCCAGGGTACCCACCGATATCGTCACCACCACCGCGTTGGCCTGATTGGAGCGCCGGATACCCGACAGCACCAGCACGGTCACCACGGCCAGGACCGCCAGGGCGGGCAGCCGTTCCGCTCCCACTCCGGCATACGCAGCGATGCCCAGCGCCGCCGTGGCGGCCGAAGCCGACTTGGCGATGAGGAACAGCCAGCCGGCGCTGAACCCGGCGGCGGGATGGAGGTACCGGTACCCGTATTCGTAGGTTCCCCCGGAGACGGGGTTGAAGGCGGCGAGCTGAGCCGAGGAAAGGCCGTTGCACAGCGCCACCACCGCCGCCAGCGCCACCGCCCACACCACCGCCGAGCCGGCCAGGTCGACGACCAGTCCCAGGCTGACGTACACCCCGGTACCCACGATGGAGCCCAGGCCCAGCAGGACGGCCCCCGCCAGGCCCACCTCGCGCAAGAGGCTCTGCTCGTCGGGGGGCATCAGGTCGACTCGTCCGCGCGGTGGCGGGCCTCCAACCTGCGGCGGAGACTAGCCACCTGATCGTGCACAGACTCGGGGCTGCCTCCACCGGGTGAGCGCCGCCTCCGCACCGATGACCCCGGGTCGGTCAGTTCGACGTCGCCGGGGCGGAAAGAGCCATGAGCGGCGGCTAGTTCGTCCGTAGTGGCCGAGGCGAGATCCCGACCGTCGGCGACCAGGGAGGCGACCAGGGCTCCCACCGCCCGGTGCGCCTCGCGGAACGGCACGCCCCGCTCAACCAGCGTCTCGGCCAGGTCGAGGGCGGCGGTGAAGCTGGATGGTGATGGGGGGTGGAAAACCGCCGTCGACACCATCCCCCCCAGAGCCTCGATGCTGCCGGCGAGGGTGTCGTCGAGGGAGAAGACATGGGTCTTGTCTTCCTGGAGGTCGCGGTTGTAGGCGAGAGGCAGGGCCTTCTGGAGAGCCAGCAGCGCGGTGGCGTGGCCGATCGCTCCGGCGGTCCGGCCCCGCACCAGCTCGGCGATGTCGGGGTTCTTCTTGTGGGGCAGAGCCGACGAGCCGGTGGTGAAAGCGTCGGAGAAGGTGACCCAGCCGAACTCGCCGGTGGCCCACAGGATGAGTTCCTCGGCCAGCCGGGAGAGATCGACCATCGCCTGGGCACAGCAGAAGCCGAACTCGGAGACGAAGTCCCGGGCGCCGACCGCGTCCAGGGAGTTGTCGAAGTGGGCGTCCCAGCCCAGCTCCCTGGTCACGACCCCCGGATCGAGCGGAAGCGAAGAGCCTCCGGACGCTGACGCACCCAGGGGCATGACGGCGATACGGCGGCGGGCGTCGTCGAAACGCTCGGCATTGCGGACCGCCCACCAGGCGTGGGCGAGAAGATGATGGCCGAGCGATATCGCCTGCGCCTGCTGCAGGTGGGTGTAGGACGGAACCACGTCGTCGGCGTGACGTTCCGCCAGGTCCCCCAGGAGGGAGGCCAGGGCGCGTAGATCCCCGGAGCGGAGGCGAGCGGCTTCGTCCAGGTAGAGCCGCAGATCGAGGGCCACCTGGTCGTTGCGGGACCTGCCCGTGTGGACCTTGCCTCCTATTTCTCCCGTCAGCTCGATCAGTCTCCGCTCCAGAGCCGAGTGCACATCCTCGTCGGTCGGCAAGAACGCGAAGGTCCCGTCTTCGGCCTCCTCCGCTATCCGTTCGAGTCCCTCGAGCAGGTGCGCGGTCTCCGTCTCGTCGAGTATCCCCGTTTCGCCGAGCATGGTCACGTGGGCGATCGATCCCCGTATGTCCCAGGGAAGCAGGCGCCGGTCGTCCTCGGTGACCGTGAACCGCCACAGCACCTCGTCGGGCCCTTGCCCGAATCTCCCGCTCCAGAGGGTCATTCTTCGTCGGAGCGGGCCGCGTGGCGGCGGTACGCCGGCACTGTGGACGGGTTTTTCGGTCTTCGGTCATCAGTTCTCGGTATCTCGTCGGGGGTCGAGAACCGGGAACCGAGAACCGGGAACCGAGAACCCTGCCTCATTCGCCTTCGCCCAGGAGCTCTTCGCCCAGCTTGCGCAAGCGAAGGGCACTGAGGCGGATGAAACCGGCGGCGTCGGCCTGGTCGTAGACGTCGTCCTCCTCGAAGGTGGCGGTGGCATGGTCGTAGAGGTCCCAGTGCTCGGAACGACGTCCCTCGATCCACACCCCGCCCTTGTAGAGCTTGAGCCGGGCCTGGCCGTTCACCCTGCGCTGGATGTCATCCATGAAGGCCTGCAGGGCGCGTCGTTCCGGCGAGAACCAGAAGCCGTTGTAGACCATCTCGGCGTAGCGGGGCACCATCTCGTCGCGGAGATGAGCGACCTCACGGTCGAGGGTGATCGACTCGACTGCCCGGTGGGCGTGATACAACAGAGTCCCTCCCGGGGTCTCGTACACACCCCGGCTCTTCATACCCACGAAGCGGTTCTCGACGATGTCGATACGCCCCACGCCGTGGCGCCCGGCGATCTCGTTGGCGACGGTGAGCAGCTCGACCGGGTCGAGCTTCTCGTCGTTGACGGCCACCGGGGTGCCGGCCTCGAAGGTGACCGTGACATGCTCGGGCTCGTCGGGCGCGTCCTCGGGGTCGACGGTCATCTTGAACATCCCCCGGGGTGGGGCCTCCCACGGATCCTCCAGGACGCCTCCCTCGTAGGAGACGTGCAGCAAGTTGGCGTCGATCGAGTAGGGCCGCTCGGGGGAAACGGGAACAGGTATCCCCCGTTCGCGGGCGTAGGCGACGCAGTCGGCCCGGCCGCGCAGTTCCCACTCCCGCCAGGGAGCGATCACCTTGATGTCGGGGTCGATGGCATACGCCGACAGCTCGAAGCGGACCTGGTCGTTGCCTTTCCCGGTAGCGCCGTGGGCGATGGCGTCGGCACCGACGGCCTTGGCGGTGCGCATCAGACCGCGGGTGATGATGGGGCGTGCCAGAGACGTCCCCAGCAGGTAGTAGCCCTCATAGATCGCCGAGGCACGCACCGCCGGGAAGACGGCGTCGGCGACGAACTCGGAGGTGAGGTCCTCGGCCACCGCCTCCACCGCCCCCGTCTCGAGGGCCTTCCCCTTCGCTTCGGCCACCTCCTCTCCCTGGCCGACGTCGGCGGTGTAGGCGACGACCTCTGCGTCGTACGTTTCCCGTAGCCACGCCAGGATGACAGAGGTGTCGAGCCCGCCCGAGTAGGCCAGCACCACCCTCATGCGTCCGCCCCCAGGTCCTGGAGGGTCTGGGCGAAATCACGCCCGTTTCCGCGTTCGCTCACGACGACGATGACGGTGTCGTCACCGGCCACGCATCCGGCCATCTCGGCGTAGGACACCCGGTCGAGGGCCGCCGCCACCACCTGGGCCGCTCCCGGTGGCGTCTTGAGCACGACCAGGTTCCCGGACGCCTGGATCGAGGTCACGAAGGCGTCGATGATCCCCGCCAGGGCAAGGATGGCGCCGTTGTGTCCCGGATCGGCCCCGAGCACGTACTGGTCTCCGTCCTTGTGGGCCCCGATGCTGGCCAGGTCCCGAGACACCGTCGCCTGGGTCACCTCGAACCCTCTCTGGGCGAGGAGGTCGACGATGTCGTTCTGGGAGGAGATGGCCTGATCCGTTAGCAACGAGCGGATGATCCGCCGGCGGGCGGAGGAGGTAGACATGATGGAGCATCATACGCATATGCGTATATGCATTGCCAGTCGGGTTAGGGCTCCCACTCGAACAGTGCGACCCGATCCCGATCCTTCGCCACTGCCAGCAGCCGCCCCTCGACCGCCAGGGGATGGACCACGGATGCCGACATCCCGTGGGGGGGATCAAGGGGGACCATCTCCCACTCTCCCGGCCCGACCCACAGCCGGTTCCCGGCCACGACGAGGACCCGGTCGCCGTCCCGTGTGATGGCGGTGGGAACCCCCGGAAGCGGGTCCACCTCCTCGCCGGTGTCGAGCAGCAGCAGCCCTCCCGACGGGGTCGTCGCCGCCGGCACGTTGACCCCGAGGATGACACTGCCCTCTGTCACCGCCTCCCAATCCTGGCCGTCCTCGCTCACTACCACATCCCTGGTCCCGCCCTGACGGGCGATGGTGGCGACGAACCCACCGGGGATGCCTGCCACGTCCCAGATGGGCGCGGCAGCGCCGGGTTCGCTGGACGCCCGCCAGGTTTGCCCGCCGTCGTCCGACTCCGCCACCGTCCACCTCCAGGCAGAGTCGGTGCCCACGACGCGTACCGTCCCTTCGACCACGGTCGCCGCCAGGACGGTGCCGCCCCTCGCTCCGGGCGTGAGCGCCCTCTCCCACGGCTCCCCTCTCTGCTCCCAGGTGAGACCGTCACCGGTCCAGTGCATCGACGGCAGGGTCATCCACTCGTCACCCACGGCGACCACCCGGGCAGGGGGGTCGGCGGTCGGGGCCGCCATCGGGGTGACGGAGTCATCGCCCACCAACCACCACTGCTGCGACATCCCCACCAGCCATCCGTCCCCGAGCGGCCAAACGCCTCCCACCACTCCCGATCCCAGGTCGTCCACCAACACCCAGCGACCGTCTCCCGCCTCGTCGACGACGGCGGCGGTCTCCGTCTCGGCGTTCCTGTGCCACAACGTCGGCTGGAGAGCCGCCTCCCCCACCACTACCGAACCTGCCACCGCGCTCGGGACCCCATCGAGGTCGACCGGGACCCAGTCGTCGTCCTCTCGCAACCACAGCCTCCCCGAACCCACACCGACGTCGCCATCGACCGACTCGGTCGGTCCCCCGACGGTGTCACCGTCGGTGTGCCACTGCCCGTCGGGGCCCTGTGCCCAACGTCGGGTTCGACCGCTTCCGGGATCGGTTACCTCCGCGACCAGGGTCCCGCCTTCCCGGTCGATCCGCGTCGTTGCCCATCCGAACGGGAGGCCGTTGGTGGGAATCCGGCTCCACTCCTCCAGGTCGAAGGACGTCCACGCCGCCGGGCGCCCCACGTGGATGCCTCCCGCCAGCCATTGGTCGCCGCTGCGTCCGACCGTCGCCAGACGGGCGCTCTCCTCCGGAACCGGAACCGGGTCCCATCTGCCCCCGTCGGACGAGGTGAAGAGCAGCGAACCGGTGGCCGGATGGAAGAGGCCGGTCGCCCCCACCCAACCCCAGGCCGCCCACCCCTCGTCGGTGACGACTACCCCGTCGAGTCCGGACGGGACCGGGGCGGCCATCTCCACCTCCTCCCATGCTCGCCCGTCGTCGCTGGTCCACACCGCCGCCCGGGTCTGGTCGACACTCCACCCGATTGACCCCACGGCCACCGCTCGCTCCGCTGAGGCCGTCACCGCCAGCACACGCCCGGGGTCGGCGCCGTGGTCGGCCCATTCCCATCTCGATCCGTCCTCGGACCACCAGAACTGTGGACCCACGCCCACCGCCAAGTAAGAACCCGAAGGGGTGATCGCCACATCGGTGAGGCTGCCGTACCCGGGCAGGTCCAGGCGTGTCCACTCGTCCTCGGCCACCACCACCTCCGGCAAGGTCAGGGTGGAGGGCGGCACGTCCGCCCGCCGGCCGCCGGGAAGCGACACCAGCGTGACAACAACGAGGAGAGCCAACCCCGCCACCCAACCGGGCGACGGCCTGAGGGGCTCTGTCTCCTTCTCGACGTCGTCGACGACGACATTGCCCGTCATCTCACCAAGCTAACCAGCCCGGGAGGACAAGACCCTTCGATTCAGCCCAGAGCCTCCCTCAGACGGGCTACGGCCTCGTCCACTTCGCCGGGATCGACCGTCAGGGGCGGTGCCAGCCGGATGGCGTCGGGACGGACGGCATTGACCACCAGATGCTGGTCGACGAGGGCACGCCGGGCGACCTCGCCGGCCACGTTTTCCTCCAGCTGCGCCGCCAGGAGCAATCCCCGGCCCCGTACCCGTGTCACACCGGGGATGTCGTATAGGGCGGCGACGAGCTGGTCGGAGCGCTCCCGGCATGCCTCCAGGAGACGGCGGCTGTCGATCTCGTCGATGACGGCCAGGGCGGCGGCGCACACAACCGGGCCGCCGCCGAAGGTGGTGGCGTGATCGCCGGGGAGGAACGCGTCCGCGACCTCGGCCGTTGCCATGCACGCTCCGATCGGCAGCCCGTTGGCGAGGGCTTTGGCGCTGGTTGCTATGTCCGGCTCGAAGCCGAGCTGCTGCCACGAGAACCATGTGCCGGTGCGCCCCACCCCCGCCTGTACGTCGTCGACGATGAGGAGGGCCTGCCGCTGGTCGCAGAGACGCCGCACCGCCTCCAGGTAGTCGGCGTCCAGAGGCTGGACCCCGCCTTCACCCTGGGTGGTCTCTACCATCACTGCCGCCACGGTCTCGTCGACCTCGGCAGCGAGGGCGTCGATGTCTCCCGGCGGCACCTGGGTGAACCCGGGCGGAAGAGGCTCGAAGACCGCCTGCTTGGCGGGCTGGCCGGTGGCGGCCAGGGTCGCCAGCGTCCGGCCGTGGAAAGAGTCGAACAGAGATACGACCCGGTGGCGGCTCCGGCCATGCTCGGCCTGAGCGAACCTTCGGGCGAGCTTGATGGCGGCCTCGTTGGCCGTGGCCCCGCAGTTGGCGAAGAACACCCGCTCCAGGCCCGAACGATCCTGCAGCGCCTCGGCCAGCTCCACCATCGGCTCGGTGTAGAAGAGGTTCGACACGTGGACGAGGCGGTTCATCTGGGCGGCGACCGCCGCGCTCACCACCGGGTTGGCGTGACCGACCGAGGTGACGGCCAGCCCTGTGAGGAAGTCGAGGTAGCGGTTGCCGTCGGCGTCCACCAGCCATGAGCCCTCTCCCGACACGAACGTCACCGGGGAGCGGCCGTAGGTCTGCATGACCGCCACCTTCTCCCGGTCGGCCAGCGCCGGGCCGGAGACGCTCACGTGGCCGTCACCATGGTCCCGATCCCTTCGGAGGTGAAGACCTCCAGCAGGAGGGCGTGCTGGATCCGCCCGTCGAGGATGTGGGCCTGGGAAACACCTCCCTCGAGGGCGTCGGCCACCGACCGCAGCTTGGGGAGCATTCCCCCTTCCAGGCGGGGCAGAAACGAGCGCAGCTCCTCCAGACTCATGCGGGAGATGAGGGAGTCGGGGTCGTGGCGGTCGCGGTAGACACCCTCCACGTCGGTCAGGTAGACGAGCTTCTGGGCTCGCAGTGCCCGGGCCAGAACGCCGGCGGCGGTGTCGGAGTTCACGTTGTAGACCTGCCCATCTTCACCCCGAGCGATCGAAGCGACCACCGGCACCAGCCCGCGCTCGACCATCCCCTGGATCAAACCGGTGTTGACCGAGCTGATGTCGCCGACGAGTCCGAGACGCTCGTCGCGGGCCTTGGCCAGGAACAGATCGGCATCGAGCCCGTTCAGCCCCACCGTGGGCGCTCCCCGAGCGTTCAAGAACCTGACGATCTCGGGGTTGATCACCCCCACCAGGGTTCGCTGCACGAGCGCCATGGTGGCGACGTCGGTCACACGGAGACCGTCGACCCAGTTCGGCTCCACTCCGTCCCTGGCCATCGCCTCGGAGATCTGGGGTCCTCCTCCGTGCACAACGACCGGCCGGATCCCCACCATCGACAGGAGGGTGACGTCACCGGCGAAGCTCTCGCGGAGCGACGGGTCCTCCATCGCCGACCCTCCGTACTTGATGACCATCGTGGTCCCGCGGAACTCCTTGATGTAGGGGAGGGCCTCCATGAGTATGCGGGCGCGACCCATCGAATTGGCGATCCTCGTCTTCTGGACATCGGGTCTGGTGTGGCCGGTGCCGCTCATGATCGCTCCCCGTTGAACCGGACATAGTCGGGAGTCAGGTCGGTGGTGACCAACGAGCACGTCCCGGGACCGGATCCCACCTCTATTTCCACGGTGAAGTCGCCGGTCATAGACGCGGCCACGGCGCCGACGTCGGCCCCGACGTCCACGCCTCCCTTGGCCACCGGCACCCCGGCGTAAGAGACCGACACGGCTTCGAGCGGGAACGGGATCCGGGTCGAGCCGAGCGCAGCCAGCAGCCTCCCCCAGTTGGGATCCGCCCCGTAGAAGGACGACCTGACCAGCGCAGAGTCGGCGACGGCCCGGGCGAGCAGGAGAGCGGTGTCGTCGTCGTCGGTCCCCGACAGGTTGATCGTCACCACCCTGCTCGCTCCCTCGGCGTCTTCGGCCATCTGCCGGGCCAGGCTACGGCACACTTCGGTGACGGCCTCACCCAGGTCGTCTGCGGACGGGCACTCCCCGCCGACCCCTGAGGCCAGGAGAACCACGGTGTCGTTGGTCGATTCACACCCGTCGATGTTGAGGGCGTTGAACGAGCGGGCGACCGCCCTCCGCAGCACCATGTCGAGCAGCGGTGCGTCGGCCACAGCGTCGGTGGTGACGACCGCCAGCATGGTCGCCATGTCGGGACGGATCATCCCTGCCCCCTTCGCCATGCCTCCAACGGTGAATCCCGCTCGGCGGGTTGCCGCCTCCTTGGGGCGACTGTCGGTGGTGAGGATCGCCCGAGCGGCGGCATCTCCCGATCCCTCGCTCATCTCCATCCCCCGGAGGCCTGCCCGAATCCTCTCCACCGGTACCACGCTGCCGATGGGACCGGTTGAGCACACCAGGACGTCCTCAGGAGTGCAGTCGAGGTGGTCGGCGACGGCTTCTGCCGTGGCGCGGGCGGCAGCCATGCCGGCGGCGCCCGTTCCGGCATTGGCGCAGCCGGAGCTGATGACGACCGTCCGCAGCGCCCCGTCTGCCACGTGGCGACGTGAGAGGTGCACCGGTGGGGCCGCGGCCGTGTTGGCCGTAAAGAGGGCGGCGGCGGGAACGACCCTGCCGGCGTCAACCAGCGCCAGGTCGAGGAGGGATCCACCCTTGATGCCGCTTGCCGTTCCGCCGGCCCGGAAACCTGCGGCGGCGGTCACGCTCACGGCATCCATCCCGAAGCCGGCAGCCCGCCGTCCTCGGGCAGGCCGAGGGCGAGGTTGGCGGCTTGCAGAGCCTGGCCGGCGGCGCCTTTGACCAGGTTGTCGAGGGCGCATTGGACGATGACGGCGCCGGTGCGCTCGTCGGCGAAGGCGGTGACCAGAGCCCGGTTGGAGCCGACCACCCACCGGGTCTGGGGAGGCTGGTCGACGACGTCGACGAAAGGATCCTTGGCGTAGAAGTCAGAGAGGCACTCCCGGGCAGCTCCCGTGGTGGCCGACCCCCGGGCGGTGACGGTGGCGAGGATGCCACGCTGCATCGGCACCAGGTGGGGCGTGAACACGAGGCCGTGTCGACCGCCGAGGCGGCTGTCCAAAGCCATCTCGATCTCCGGGCGGTGGCGATGGGTGGTAACCGCGTAGGCCCGTACTCCTTCGTCGACCGCCCCGAATGTGAGATCGGCCCTCACGGAGCGACCAGCTCCCGACACCCCCGACAGGCAATCCGCCACCACTCCGTCGGCTTCGACGAGACCTGCTTCCAGGAGGGGGGTGAGGGCCAGGAGCACTGCGGTGGGGTAGCAACCGGGGGCGGCGATCCCCGTGGCACCCGCCAACTCGAACAGCTCGGGCAGGCCGTAGACCCATTCCCCCAACTCGTCCGGGTAGGGATGAGGGGCGCCGTAGGCCTCCTGGTAACGCTCGGGACTATCGAGGCGATAGTCGCTGCCGAGGTCGACGACCACGGCTCCCCGGGCACGCAGCGACCGCGCCAGGTCGGCAGAAGCCCCGTGAGGCAACGCCAGGAAGGCGATGTCGATGTCACCGGCGGCATCGGCGTCGTTGGAACCCAACGGCCGCTCCCCACCCGCCAGGTGGGGATGAACCTCGCCCAGGAGGCTTCCCTCCTGGGTGTGGGCGCCGAGATGCACGAGGCCGAGGGCATCGTGTGCATCTATCAGCTTGATCAGTTCCCCTCCGGCGTAACCCGAGGCGCCGAAGACCGCGGCCTGAAATGACATCACAGGAGTATACGCATATGCGAATAACTGGGAGAAACCCGGTCAGGCGCGAGTCCCTGGGTCGGGGATCCCCCGTTCCAGGGCGAACTCCCTCACCACCCGATAGGCCTCCTCCTCCGTGTAGGGGCCGTCGTCGATGCGCTTCTCGAGGAGCAGGTCCATCACCTCCCCCACCAGCGGCCCGGGCTCGATCCCCAGGTAGGACATGACGGCCCGGCCGTCGATCGGTGGCCGCAACCGCGCCAGCTCTTCCTCCGCGGCCAGGCGTTCGATCCGCTCCTCCAGCTCGTCGATGCGACGCTGGATGGCTCTGGCCCTGCGCTCGTTGCCGGTGGTCACGTCGCAGCGCACCAGCTCGTTGAGACGGTCGAGGAGGTGGCCGGCGTCACGCACGTAGCGGCGCACCGCCGAGTCGCTCCAACCGAGCTCGAGCGTGTGCGGTCGCAGATGCAGGAGGACGAGCTGCGAGACGTCCGTCACCACCTCCTTCGGGTAGCGCAGGGCGCGCAACCGATGGCGAGCCATGCGAGCGCCCACCACCTCGTGGTGGTGGAAGGACACGCCGTACGGACCGATCTGACGAGTGTCGGGCTTGCCGATGTCGTGGAGAAGGGCGGCGAGGCGCAGCACGAGGTCGGGGGAGGTCTTGCCGGTGACGGCCAACGTGTGAGTCAGTACGTCCTTGTGCCGGTGGACGGGGTCCTGTTCCATCTCGAGG
>CAZTXD010000085.1:0-14102 GCA_964617995.1 uncultured Acidimicrobiaceae bacterium
GATGCCGATGGCCGTCTTCGTAGCCGGCAACGTACCCGAGCTGATGTCGTCTCTCGCCGACGGCGAGGTGGTGTCGCGGGATGGAGCAGCCTACGGCGTGGACTACGACCAGGTGGTCGTGGCACCGATCGTGGTGGGTGACACCGTCGCCGGAGTCGTGGTCGCCGCCGACACCAGATCCGACGATCCCGGAGCGCTCATGACCCGGGCTGCTCGCGTCATCGAATCACGCATCGAGGCGGATCGGGCCCGCTCCGCCTTCTCGGACATGCTCGAGTGACGAACCGGGTGCCGTAGCGGTCCTCTAACGTTCGGCGGCATGAGCGCCGTCGAGGACCGGGTTGCGCAGCTTCGCGATCTCATCGAGGAAGCCAACCACCGCTATTACGTGCTGGACGACCCGACGCTGTCGGATGCTGAATACGACGACCTCATGCGTGAGCTCAGGTCGCTCGAGGAGCAGCAACCAGACCTGATCACGCCCGACTCCCCGACCCAGAAGGTCGGCACCGAGACGACCGCATCCAGCTTCGCTCCGGTGGAGCATCTCCGTCCCCTGTTCTCACTCGACAACGCCGAGTCGATGGCCGATCTGGAGGCATGGGCATCCCGCATGCAGCGGCATCTCGGTTCGGCTCCGGACGGCTACGCATTGGAGTTGAAGATCGACGGCCTGGCCGTCGTCCTCGTGTATGAGGACGGGCGGCTGGTGCGGGGGGCGACGAGAGGGGACGGGACGACGGGAGAGGACATAACAGCCAACCTACGCACCATCGACGATGTCCCTCCCCACCTCGCCGGCGAGGACGTCCCCGCCCTGCTGGAGGTGAGAGGGGAGGTATACATGTCCTTCGAGGCCTTCGAGGAGCTCAACAGACGCCAAGCAGAGGCAGGGGAGCGGGTGTTCACCAACCCCCGCAACGCCGCGGCGGGATCGGTGAGGATGAAAGACTCGTCCGTCACCGCCACCCGCCGGTTGGGGATCTGGATATACCAGGCGGGTGTCCGCGACGGCGGCCCCGCCCTCGCCACCCACTCCGAGACGATGACCTATCTCTCGGATCTGGGCTTTGTGATCAACCCGGCGTCGGCACGGGTCGACGACCTAGCGGCGGTGGAGGCATATGTGAAGGAGGCGGAGAGCTCGCGCCATGACCGCCCCTACCAGACCGACGGTGTGGTCGTGAAGGTCGATTCGCTGGCGGATCAGTCCGCGCTCGGGTTCACCGCCCGGGCGCCGCGGTGGGCGATCGCCTACAAGTTCCCGCCGGAGGAACGGACCACCCACCTCCTCGAGATCCGGGTCAACGTGGGAAGAACGGGCGCAGCCACTCCCTATGCCGTGCTGGAGCCGGTATTCGTCGGCGGAGCCAACGTGACCAACGCCACCCTCCACAACCAGGACCAGATCGCCATCAAGGACGTCCGCGTCGGTGATCAGGTAGTGGTCCGCAGGGCGGGTGATGTGATCCCGGAGGTGGTGGGACCGGTGGTGGCGGCGAGGACCGGGGACGAGAAGGTGTGGGAGATGCCCTCCCACTGCCCCTTCTGCGGCCACCCCATCGTCCGTCCGGAGGGGGAGGCGGTGGCTCGTTGCACGGGCGGTTTCGAATGCCCGTCCCGTCTGCGGGAGTGGCTGTTCCACTTCGCCGGCCGGGGAGGCATGGACATCGAGCACCTGGGTTACAAGACGATAGACCTGCTGCTGGAGCGGGGACTGATAGCCAATCCCGCCGACATCTTCACCTTCGACCCGGCGGTGCTTCTCGAAGTCGAAGGTTGGGGCGAGGTGTCGGTGAGGAATCTCGCCGAGGCCATCGCCACGGCCCGGGACCGTCCCGCCGCACGACTCCTCACCGCCCTGGGTATCAGGCATGTCGGCTCGACGGTGGCGCGCCGGCTGACCGGTGCGTTCGGGTCGATACCCGAACTCCTTTCGGCGTCCACCGATGCCATCGCCGAGGTCGACGGTGTGGGTGCCGTGATAGCCGCCGGTGTCAGGGAATGGGCGGCCGACGCCGCCAACCGGGAGCTGGTCGAGCGTCTCGCCGCGGCCGGGGTCCGGGTAGCCGACGAGCGGGCAACCTCCGGGGAGGGCGCCGGACTGCTCGATGGTCTGAGCCTCGTCGTCACCGGCACCCTGTCCGGGTTCAGCCGGGACTCGGCCCGTGCCGCCATCGAGGCGGCGGGCGGACGAGCCACCGGTTCGGTGTCGGCGAGGACCACCGCCTTGGTGGCAGGCGACTCGCCGGGAGCGGCGAAGCTGGAAAAGGCCACCGACCTGGGTGTGCCGATCATCGACGAGGCGACGTTCGTTCGCTTGTTGGAGGAGGGGCCTTCCGCTCTGAGCTGATCGGCGTCACTGGACTCGGAAAGTCCACTGGAAGGATCCGAAGTCGGGGTCACCGCTGACCCTTCTCCACTCGATGCGTACGACGTGCTCCCCCGGTGTCCACTCGGTTAGAACCGCCGAACCAGCGTGAGGCGACCACGTGTACACGCCGGTTCCGGGCACGAAGTCGGCGTCGGGGATCGGGAACCCGTTCACGATGATGGTCGCCTCGTAGCCGACCTCCAGGTCGATCTCCAGAGTTGTCTGGCGGATGACGGTGGCGCCGGGAGCCGGACTGACATTCTCGACGGGCGCAGGCAGTTCCACCGGTTCTCCCTCCCGGGAGAGCGCCATTCCCAGGGCGATAGCGGCCACGGCCAGGAGCCCCAAACCACCGTATACCAGGCGATAGGTCACGAACCCGACGCTACCCCGCTTCCGCTCCAAGGGGAACCGCCGACGGTCGTCATCCGCTCCGGTAGTAGCCTCGGCTCGATGCGCACGAATCCGGTGCTGGACCAGGCAGGGGCGCACCCGATATCGGCCATCCAGCAGCGGGTGCACGACCTTAGACGGCAAGGGGAGACGGTCATCGATTTCTCCATCGGCGACCCGGTCGAACCGACCTGGCCCCCCATCCGGGAAACGGTGCGGGACTCCGTGCTCGCGGTCTCCCAATATCCGACGACCTCGGGCTTGACGGAGCTGCGGGAGGCCATCGGGGACTACGTGAAGCGACGTATGGGCATCACCGTGGATCCCGAGGGCCAGATCATCCCCACCTCCGGCGCCAAAGAGGCCATCTTCTCGTCCGCCCTCGCCTTCGTGGATCGGCGCCGCCAGGACGCCGTCGCCTACCCGGATCCTGCCTACCCCGTCTATGCACGCGGAGCTGTCCTGGCAGGGGCCGAAGCGGTGGCCGTGGCCGCGAACGACGACTTCGTCGTCACCGCCGACAGCATCCCCGGGGAGCTGTGGCACCGGCTGGCGTTCCTCTGGATCTGCTCGCCTTCGAATCCCACCGGTGCGGTCACCGCGCCGGAGGAGCTGACGGCGCTGGTCGAAGAGTGCCGTCGTCACGGGGTCCTCCTGTGCAGCGACGAGTGCTACCTCGACCTGTACGACGAGGAGCTGCCAGCGCCTTCCTCGGCTCTCGAGGTGGCAGGACCGGGTTCGGAAGGGGTCCTCTCGTTCCTGTCGCTCTCGAAGCGCTCGGGAATGACCGGCTATCGGTCCGGAGCCGTGGTCGGGGATCCCGCGGCGATCGAACGGATCTACCGCTTGAGAACGTCGACCGGAACCGCCTCGCCCGACTTCGTGCAGAGAGCGGCGGTGACGGCCTGGAATGACGACCACCACGTCTCCGATCGGCGTCGAGTGTTCGCCGCCAAGAGGAACCTGCTTCGCCGGGGCCTGGAGGCCATGGGCCTGGCCGTGGCAGCGTCGGAGGCAGGCCTCTACCTGTGGGTGGCGGTCGGGGACGACCTGGCCGCCGCTGAGGCACTGGCGGAAGTCGGCATCGTCGTGAGCCCCGGCCGCATCTTCGGTGCGAGGGGCCGCGGCTACCTCCGTCTCGCCCTCGTTCCGGATCTCGAGACCTGCCGCCGGGCTCTCGATGTCATGCGCCCGGTCGTCGGCGGATAGCACGGCGATGTTCCAGCCTCCGGGCTGGACACGACCCCGCCAGGCGGGCTCACCTCTCGCCTTCACCGTCGCGGGCGAAGCGGATCGCCTGGGTCCGGGACATGCCGCGTCCCTCGTCGAAGAGCTCTTGGGCCCGTTCGTCGCCGACCGTGTCCCACGCCTCGTCGATACCCTCCAGCTGTTCCGAGAAGCTCTCGAGGAGCCGGAGCCCGCTCTCGTCCTCCAACCCCCGCACTGCACCAGCCAGGATCACGGCCCGTTCGGGTGATTCCTCCAGGATCGCCAGCTCGGCGAAGTCCCGTAGGTGAAGGATGATCCCCGAGACGTCCCCGTTGGCGTCGAAGAGCCCGATTCCGGCATCCAGGTGGGGCCGGGCACTCTCGGCTTTCCCCAACCGCAGCAATGAACGCGCCAGCATGCGATGGGTCCAGCCCAACATGAACGTGTCGTCGAGCCTCTCGAACACGGCGAGCGCCTTCTCGTATGCGGTCGTGGCCCGTTGGTCGTGACCCCCGGCGTGGGCGGATGCGCCCCATCCCCAGAGGCTCTTGGCCGTCCCGGCTACGTCGCCAAGGCGCTCATACAGCTGACGGGCCTCTTCCGCGTATCGCATACCCGATTCGGGCCGACCTCCGAACCCATAGGCGAAGGAGGCGTTGTAGAGGGCGTTGGCCACGTCCTCTTCGCTGCCGTGGGCTCTGAGAAGGGTCAGGGCCTCCTCATAATGTTCCCGCGACGCCTCCATCACCCCACCCCAGTAGGCGAGACCTCCGGCGGCTTCCAGGGTGCGGGCCCGCGTGAGAGGGTCCCCCCCGCCGACTGCCAGAACCTGGGATACCCAGCGCCGGCCCTCCTCGATGTCACCCCGCATATGCCAGTAGTGCCATAATCCGACCACCAGCCGTGATGCCTGGTCAGCTCGACCGGCCTGGATCGCCCAGGCGAGCGCCACACGGAGGTTTCCCAGCTCCTCGTCTAGGCGCGCGAGCCATATCCCCGTGTCGTCGGTCATGAGATGAGGTGCCGCCTCTTCTACCTGTTGCACCAACCACCGACACAGGCGGGCCCGCGTTGCTTCCCCTTCCCCTGTCTCGTCCAGCCGTTCGCGGGCATAGGCACGTATTGTCTCGAGCAGCCGATAACGCGATTGGTTCCTCTCCGATGTGGCGATGACGAGGGACTTCCACACGAGCGATCCGAGGACCTCCGATATCGGGCCGGTCTCGACGTCGCGGTCGTCGCAGACCTCCCCCGCCCCCGCAGGTGAGAAGCTCCCGGCAAAAACTCCGATCCGGTTGAAGACGGAGCGTTCCGTCTCCGACAACAGCCCGTAGGACCAGTCGATGGCAGTTTGCAAGGTCGACTTCGGCGGAGCCGATGCCCGTCGGCCGCCGAGAAGACGGAAGCGTTCATCTAGTCGGGATGCAACCTCCTCGGGTGTCAGATGCGCAAGCTGAACGGCTGCGAGCTCGATGGCGAGCGGAATTCCGTCGAGCCGGCGGCAGATCTCGATCGCAGCGACCCGATGGCTGGCGAATAAGTCGAGCTCGCTTCGCACGGCTCGGGCGCGGTCGACCAGCAGCTGAAGGGACTCTGCCTCCTCGGTCTCGGGGGCGTCGTCGTCAGGCAGGTCGAGAGGGGGTACGTCGAGCAGCGACTCGCCCGGCATGGCGAAACCCTGACGGCTCGTGGCCAGGATCGTGGTGTCCGGGCACTCTGCCAGCACCCGGTTGACGAAGCCGCCCACCCCCTCGATTACGTGCTCGCAGTTGTCGAGAACCACCAGCATGCAGCGTCGGGACAGGTACCCGACGACCTCGTCCTCCTTCGACACGGTGGTGCCCATCGTTCCCCCACCGATCCCGAGAGCCTTGGCAGCGGTGGCGGCAATGAACCGAGGATCGCCCAGGGGCACGAGGTCTACGAACACGGCTCCGTGACGGAAGCTCGACGCGAGACGATTTCCTGCTTCGATCGCCATGCGGGTCTTCCCAGACCCGCCCACACCGGTGAGCGTCACCAGCCGCTCCCCAGACAATCGCGCCTGGATCTCCTCCAGGAGGCTCCGCCGACCAACGAGCGAGGTGTAGGCGACCGGGAACCCCCGCCGCATCGCTCCCGGAGCGAACCTGGACAGATCTCGGCGGCTGTTCAGCTCCAGCTTCCTGAGAAGAGCGGAGACGTGGCTCTCCACCGTCCGGACCGAGATGAAGAGCTCGTCTGCTATCTCGGCATTGGTAAGTCGCTCTCGAAGAAGTGAGAGCACCTCCCGTTCCCGCGCGCTGACCCCCGCCTGCTCGAGGGCATCCATCAACCCGACCCTACACGGGTGGCCGGAATCCGTGGTCACCACGGATGACGTCCGTGCTCCGGTCGAGTATTGGTGGTCGGCGAGTCGACCGGAGGAGGTCAGATGAGACCGATCACTGCAGCATCCATGGTGGAGGAGGCGAGGTCGAGGATCGAGTGCTTGACAGCTGTGGAGGTGGAGGCAGCCCTCGACGGGGACACACTCCTCGTGGATGTTCGGGAGGACGGGGAACGTCTCGAGCATGGGATGATCCCCGGCGACGTCTCCGCTCCCCGGGGAATGCTCGAGTTCTGGGCGGACCCGGAGAGCCCGCTTCACCGGCCCGAGTTCGATCCGCTACGCAGGACCATCCTCTACTGCGCCTCCGGCGGCCGGTCGGCGCTCGCCGCAGACAATCTCCAGCGACTCGGCTACATACGGGTGGCGCATCTCGACGGTGGACTGCAGGCATGGAAGGAAAGCGGAAAGCCCGTGGAGATGCCCGTGGGGGCACTCCTCGGGGGTGAGGAAGGAAACGATGAAGGAGAGAACGATGAGTAGACGTGTGTTGATTGTGGTGTCGGTGGTGGCTTTGTTGGTTGGTACCGCCACTGTGGCCGGGGCGAATCCGTGGGAGGTGGAGGATGTCTTCGGTCAGGGCATGGGTGGCCCGGTTGTGGCCGAGGACGGAGCGAAGATCCATCGCGGTGTCAAGGGGGTGTCTGCTTCGGTGTCGATGCCGACTCCTGAGCCGGGCAGCTACACCTACCCGGAGGGTCCCACTGCCAGTGGGGAGGAGGGCCGTCCGGAGGCGTTCAGTCTGTGGGTGTTCGTCTTTTTCAACCCCGAGGCGTGTGAGGGCGACTGTGATGGTGGCGACCTGCAGAACAATCTCGACGTGGTGGCGGGCGCTTTCAATGGGGGCGGCCATCTGGTGGCCGGGCCTGACCTCACCATCAGTGGGCGGGTGACTTCCCAGAGCGCGGTGTTCGGGGGACCCAACGCCGAGACGCTGGGGGAGGCCCTCAGCGGGGGTTTCGATCTCGCCGACGCCGAGATCCACCTGGCGGTGGCGCCTCACGGGGCCCTCGACCCGGCGCTGCTGCCCCAGCAGATCACGACCCCGGCCGGGGATCCCAGCTTCTGGTGGCTGGCCCTGTTCAAGTAGCTCGGTCGGGTCTGGCCCTGGAAGGGGGGCGGGGTGGAACCCCGCCCCCCTTCGACTGGGGCCCCCGTCCAACTCGGCTGCTTCGGGCCCCGCGCGCTCTCGATGCGCGATTTCTGAGGGAGCGGCTCCGCCATCGGCCGCCGCCCCGGAATCCGTGATCTCCACGGATGCCAACGATGGCCGTCCGGGAGTACGTTCGGCGTGTATCGCAAGGAGGGAAACGATGACGGGTGACACCATGACGATGCGCGGGTTCGGCCGCACTGGTCAGAGCTTGAAGTACGTGGCGGTCGGCGCGTTGGCATTCCAGGCGGTTCACCTGGTCGAGCATGTCGCCCAGGTCGGCTACTGGCTGGCACGGCCCGCCGCGGCACCGTGGCTGACTCCATGGGCAGCCGAGGGGAGGGATGCGCTCGCGGTCGGAGGTCAACTTGCTCTCGGCAACGAGCTGCTCCATCTCATCGGCAACCTGATCTTCGTCGCTGGGTTGGCGGCCTTGGCTGTCTACCTCCGTAACCGGGCACGCACGACCCCGACTGCCTTGCGAACGGCGATCGTCCTACAGGGGCTGCACATCGTGGAGCATGTGCTCCTCACCGCGAGTAGCGCCTTCTACGGCAAGGCGATCGGCGTGTCGACATTCCTGGGTCTGGTCGGAGGGCCGGTCATGACCTCGTGGCGGGTGTGGTTCCACTTCCTCATCAACCTGGCCGCATCATGGTATGCGGCTCGCGCCCTCATCGACATGAACCGTGCGGGTGAATTGGTGGGCGGTCGAGCGAAGGTTCAGCCCTCGGCTCAGGCGGTGGCGGTCGAGCGCGGCCCCACTGCGGGAGGAGAGAGGCCATAGCCACTCAGCCCCACCTCGGGAAGATGTCCTGAGCGAGCCGGGATCAGTTGTCGTGGAGATCGACGTTCAACCCGGTCCATTCGCCCGAGGTGGAAAGCGCCTCGACCCGTCCGCTCACCGAATTGCGACGGAAGAGCAAACCCGACGCACCGGACAGCTCACGGGCCTTGACCGTGGAACCGTCGGGTAGGCTCACGACGGTGCCGGCCGTGACGTAGAGACCGGCCTCGACGATGCAGTCGTCGCCCAGCGAGATACCGAGACCGGCATTCGCTCCCAGCAGGCAGCGCCGCCCGATAGAGATCACCGCGCTGCCTCCCCCCGACAGTGTTCCCATGATCGAGGCGCCGCCACCGATGTCGCTGCCGTCCCCGACGACGACACCCGCCGATATGCGCCCTTCCACCATGGACTTGCCCAGAGTCCCTGCGTTGAAGTTGACGAACCCCTCGTGCATAACCGTGGTTCCCTCGGCCAGGTGGGCGCCGAGACGCACCCGGTCGGCATCGGCTATCCGCACCCCTGTCGGCACCACGTAGTCGGTCATGCGGGGGAATTTGTCGACGGAGGTGACCCTCACCGGTCGTCCGGCCGCCTCCAACCGATGCCGGGTCGATTCGAAGTCGGACGGGGAGCAGGGGCCCTGGCTGGTCCAAACGACGTTGTTGAGGACACCGAAGATGCCCTCGACGCTGATCTGGTGGGGGCGGACCAGCCGGTGGGAGAGGAGGTGGAGCCGCAGGTACGCGTCATGAGGGTCGGCCGGGGCGCGGGCCAGGTCGGGGATGGATGTCGCCACCACCACCATCTCGACCCGGCGCTCCGGGTCGGGTCCTATCCGCGCCGCCAGGTCCTCGCCTCCCAGCTCGGCGGCCTTCTCCGGGTCGAGGCGGGTGGAGGCGTCGGTGGGGAGGCCGGCGGACTCGGGCAAGGTGGAGTCGAGCCGGGGTCGGGGATAGGCGGTATCGAGGACTGTGCCGTCGTCGGCCACCGTGGCGATGCCGACGGCGGTGGCGCTGATCGTGGTCATGGTTCGCGAGGCTAACCGTGGTCGGCGGTAGGCTGACGCTCCGATGGACGGATCCCTGGTCGACACACTCTTCTGGCTGGTCGACATCCCATCCGAGACGGGTGACGAGGAGGCAATCTGCTCAGCCATCTCCGACCGTCTGTCCCAACTGCCTCAGACCCGGGTGCGGGATTCGCTGGTGGTGGGTGTGCCCGATGATCGGCCCCTGGTGGTCCTGGCAGGTCACCTGGATACGGTTCCCCGACAGGGGCAGGGCCCGGCCAGGATCGAGGGTGGGCGTCTCGTGGGATTGGGGGCCTCCGACATGAAATCCGGCTTGGCGGTGATGCTCCACCTCCTCGAGGACGGCGAGGTGCTGGCGGGGCCCCACGCGATCGCTGCGGTCTTCTACGCTGCGGAGGAGGGTCCCCACGAAGCAAACCAGCTGCGGGACGTACTCGACGAGCTGAACTGGTTGACCCGGGCGGAATGCGCCATCGTCCTCGAACCCTCCGACGGCCAGATCCAGTACGGATGCAACGGTGTCGTCAATGCGACGGTGACGTTCTCGGGGAAGGCGGCGCATGCCGCCCGCCCCTGGTTCGGTGAGAACGCGGTCACGAAGGCCGGTGAGTGGCTCGCCTCGATGCACCGCCTCGAACCCCGTCCCTACGTGGTCGATGGTCTCGAGTTCCGCAGGACCGTGACCGTCACGAGAGCAGAGGGAGGAATAGCCAACAACGTGATACCTCCCGAGTTCGTCCTCAACGTGAACATGCGGTTCACGCCCGACATGTCGGTGGAGGACGCCATCGACGAGCTGCGCAGCATGTGCGAGCCTGCCGATGGCTTCGACGTGGTCGACACAGCCCCGGCGGGAGCGGTGGCGGTGGATCATCCTCTACTCGATCGGCTGGCGTCGAGTGGCGCCGGGAGAGCCGCCAAGCAAGGCTGGACCGACGTCGCTCGCTTCACCGCAGCCGGCATCCCGGCCGTCAACTACGGACCGGGCGAGTCCGCCCGCGCCCACCAGATGGACGAGTCCGTGGACTTGGCGGCCATGGATCGCGTCCACGCCACACTCAAGAGAGCGCTCATCGGCGAGAGGGGTACCGTCGGATCGGTCACCGGGGTCTGACCTGTCCGTGATGCGAGTCGCGAGCGAGTGTGGCTCGGAGTTGCATCCACCCGGTGACTGCGCCCTCTCAGCTCAGTCGCCGGCGACGAAGAACTGCCAGCGACCGTCAGCGGCGATGCCCACTCGGTAGCCGAGGTAGGTGCTGTCCGGTTCGGTGAACTCCGAGGGCCAGGTCCATATCCCGTTGGCATCTTCCACCCCTGGTTCGGCCACGAGCCGGACGAGGGTGGCCAACGGATCCTCACCTGTCCGCCCCTCCGCCACCCAGAACGCGGCCGGATCGGCGGGTTCGCCGAAGCTGATGGTCGTCTCGTCGGCCAGAGCCCGTTCCGACAGGCCGGCATAGTCACAGGCGGCAGCCATCTCCAGGAGAGACCTGCGGGTGGCGGCCACCTCCGGGGGAAGAGCCTGGTTGGCCGCGGTGACAGCAACTGGCTCGCACGGAACCCCGTCGCTCCCGGAACCGAGGGTGGCGCCATCGGGCAGATCGAAGGGATGGCCATACGGCACGACCCAGCCGTCCTCCACGGGCGGCAGGCTGAGGTCGGTCGAGGAGTCGATGAGACGCGTCTCGGTGGGGGTTCGGATCGCCCATCCACCCGGACCCGAGACGACCATGTACGCCCCTGGTATCGAATGCTCCGCCAGCGTCTCTCCGGTGGTGACGTCGATGATCTCGAGACGGTCGTCGGCCAGGACTGCCAGCTCCGGGGAATCGTGGGCGAGGGCTATCCCCGCGGCCGGTGGCAGGCAGTCGGGGAGGACGGTATCGAACGGCTCCCCGTAGACACCCATCAGCTCGATCCGCGGGCAGGAGAAGTCTTCCCGATCGACCATGGCGATCAGCTGACCGCCCGAGCTCACCTCCACCCGGTTTTCGAGCCGCATGACGGAGCTGCTGGTTCCCTCATCGAGGTCCACGACGACGATCTGGGTGGCGGTTCCGGCACCGTTGTCGATGTCGGACAGAAACACGAAGAGTGCTCGACCGTCCAGGGACCTAGCCGGGCCCACCGGCACCAGCACACCGTCGTCGGGAGACGGCACCAACACCTCGGGTCGGTCGCCGCCGACCTTGAGCCGCATCAGGGAGCCCTGCGGCCACGGTTCGGGTGTGACGGCATGCTGGAACACGAGGCCACCTCGTTGGTCGGGAAACGCGGCTGCGACCTCCTCGTAGAGATCGTCCGACGACAGTGCATGTGTCTCGTTTCCCTCCGCATCCAACAGCGTGATGCCGGCGACGTCGGCGACCAGGACTCCGAGCGCCTCGGTGACGGGCGTCACCTCCTCGAAGGTCTCTGCATCTGCCGAAGAGATCGTGGAGGTGGGCCCGGTCTCTACCGTTGCCAGCTCCGATGGGTCCGATATCACGTCGGTCCCCAGCGTCAGAGCCACCGCCAGTGCGGAGGTGGCACCCAACACCGTGACGAGACGAGTGCGAATCTGTCGGCGGCGGCCCCGACGCCGGACGGTGTCGAGCCGATCGGGAGCCCTCAGGTGGGCGGTCGTCGACTCGAGATGATCCCTGAGTCTCTCTTCGATGCTCACAGGCTGCCCTCCAGGGTCGTTCGTAGGTCATTCAGGACTCGGTGGAGCCGGCTCTTGGCAGTCCCCACCGGTATGCCCATGGCCGAGGCGATCTCCTCGTAGCTCCAATCCAGGAGGTGCCGGAGCACGACCAGGGACCGCGCCTCCATCGGTAGGGCGCGGAGAGCGGCCTCGATGTCGGGGTCGGGAAGGTCCTGATGGATCACCCGTTCGGGGGGAGTGTCGATGAGGTGCTCGCGGGTCTCCTTCCTGAGACGGGATCGGGCCCAGTTCAGCCCCACCCGGTAGACCCACCCGGGCGCATTGTCGTAGTCCGACACCGATCTCCAGCGTTGAAAGGCACGGGTCATGGCCTCGTCGGTCGCCTCCCGGGCGAGGTCGGCATCCCCGATGGTCGCGGCCAGCGCCTTGAACACGGGTTGGTGGTTCACCCTGTAGAAGTCGGGGAAATCCCGTTGTCTCAGCGTGGTAGTGGTGGCAGATCGCAACGTGGCCAACGTCCTCCTTTTATCCGTCCCAAACGCACGACCACGTCACTCCGTTCTCCCTCCTGTCAGGAGGGCGTGAGCGTCAAGCGGTACACCGAGTCGTCTGACGTGACCCAATGCGGCCAGATCACCAACCCACCGTCGGGCAGCGGCCGGGTGAACATCTCAGATGGCCTCGCTGCCTCCACCACCAGGGTGTGCTCCTCATCGGTCAGGCGGAACCTGTGACCGGTCGCCGCCAGGGGCTCGTCTGTCTCCTGCCACTCGCCGCCGTCGACGCGGAGCCTCGCCCCTCGCATCGCTAGGGGGAACTCTGGTCCGATACGCGATGAGGGGCCGGGGGCGGAAGTGAGCTCGACGAGGAGAGCCCTGCCCTGGATCTCGAGCCGGCACACGGAGCCTCTCCGATCCTCGAGCATCACCAGAGCCTCACCCCTCCCCTCGGAACGGAGCCCCACTCGCATCGGCTCGGGAGTGGGCTCGTCCCCGTTCTCCGTAAGGCGGCGCATCAGTACCGTCGTGGCGGCGGTGACCGCCCATTCGGCGGGTTTGTCGTCCCAGACTTCGAGAGTGCATGTGACCGGGTCGATGATGAGGCTGGCGGAGGACGTCTCCACATGGAGCTCCTCCACCCCGTCGGCGTCCCAGTCGACCTCCCGAACGGTCACCCAGCCATCCCCCCGATGACGTGCCCGGTCGAGGCTGGCACGGGCGGCTATGAGGGCTCGCCGGGCCTCATCGTCGACATGTCCCACCTGCAACAGTTCACGTGTCTGGAGGGCGAAGAGGAGGTCCTGACCGGGAGTCCGGTCGCCCATGTCCCGGGTGAGCAGAAGCACCTTGCGGTAGAACGGCTCGACCTCGGCGGGCAGCCCCGGCATCGTCGTCTCGGGGACGATCCTCTCACCAGGGAGGTGATCGACCAGGTAACCGTCGGGGCTGATGAAGAGGCCCCTGTGGAGGTGGACTAGTCGGCTCAGCTCGTCGGGTTCGACACGAACGGCACACAGGTCGTCGGAGTCGTCGTGTTCGGGGACCGTGTCGGCCACCGCCAGCGCCGTCACCGTGACGCCGGCTCGTTCTACGGCTCCCGGGCGGTCGGGCAGCGTGGGGAGCAGCGAGGCGTCGGCGAGAATGAGTTCGTAGCCCTCTTCCGACGTGAGGCTGACGAGGTCGGGCGCCCAGGCATCGGCTATCCACATTGCCCGGGCGCTCAACCCGGCGCCGTCCAGAGCAGTCCTCTCCCGGCGGAGCTGAGCAGCCCGGGCCTCGTCGGGAAGCATCACGAGTATCGGATCCGAGAATCCGCCCGCCAGCCACAGTATGTCCTGGTGGCTCAGAAGGTCCCACAGTTCCGGCTCGTCCTGGGATACGCGCTCGACGGCGGCTCCGGGGAGTCGCACGCTCAAGGGGACTCCGGGATGAGCTTCGAGAGAAGCCGCCAGGGTGGAGAGGGCTGCCGTCCAGCCGGCGGGCCCGAGGCGGTGAGGGACGATCACCACCGGCGCGATGTGCATGAGGGGACGCTAGCGACACCCGGGGCCCATCCCGTTTTCGCGGCTCGATTTCGGGCGACAGCGCGGCTTCGGTGCGCGCCCCAGGGCCGCAAGGGCCGGTGACCCATCGTGTTGT
>CAZTXD010000085.1:14112-15341 GCA_964617995.1 uncultured Acidimicrobiaceae bacterium
TCACCACCGGGGGGTGGTGCTGGGGGGGCCGCGCGCCACCCCGGGGGCCCCGCCGGTTTGCGCGCATCGAATGCGCGCTACAGCGCGCATTCGATGCGCGAAAACGGGAAGGCGGCGGGATCCGGTGGAAAGGGCTAACGGCGGGACGAGGGCGAACGGTGGCGACGAGCGGCCCACCACACCACAGTGGCGACGACGAGGGGAATCAGCAGACGTGGTCGGACCACGACCAGGGCGGTGGCGCCCAGGAGGACGAGCGTGGCCGGTGCGGGTCTGCGGATCAGGGGACCGACCAGCCACACGGCTCCCAGCATCACGCCGACCCGGATGAGAACCTCACCGGTGGTCCCGCCGCCCTGCAGCAACACGATCAGGCCACCGGCGGCGACCAGGACGGCGGCGGCACCGACTCCGAGACGGAGAGCTGTGCTCATGGCAGGAGGGTAGATGCCGCATCCCGTGGGTGGTGTTGGGGCGGACTCGGTCCGATGTCGGGATGGGCACCGACCCACCTTCGTTACACTGTCGAGGTGCCCATCGACATCGACATCGCCCATGTAGCGCGCCTCGCCCGGCTCGAGCTCGATCCGGGCGATCTCGAGGTGTATAGGCAGCAACTCGGAGACATCCTCGAGCATGCGGCGCGGGTCCAGGCTGTAGCCACCGGCGACGTGGAACCCACCGGCCATCCGTCGGGCATCACCAACGCCTTCAGGGAGGACGAGGTGCGGCCGTCGCTGGACCGGGACGAGGTCCTGGCTCAGGCCCCGGACCACCGCCACGGTTTCTTCGTGGTACCACCGGCATTGGAACTGGAATGAGCCCAGCCGATCTCACCATCGCCGAGGCAGGCCGTCGTCTCGACTCGGGAGAGCTCGACGCGGTCACGCTGACCGAGGCGGTCCTCGAACGCGCCAGCCTCACCGAGGCGAACCTCCATTGCTACCTCACCATCGACCGTGACGGGGCCCTGTCCGCAGCCGCTGCCGCCGACGAGCGTCGCCAGCGGGGACAGCGTCTGGGTCCCCTGGACGGAATCCCGGTGGCGCTGAAGGACAACATGTGTACCCGCGGCACCGAGACGACGGCGGCGTCGCAGATCCTCTCCGGCTACGTGCCACCGTACGACGCCGACGTGGTCGAGCGCCTCCACGCAGCGGGAGCGGTGATAGTCGGCAAGACGAACCTGGACGAGTTCGCCATGGGCTCCTCCACCGAGAATTCCGCCT
>CAZTXD010000086.1:0-15287 GCA_964617995.1 uncultured Acidimicrobiaceae bacterium
CTGGGTCTGCCCGGCGAGCCACGCATCGACAAGGACCTGCCGTGGCGGGAGGTGCCGAGGGGGTGAACGACGCCGTCCTGGTGACATACCGCTTACCGGCCGGCGTCGACGTCTCTTCGGAGGCCGGGTGGGAGACATGGCCGGGGGTCGGGGCGATCCCATACGATGAGCTCCTGAAGCGTGCCGGGCATCTCGATGGCCTGCTGTGCATGCTGGTCGATCGTGTCGACGCCGAGTTGATCGAGGCAGGGGGACAGCTACGTGTGATCTCCCAGATGGCCGTAGGCGTCGACAACGTCGACGTAGAGGCGGCCACGGCGGCGGGTATACCGGTGGGTCACACCCCCGAGGTCCTGACCGAGACCACCGCCGACACCGCGTTCGCCCTGTTGGCGTCGGTGGTTCGTCGCCTCCCCGAGGGCCAGCGGGACCTGCGGGAAGGAGCGGTGGGGGAGTGGGATCCCGAGTATCTCCTCGGCGGCGACCTGTGGGACACGGTGATGGGCATCGTGGGACTGGGACGGATCGGCTCGGCGGTGGCGCGGAGGGCCGGTGCTTTCGGCATGCGAGTCCTGTACTCGGGTCCTCGCCCCAAGGAGAACGAGGTGGGGGCCGTGCATGTGGACCTGCCGGCGCTCCTGGCCGAATCCGATCACGTGATCGTCACCGCTCCCCTGACTCCCCAGACCCACCGTCTCGTCGACCGCTCGTTTCTGCATCGGCTCAAGGACGGAGCGACGTTGGTCAATGTCGCCCGGGGCGGCCTCGTCGACCACGAGGCGCTGGTCGAGGAGGCCGCCGGAGGTCGCATCCGGGTGGCTCTCGACGTCACCGAGCCGGAACCGCTGCCGCCCGGTCATCCACTCCTCCACATGGACAATGTGCTGGTGGTCCCGCATCTGGGGTCGGCCAGCGTGCGAACCCGGGCGGCCATGGCCGAGCTGGCCGTGGCCAACCTGAAAGCCGGGCTGGCGGGTGAGGCCTTGCCGGCGTGCGCCAACCCCGAGGTCTACAACACCGGAGCGCCGAGCAGGTCGTGATGGAGGGCCGACCCTTGGGAACGCGATTCGGGGTCGCCACACACCCGGCGTAGGATTTCGGGATCTCTCAGGAGGGTCCGATGATCGAGATACCCCCGTCGCGTTCGGTGGCTGCCAACCCCACCCAAGCAGAGTTGCGCCAGTGGGCTCTCGACCTGATGCCCCGTATCACGGTGACCGAGTTCGGCAACCTCAACTACCGGGCCGACGTCACCGCCCGGTTGAAGAACTCCACCTTCTTCGTCTCGGACCACGAGATACATCAGAACCGGATCTCACGGGACGAGGCCGAACAGTGGGCGCGGCGTCAGGACGGGTACCTGGCGGACCGTGACCTCATCGCCGTCGAGGGTTACATCGGTCCGGATCCGCGCTTCCGAACCGGGGTGAGACTGCTCATCGAGAAGACCCAGGCCAACATCGCCGGGATGCAGGAGCACCTCTACTTCCCTCGCGACGAGCAGTGGGAACCGGAGTTCACCGTCATCTACACGCCGGGGCTTCCCGCCCCCGGCAAACCCGACGACCGGCTGATAATCGTCGACCTCGACGAGTGGACCACGAGGGTGCTCGGCTCCGACTACTTCGGGGAGTCGAAGATGGGAGGTCTGCGCATGTGGAACCGCCTGGTGCACGACCGGGGCGGCCTCGCACTTCACGCCGGGTTGAAGACGTTCCCCGCCGGGTCCACCCCAGACGGTGACGAGCATTCGATGCTCATCATCGGACTGTCCGGCACCGGGAAGACCACCACGACCTTCCGGCGCCAGCTCGACTCCCTCCCCGTACAGGACGACTTCGTTGCTCTCATGCCCGGCGGCGAGATCCACACCACCGAGAGCGGCTGTTTCGCCAAGACCTTCGGACTCGATCCCGGGGACGAGCCCACGATCTACGGTGGCACCACCCGGCCCGATGCCTGGCTGGAGAACGTATCCGTCGGACCCGACGGAAAGGTGGACTTCTTCGACATCGAGTACACAGCCAACGGCCGGTGCACGTTTCCGCTCGCCAACATCTCCCACCGGGACCCGCTGGGGGTGCCGGCGGCCCGCTACCTGCTGATCCTGAACCGTTCCGAGAACGTCATACCTGCGGTGGCGAGGCTGAAGAGAGAGCAGGTCGCCGCCTACTTCATGCTGGGTGAGACGAAGGGCACCTCGGCGGGAGGGGCAGCGGAGGCGGGCAAGAACCTGCGTGTCCCCGGCACCAACCCGTTCTTCTTCGACGACGACGCCGTCCAGGGCAACCGGCTCTTGGAACTGCTCGAGACCATGCCGGACCTCGACGTCTATCTCCTCAACACCGGCCGGGTAGGAGGAGGAGAAACGGTCGAAGGCTCCAAGAAGGTCCGCATCGCCGACAGCTCGGCGATCGTGGCGGCAATCGTCGAAGGAGCCATCGTCTGGGAGGAGGACCCGGACTTCGGATACGAGGTCGCCACCGATGTGCCGGGGATAGACGAGCCGGAACTGCTCCGACCCCGCCTCCTCTACACGCGTACGGGCCGGATGAGCGAGTATCAGGCGATCATCCACCGCCTTCGAGCCGAGCGTCAGCAGTATCTCGCCTCCTACCCGGCACTCGACCCGCGGATTCCGGCCGGTCTGTAGCCCCGCCGGGGGCCGTTCAGGCGGTGTCGGGCTGAATGGCCAGCAGCACACCCGACGACAACCGTACGGTTGCCACCGGAGCGGTGAAGACGTTGGAGACCCCCCTGGTGGAGCCGGGGGTGAGGACGGCATCTGTCAGGTTCCAGCGGAGACCGGTGGTGTGTACTCCCCGGGCCTCATCCAGCACCGCCAGCAGCGTCAACGTCGATCCGCGTGCGCCGTGGAGCGTGACGCCGCCGCGGACGACACGAACCCGTGAGCGAGCTGCCACCCACTCCAGGTCCACACCCGACCAGCGGTCGGAGGCGAGAAGCATGACCGTCCCCAGGAGATGGTCGAACCGGCCTCCCTGCCCTCCGATCACCACTATTCGGTCGGGATCGAGCCGGAGGGCAGCCTCCAGCGCCAGGTCCAGGTCGGTGGCGTCCTTGTCGGCCGGGTGGCGCTCCACCTCGGCGGAGGTGGCCACCAGGGCATCCGCCCCCACAGAGTCCAGATCTCCCACGACCAGGTCGACGTCCATCCCCCAGGAGAGGACGGTGTCGAGACCGGAGTCGGCGGCGATCAGGTAGGCATCCTCGGGTATCTCACCCGCCAGGGAGGAGGGGAGGGGCTCACCGCCGGCGACGATCACGACGTTGGTCATGCGCGCTGGCCTCGGGAGGGAGATGAGGTCGAATGACAAAATCGTCTTACGCGCGCCGGCGCGGGTAAGATCTCCACCTCTAGTTGAGCTTTAGGGTCTAGCACGGGTTCACAACCATCGCCTCAACCAGGAGATGACCTCCTGATACCAGTGGATCGAGTTGGTGCGGGAGAGGATCCAGTGGTTCTCGCCCGGATAGATCACCAGACGGGCGGGTACACCCTTGGCGACGAGTACGCCGTAGAGCCCGGTGCCCTGTGTGAGGGGAACCCGCCGGTCCCGTTGGCCGTGGATCACGAGGGTGGGGGTGACGTAGTCGGCGGTGGTGACGGCGGGGCTCCATCGCTGCAGGGCGGCGGGATCCTCCCATATCTCGGCGCCGTACGCCCGGGCGCGACCGTAGGTGATGTCCGAGGCGTACATACCCCCGAGCTCGGTGACGGCGGCGTGGGCCACGACGCAGGCATAGCGGTCGGTGTTGGCGGCGATCCATGAGACCAGGTATCCACCGTATGAGCCGCCCGTGATGGCGATCCTTTCCGGGTCGGCCAGCCCAGCGCCTATGAGGTGGTCGGTGACCGCTTCCACGTCGCGGGAAGGGAGGTCGCCCCAGGCGCCGTGGATGGATCGCGTGAACTCGTCTCCCCACCCGGTGGAACCGTGGAAGTTGACCATCGCCACCCGGAAGCCGGACCCGGCCAGCACCTGGGCGTTCCATCGCCAGTGCCAGCCGTCGGCGGAGGCGGAGTGGGGGCCGCCGTGGAGCATGTGCACCACAGGGAGGCGCTCGGTGGGGGAAGCCCCAGGGGGGTCTACGATCCAGGTCTGGACGGGTGTTCCTCCTGCGGCAGTCACCATCATCTCGGAAACGGCACCCACGTCCAGGCCATCGAGGGCGTCCGTCGTGAATCTCGTGACCCGTTTCGGCTTCGTGCTGTCGCTCTCGTCGACGGCGTAGATCTCGGGAGGGGTGACCAGGTCGTGGCCCAGGATGTGCACGGTCCCGTCCGGGCCGACGGTGGGGTCGGTCACCCAGCCCGAGTCGGTGAGCGTCGCGTACTCACCGCTCGCCGGAGCCATTCGGCACAGCCTGCTGCGTCCTTCGTCCTCGATGGTGAAGAGCAGGTCGCTGTCGGCTGCGACGATCCAACCGGAAGGGGATCGATCATCGAGGCCGCCGAGCGGTCGGTGATCGCCGCCGTCAACGTCGTAGAGGGTCAGCTCGGCCGGACAGGCGTAGTAGTCGGGCTCCGCCTGGTAGCCGTAGACGATGCTCCTACCGTCGAGGGTGAACCGGGGACGGCGGCTGTGGCCGGGCCGATCAGCATCCACCCGGGTGGCGTCACCTCCGTCGATGGGCTGGAGGAACAAGGACCAGCTGAGTTCACGGTGAGGGGCGTCGGAGTCGTCGGCGCAGAAGGCCACCCAGGCGCCGTCGGGCGAGACGTCGACATCGGCGATCGGTTCGTCGGTGGCAGGCCATGCCCAGAAGCGGGTGGCCCCCGGGGTGAGATCGTGAAGAGATCCGGACCGGGGATCGACCACGACCGGGTGGTACACGTGGTCGAGCCACTCGTCCCAGTACTGGTAGACGGCGCTCTCGGTGGCTCGGACCTCCAGGTTGGAGGGAGGCTCGTAGCCGCTCGTCGCCTCCAGGGTGGGGTGATCCCGCCACAGGACGGCCAGGGCTATCAGGCGTCCATCCGGTGTCCATTTCACCCCGACGGCCCCCAACGGTAGGTCGGCCGCTCGGCGGGCCTCCCCACCGTCCAGGGCCTGGACGTAAACCTGCCGGTGGTCGTCTGCCTTCTTCAAGTAGGCGAGTGTCTTCCCATCCCTCGACACGGCCGGGCTCGAGATCTCGCCTTCGGCGAACCACAGCGCCTCCCCGTCGGTGGGGTCGACTCTCCACAGGGTCGTCGTCGAAGCGTCGTCCTCCGCGTAGGTGGTGACGGGAACCAACAGGCGTCCGTCACCGAGGGCATGTGGTGCGCCCACCCGCGGAATCGTCCAGAGCCTCTCTGCAGTCAGGGGATTCATGACGCCGATCATGGCA
Source organism: uncultured Acidimicrobiaceae bacterium (assembly GCA_964617995.1). GTDB lineage: Bacteria > Actinomycetota > Acidimicrobiia > Spongiisociales > ZC4RG35 > CAZTXD01. The sequence continues at coordinate 5,356 of CAZTXD010000086.1, forward strand.
CAAGCTCCCCGGCTGCAACGGCAGGCGAACCGGAACGATCGGAAGCTGGCGCTCTGTCTTCAATGCTTGTCGACCCAGGCGAAACGTGTGACCGGGCCGTCACCTCCCGCCGATGAGCCGGTTACGACCAGGTCGCAGTCGGCCAGGACCGGCCCGACGGGCTCGGGCGGAATGCGCCGTGACCGGCTCCCGTAGGATCCGATGATCAGGCGGCCTCCCGGTTCGACCCAGCCGTACAGACGCCGTAGCCAGCTGCATGGCAGGTCCTCGGGGCTCAGATCCAACAGTGAGTAGACAAAGGTCCATCGGCGCGTGGGCAGCCAACTCCACGCGTCGACAGCGGTGAAGTTGGCGGCATGAACGGGGTGGCGCAACCGGGCCCGAGCAACAAGCCGCTCTCCGAGGTCGATGCCGTGAGGCACGATTCGATATCCCTTCTCCTTCGCCCACGCCACCACATCGCAGGCAAGAAGGCCATTGGCACAGCCCACGTCGAGAAAGTCTCCGGCCCGGTGGATGCCCTCTGTGATGGGAGACCGCTCGGCTATCCATCGCGCCCGGCCACCATGAAACCCCGAGCCGGCCATCGGGTCGTCGGACTCGAGGTAAGCCGACTCCAGCTTCTCCATCTCCGACATGAACACGTCGTCGGGCTGTCGCATCACCCGCCAGTTTCGCAGCAAACCCCGGTGGACAGACCCGCCACGGCCCGGGGCACCTGACCCGGTGGTGGGTCCAGGACCCGGTGTTCCGGATCATCCCGGCAGGATCGGGTATCTTTGTCGTCACGACAGAGAGGCGACGACATGACCGGCCTTCACGGGCTTGCGTTCCTCAACCACGCGGAGAATCGGATGGACTTCCAACCTCTCTGGATCGGCGTGGTCACCTGGACGGTTGCAGCGCTGTTGATCATCCTGGCCGTGGAGATTCTCGGCTGAGGCGTGGGCGCAGTTCGACGTTCGGCCCGTATTTGTGGCGCGCCCTCTGTTGCCGAGCGGCAGAGTGGGGCCATGCGCGACCACGTCCGGGCGAACACGGCCCACTGGAACCACAATGCTTCGGAATGGGTGGAGGCAGGGGAGAGGCTGTGGAGCTCCGAGCCGGTGTGGGGCATGTGGGAGACCCCCGAGACCGACCTCTGTCTGCTTCCCGATTCGATGGAGGGCATGGATGCCATCGAGCTGGGCTGCGGGACCGGCTACGTCTCCGGCTGGATGTGCCGGCGGGGAGCATCGGTCATCGGCCTCGACGTATCTCGCCGTCAGTTGACCACAGCGAGGCGTCTGGCAGCCGCGCACTCCCTCGACGTCGGCTTCGTTCTCGCCGACGCCGAGGCCGTGCCGTTTCCCGACGCCAGCTTCGGCTTCGCCATGAGCGAGTATGGGGCTGCTCTCTGGTGCGAGCCGTCGGCCTGGCTCTCGGAGACCCACCGGCTGCTGCGACCCGGCGGTCGCCTGGTGCTCCTCAGCTCGAGCCCGTGGCTGGCGGCCTGCTACCCGCTCGACGGCTCCACACCCGCCGGCACCGATCTGGTCCGTCCCTACTTCGGCATGGAGCGCCTCGACTGGACCGAGGTGCCGATCGATCCCGGCGGTGTCGAGTTCGTGCCCACGATGTCGGGTTGGTTCCGCCTGTTCCGCCGGATCGGCTTCGCGGTCGACGACTACACCGAGATCCAGGCGCCGCCGCGAGCCCAGGGCCAGAGATTCAGTGTCGAAGCGGAATGGGCTCGCAGGTGGCCGTCCGAACACGTGTGGATACTGACCCGCAAGGGGTGACACCGACGGCTGTACGCTGGAGTCGATGGCGATCGGAGTACTCACCAGCGGCGGCGACGCACCCGGGATGAACGCCGCTATCAGGGCTGTCACCAAGGTGGCAGCCTCCCACGACCTCGCCGTCTGGGGAGTACTCGACGGATTCGACGGTCTCATCGACGGGCGGTTCCGTCCGCTCACCCGACGGGTGGGGAAGAACGGGGCCCTCAGCCCGCTGGCGGACGTCGAATATGCGGGAGGGATGGGAGGCACCGTTCTCGGCACCGCGCGCTGCGCCCGCTTCTACACGCGGGAAGGACGGGCTCAGGCTGCGGCCACGGTGGGCGAGTACTCGCTGCGGGGGCTGGTCGTCATAGGAGGCAACGGTTCGATGGAGGGCGCCCATGTCCTCGCCGAGGAGCACGGTGTGCCGGTCATAGGGATTCCGGCGTCGATCGACAACGACATCGGCCTCACCCGCGAGGCGTTGGGAGTGGACTCGGCGCTCAACACGATCGTCGACGCTTGTGATCGCATCTCCGACACCGCCCGATCCCACCATCGGGCTTTCATCGTCGAGGTGATGGGCCGGCAATCGGGCTATCTGGCGATGGCGGCGTCGGTCGCCACCGCTGCCGACGCGGTCCTGCTACCCGAGCAGGGCCGAAGCCCCGACGAGGTGGTCTCGTCGGTGGTCGACGTCTTGCGCCACAGCTTCGCAGCCAGCCGGGACAAGACCCGCGTCCTCATCCTCAAGGCCGAGGGTGTGGAGATCGCCACCGAGGAGCTGGTGGACAGGGTGCGCGCCGACCTGGGAGACCAACCGGAGGTCGAGATCCGCGCCACGATCCTGGGCCACCTGGTTCGGGGGGGAAGTGCCTCGTTTCGCGACAGGCTGCTGGCGGGACGTTTCGGTCTGGTGGCAGTGAACGGTCTCCTCGAGGGGCACTCCGACGTGATGACCGGCTGGAACCTGGACGGACCGGGAGTCGACACGACCGATAGCTGGATCAAGCTGTTTCCTATCGCCGAGGTAATGGCGGAGACCGAGGCGTTGCTGGACGGAAGCAGCCACGTCACCATGGATCGAGTCAGGAGAATGGAAGCCATCCAGGGCGTCCTCTCCATCTAGACCCCCATTAGGCGGTGTGGGTGCCCGCGGTGGGGGGAGGTAGCGACGCCTAGCGGTCGTCGATGACGACGTCGAGGTGAGATGCCGCCGAGCGCAGCCTGTCGGTCACCTCCTGGGGGGTCCGGCCGACACCGAAGAGGAAGCCCAGGTAGCGATCTCCTTCCGGGAGAGGACGGACAGGAGTCCCGGGGGGAATGGTGATGTCGATCTCCGTTATCCCCTCCACGGCACGGGCCCTCTCCAGGCCCTTCACGGCCTCCAGAGTGCCCGCCTCCTCGATCCCCAACATGAGAACCCCTGATGCCCGCGGCTGACGCGTGGAGGCGGGAGATCGACCCAAGGCGGCAGCGAGGATCAGCTCCTCCAGGCTGTTCCCCACCAACCCGAAGCGAAGCGACCGTCCGCACAGGCCACCGATCGATCGGGCCGCCACCTCCAGCAGATGGACCCGTCCCCTGTCGTCGATTCGGACCTCGGCGTGGACAGGGCCATGGGTCAAACCCAGTGCCCCCACACCTTCGGCGACGACCCTCTCGACCTCCGCCAGGGTTCTCGGGGGGAGCGAGGAGGGTGCCACCAGCAACGTCTCGGGGAACAGGGGACCCTGGGGGGCGTCCGGCTTGTCGAACACGGCCAGCACGGTGAGGGTTCCGTCCACCACGATTCCCTCCACTGCGGCCTCGGCCCCGGGTATGAACGACTCCACCACCAGAGGGCCGGTCTCACCGATTTCGTCGGCGATGGCCCGGACTCGGGCGAAGGCGTCGGCGAGGTCGGCGGGCGAGTCGACGCGCATAACGCCACGCGAAGCGGCTGCACTGCGCGGCTTGACAACCAGGGGAAAGGCCAACGGGGGATGCTGGTCCGGGTCGTCGATGGCCGCGAATGCGGGCTGAGGCACCTCTCTTTCCGCCAGCATGTCGCGCATGACCAGCTTGTCGCGGGTGGCCGCCGCCGCGGCGGGAGGGTGATGGGAGAGTCCCAGTTTCTCTGAAGCCAGTGCGGCGGCTTCCACTCCGGCATCATCGGCGGCGACGACGGCGTCGATGGGCGTTCGGTCCGCCAGATCCACGATCGCTGCCGCGGCAGCCCGCGGATCGCGGCAATCGACCTTCAGGAACCGGTCACCCAGGTCGAGTGGGGGTTCCTCTTCGGAGGCGACGACCAGTTCCACGTCGAGTGCTTCGGCCGCAGCGGAGAAGTCGCCGGTCCGATAGGAGGACGTGGGGAGCAGGACGAGGACCCGGGTCATGGTGTGGTGAAGAGCCAGCTGTTCGGTAGCATGGTCCCATACATGGCCGACAACGTTCTCTCCATCGCCGGCGACGCCCTCGAGATGGTCGTCCAGCTCCGCGACCAGGAGCCGGGCGATGAGGAGTATGCCCTGTCGGTGGGTGTGGCGGGGATCACCGGTGTCCAGTTCAACTATGACCTGGCGTTCGTGCCCGTCGCCGACCGTACCGAGGAGCAGCGTGTGGAGCGCCACGGTGAGCTGGCCGTCATCATTCCCGAGAAGGATGTCGAGAAGCTCCAGGGCGCGTCGCTGGAGTTGACGGCACAGGGACTGTCGATGAACAACCCCAACAGTCCGGCACCTCCGCCGATGGCGGCCCCCCAGGGCGATCTCACCGGTCCGTTGGCCGAGAAGGTGACGCAGGTGCTCTCCGAGCAGGTGAATCCGGCCATCGCCGCTCATGGGGGGGCAGCGGAACTGGTCTCGGTCGACGACGACACGGCCTATCTGCGGCTTATGGGCGGGTGCCAGGGCTGCGGTATGGCCCAGGTGACCCTCAAGCAGGGCATCGAGCGGATCCTCACGGAGGCGATACCCGAGCTGGTGTCGGTGGTGGATGTGACCGACCACGCCTCGGGCGAGGATCCCTATTACCAGCAGTCAAAGAAATAGCCCATGCCCGGGTGGGAACCTCGAGCGTCCTCCCGGCGTCTCAATGCAGTGTCCAGGATCGTCGTCGGTCTCATGCTGGTTCTGCTGCTGCCGGCTCCCGCAGGGGAGGCGGTGGAGGCCCAGTCCGGGCCCTCGATGGAGGTCACCCTCGGGCTGGGGGGGCTGACACCTCCGTCGGGTCCCAGCGAGCTGTCGGCGACCATCGCCACCCCGATACTGATATCTGGTCGTCTGCGGGTGCGGGGAGCGGACATCGCCGTCAGCCGGCCCGTGGAGGTGCCGGCAGGGGGTGAACAGACCTACCGACTGGTGGTACCGGCGATGGAGGACGGGACCCGGCTCACGGTGGAGCTCCTCGACCCGGACGGGGAGCGGGTCGTATCGGAGACCCTGACAGTGCGCACACCGTCACAGGACGAGCTCGCCGTCGGGGTGTTCGGCGACGCCGACCTCGTCACGACTCTGGGCAGAGTGCGGTCGGTGGTGACAGATCGCCCGGTGTCGGCCGTCCCCGTTCCAAACGGTGCCTCCGCCAGGACGTTCGAGGTGCTCGACTACCTCGTTCTCGGCCGGGGGGCAGCCGGTCAGGCCGACGACATCCTCGAGTGGGCCGCGGGCGGGAACAGGGTCGTCGTCGACTCGGGGCTGATGTCAACAGATACACCGCTCATCGATCTGCGTCCGACGGGGGTGACGGGAGTCTTCCGGGGGAGCGTCGGAAGCGGCGAGTTGGTTCTCGTCGACGACCTGGCCGGCCGCGACGGCGTCGAATGGGCCGCCATCCTCCGTCCTACCGCACTGGACTTCGCCGGCTCCCCCGAGTGGGGTTTCGAAAGCGACCAAAGGGCCCTGCTCCAGGCAGCATCCGAATCGGGCAGCCGTCAAGTCCCTTCGTTGCCATGGCTCCTGTTCGCGATCTTGGGGTTCGCGGTGGTGGTGGGGCCGGTCAACTTCGTGGTGCTGTCCCGCCTGGGCAAACGCGACTGGGCGTGGTTGACCATCCCGACCGTCGCTCTCCTATCGGTGGTGGGGTTCTGGGTGGCGGGACGGCAGAGGATCGCCGGAACCAACCTCACCCATGCTTCGGTGATCGTGTCGGAGGGTGCCTCCCATGTACGGTCGGCGGTGCTCGTGGCTGCCGGGGCGGCGGGTGATCGCCTGATCACGTTCGACCATCCCGAAGCACTGGTCTATCCGGAGCGCTCACTGTTCGGGTCCGCCGGGTCGGAGCTGCGGATGGATGGTGAAGGGTCGGCCCGGGTCGAGCTCGACCAGCTCGGCTTCACCGGCATCGGAGTCACCCATCCCGTCATTGGGGATCTACCGCGGGTGAGCGTGGACGGGGACCGTCTGGTGGTCGACAATCCCTCGGCCATGGGTTTCTGGGGCTGGGGAGCCACGTCGGGAGGATCGTCGACCGTGGCCGCCGGGGATCTGGATTCGGGGGCGTCCGGTGAGGTCGCCCTGCCCCGGCCCGGGGGAAACGAGTTCGGCTTCAACTTCGTGGACGCTCTGATGAACCAGCAGCGGCTGTGGGAGGACCCCGTTCGATCCAACAGCCTGTGGCCCTTCTCCCAGGTGATGGCCGGCGAACTGGACGGCAATTCCGTCTATTTCGTGGGGCTCACCGACGACTTCCAGCCGGCGGTGTCGGTCGACGGTGCGACCGGTTCGGTGCCGGGACCGACCCTGGTGATGATCGAGGTGGAGGGATCCGCCGCCGCTGCGCCCGCCGGGGACCGGCGCGTGGGCGCGGAGGTCGTGGACACCGGCTTCATCAACTGGCTCGACTGGGGTGTGGATCGGGTCATCTCCACAGACGAGATGACGGTGAGATTCGATCTGCCCGATCCCGGCCTCTCGGTGACACTTGTCGACCAGCAGCGCTTCGGCATCGCACCGGAGGCATACCAGGCGTGGGATTGGGCGGCGGGCGCGTTCGTCGAGATCGTGCGGGGAGAGCAGCTCGAACCCCGGTACGTCTCACCCGACGGTCAGGTGTATGTGCGGCTGGTGGGCGCCAACGAGTTCGGGGACAACCCCATGAGCCCTTCCAACCTATCCCTGGAATGGGAGGCGTGATGATCACACTCCAGTCCGTCGAGAAGCGCTACGGCTCGGTGACCGCCCTCGCCGGGGTCGACCTGGCCGTGCCGGAGGGGGCGGTCTACGGGCTCATCGGTCCCAACGGAGCCGGCAAGACCACCGCCATGCTCATCCTCAGCTCCTTGCTCTCCCGGGACGGAGGGGCCGTGACCGTGGGCGGAGCCGACCCCCAGCACGACGCCCGGTCCGTACGTCGCCAACTGGGGTATATGCCCGACTTCTTCGGTTTCTACGAGAGCCTCAACGCGTTCGAGTACCTCGAGTTCTTCGCCTCGATCCAGGGTGTCCCCGCATCCAAGAGACGGGGAGTGGTGCTCGACCTGTTGTCGCTCGTGGACCTGTCGAACAAGGTGGACGCCGACGTGAACTCCCTGTCACGAGGAATGAAGCAACGCCTGTCTCTGGCCCGCACCCTGGTGCACGACCCCAACCTGCTGGTCCTCGACGAGCCGGCATCCGGGCTGGATCCTCGGGCTCGGGTTCAGCTCCGGGAGTTGATCGCCGAGCTCCATCGCATGGGCAAGACAATCCTGATCAGCTCTCACATCCTGGCCGAGCTGGAGGGGATCTGCACGCACATGGCTGTGATCGACGAGGGCATCGTGAAGGCGCAGGGGGAGATGGGCACGATCCGGGAGGCCCTGGTCGGGGCGCGTCGCATACGGATCCGGATGGCCGATGACGATGTGGACACGACGCTCGACCTCCTGGACGATCACACCGAGGTCGCCGAGGCCTCCGCAGAACGGGGGCGGGTCGACTTCGTCCTCGCCGGCGGTGACGACGAGTCCGCCCGGCTCCTGCGAGAGGTGGTGAGCGCCGGGGTGTCGGTGTACGAGTGGAGAGCCGAGGCAGCGGGGCTCGAGGAGCTTTTCCTGGAGCTGACCCGCGGCGAGGACATGACATGAACGTCGTCATGAACCCGGTGTTGGGGAGGGAGATCAAGGAGCGGTTCCGCAGCCGGCGGGCGCCGGTGTTCGTTACCCTGTGGGTGCTGGGCGTTGGTCTCATCGGCTACCTCGTCTACCTGATCGCACAGCTCACCGCCCGTGACGCCTTCGGCCTGGGTCAAGGCGTGGCCGGCGGGTACATGGGTAGGTTCATCTTCGAGGGGATGCTCCTGCTGCTCATGACGGCGGTGGTGATGATCGTCCCTGGGCTCACCGCCCTGTCGATCGTCGGTGAGCGGGAACGACAGACCTTCCATCTGCTCCAGGTCACCCAGCTCACACCGCTGCAGATCGTGCTGGGGAAGCTGTGGTCGTCGATGTCGTATTTCCTGCTCCTCCTCGTGTCGGTGGCGCCGATCGTTGCCTTGCCGCTGCTGTTCGGGGGCGTTCGCATGGGTGACGTCTTCGTGGCGCTGGGGATGCTGATCCTGACGGCGGTCATGCTGGGCAGCATCGGCATATGGGGATCGTCCCGAGCGCGTTCCTCGCGTGGTGCCGTCGCCAACGCCTATCTGTGGTCGTTCATCCTGGCGTTCATCACCTTCGCGGCGATGGGGGCCGAGCTGCTGTTCGTCAACGACGGCCGAGCCTTCCCCGCACAGGGAAGGGAGGTCGTCTCGATTCTCCCCAATCCCTATGTGGGCATGGTCTCGGCGGTGGTCGCCCCTCTGGGGAGCGACGGTCTCGGGGGCACCCCCTTCGACATCATCGAGATCCTCCTGCTTCAGCGCCAGGGGTTCGACGACTTCGGCTTCGGGATGGGCCCGATGGGGCAGTTCGGGGGTGAGGACCGAGCCCTACCGCTCCGTCGTCCCCCGGTGTGGGTGTTCACGGTGGGTATCTATCTGCTCATCACGATCCTGTCCCTACGAGGAGCCGCCCGTAAGGTGAGGGCGCCGGCGGTGCGGATCAGGACCTTGAGGAACCGCAATGGCGGCGCCTGAGCCGGTGCGGAGACTGGTGGGTGCGGCCCGGAGGCGCCTGACGGTGTCCGGGCTGATCCGTCGCCTCGTCGGTTGGGTGGGCGCAGCCGCATCGTTGGCTGCCGGGCTGGCCGCTGCTGCCAGGCTGTGGGTGATCGAGTGGGCGGACGTCGTCGCCTTGGCTGCGCTGGCGGTGGCGGCGGTGGCTGCTTCTGTCTGGTCCCTGTTGGCTCGCCCATCTCCGGTGGGGGCCGCCATCGCCGTCGACCGCCGCCTGGGAGGATACGACCGGGTGACGACGGCTCTCGAGCTGGGCGAGCACCGCTCGGAGTCTCCTGAGGTGACCCGTCAGCTCGCTTCGGCGGCGGCGTGGTCGGAGGCCCGGGATGTCTCTGAGGTGGCGGACCTGATTCCCGATCGCCGGGTCTGGGGGCTTGCGCTGCTGGCTGTCGCCGTTCTGGCGGCGCTGGTGCTGGTTCCTGCCTCCACCGACGCGGCTCTGGCGCAACGCCAGGCGGACAGGGCCGCCATAGCCGAGGAGGCCGACAGGCTGGAGGAGATGGCGGAGAGAGCACCGCCGGAGATAGCCGATCGCCTGCGCGAGCTCACAGAGGAGCTGCGCCAGGCGTCCGACATCGAGTCGGCACTCGCGGAGCTGGGAGAGGCCCGCCAGGAGCTGGCGGAGGCGCTCGATCCCGCCGCTCTCTCGCGGCGCACCGGGCTGGAGGGCCTCGAACGTTCCTTCGACCAGCAGCCGGTGGCCGAGGGAGACTCGGCCGCCGAACAACTGCGGGCGCTGGCCGACCAGGTCCGGTCGGGCGACACGTCGGGGATGGCGGAGGCCGTCTCCCAGTTGCGGCAGAGGGCCGCCGACGCGGCCGGTGTCGACCCCCAGCTCTCAGAAGCGCTGAGCAACGCCGCCGATCAGCTCACCCAGCTGGCTGCCGGGACCGGTGATCCCTCGTCCGCGGCTGAGGCCCTGGAGGATGCAGCCTCGGCGGTGGAACAGGCCGGGCGAGCAGTTGACGCCGACACGGCAACGGCGGGGGCCGCCGGGGAGGTCGCCGACGCCCAACGGCGCCTGTCCGAGCAGGGCCAGGGCGAGGGCCAGGGCCAGGGTCAGGGTCAGGGTCAGGGTCAGGGTCAGGGTCAGGG
>CAZTXD010000087.1:0-14998 GCA_964617995.1 uncultured Acidimicrobiaceae bacterium
TCGCGCATCGAATGCGCGCTATAGCGCGCATTCGATGCGCGAAAACGGGATCGGGAGGGTGAGGTGAGCACCGAGCCGACGCCGCTCACCGACTCGCGGGTCGCCAACCTCGGTGCCCGTCACATCGCCGAGGCATACGAGGGCTTCGACACCCGGTTCCGCATCGTGACCCGCCGGGCGCGGATCCGCTTCGCCGAACGCGACTGGAAGGGGATGGCCGGCGACGCCCGGGAACGGCTCGATCTCTACGAACAGGCCTCGCAACGGGCAGCCGACACCATCCGCCAGCTACTGGGAGAGCGGGGCGATGATCGTCTGGTGTGGGCCAGCATGAAGGCGGTGTACTCGGGTCTCATCATGAACCGCCACGACTGGGAGCTGGCCGAGACCTTCTTCAACTCGGTGACCCGCAAGATCTTCTCGACCGTGGGGGTCGACCCCCGCATCGAGTTCGTTGACACCGACTTCGACACCCCACCCTCCGAGTCGGCTTCGCCCATACACCGGACGTACCCGTCTCTCGCTCTCACAGAGCTCGTGCAGCGCATCCTGACGGACAGCTCCCTGGGTGCGCCGTTCGCCGACCTGGAGGGAAACGTCGAGCGGGTGGCGCAGCGAATCGCCGAGCATCTGGCGTCGGTGGGTGCGTTGCGGATCGTCGACCGAACCGAGGTCGTCGACGCCGTGTTCTTCCGGGGAAAGGGGGCATATGCGATCGGCCGGTTGTACTCAGGGCCGCACGTGATCCCCCTGGTCCTGGCACTGCTCCACCCCCCGGGAGGGGTAGTGGTCGACGCCGTTCTCCTCACCGAGAACCAGCTGTCGATCCTGTTCTCGTTCACCCGGTCCTACTTCCACGTCGATGTCGGCCGGCCCTGGGATCTGATCAGGTTCCTCCGCACCCTCATGCCGCGCAAGAGGCTGGCCGAGCTGTACATCAGCATCGGCCACAACAAGCACGGCAAGACCGCCCTCTACCGGGAGCTGCGCCGTCACATGGTCGTCTCAGGGGACCGGTTCACACTGGCTCGGGGCGCTCCCGGTCTGGTGATGGTGGTCTTCACGCTGCCCGGCTTCGACGTGGTCCTCAAGGTGATCAAGGACCGCTTCCCGCCGCAGAAGACGACGACGCGGGCCAAGGTCAAGGAGAAGTACCGCTTCGTTTTCCACCACGACCGCGCCGGGCGGCTCGTGGATGCCCAGGAGTTCGCCTATCTGTCCCTACCCCTCGATCGTTTCGAGCCGCAGGTGCTGGAGACGCTCACCACCGAGTGCAGCCGTTCGGTGACCGTGGCCGACGACGTCGTCACGATCGGCCACTGCTACGTGGAGCGTCGCGTCATCCCCCTCGACATATACATGCGGGACGCCGACCCGACCCTCGCCCGCGGGGCCATCATCGACTACGGGAAAGCGATCCGGGAGTTGGCCGCATCGGGGATATTCCCCGGGGACCTGCTGCTGAAGAACTTCGGGGTGACACGACACGGCCGCGTGGTGTTCTACGACTACGACGAGCTCTCGGCTCTCGAGGAATGCCGGTTTCGCACGCATGCCCCGGCTCCCATCCCCGAAGCGGAGCTGGCGGCGGAGCCCTGGTTCTCGGTAGGTCCCCACGACGTGTTCCCGACCGAGTTCGCCACCTTCCTCGGGGTCCAGGGCGAGATCCGCCACGCCTTCGCCGCCCACCACTCCGACCTGTTCGACGCCGCCTGGTGGCACACCGTGCAGGAGCGGGTGAGAGGAGGGGAGCTCATCGAGATATACCCGTACGAGGAGAGTGCCCGGATCGCAGGCGCGAGCGGGTAGGGTCCCGGAGAGTGGCCGAGTATCCATCCGAGTACGAGTTGGACGTGGTCCTCCGCGACGGGGCCGGAGCGGCGATCCGTCCCATCCGTCCCGACGACGACGAGCTGCTCGTCGACTTCTTCGAACGCCTCGGGCCCGAGAGCCGCTACTTTCGTTTCTTCAGGGTGAAGAGCTCTCTCGATCCAGAGGAGGTCCGTTACTTCACCACAGTCGACTACCACCGGCGCATGGCACTGGTGGCGATCGTCGGGGAGAGGTTCGTGGGTGTCGGTCGCTATGACGTCATGGACGACGACCCGTACTGCGCGGAGGTGGCGTTCGCCGTCAGCGACGACCAGCAAGGTCGGGGCCTGGGAACCGAGCTCCTGCAACTCCTCACGGCCTACGCCCGGGGACACGGAGTGGTTCGTTTCCGGGCCTTCGTGCTGCCCGAGAACCGTCAGATGATGCGGGTGTTCCGCAACTCCGGCTTCGAGCTGTCACGCACACTCGAGGACGGGGTGTACACGGTCGACTTCCCGGTGGAGGAGTCGGAAGGCTCGCTGGCCGCTTGGGGTGAGCGGGAACGGAGAGCGGTGACGGCCTCGCTCGGACCCATATTCGTCCCCCACTCTGTTGCCGTTATCGGAGCATCCAACGATCCCGACTCGATCGGAGGTCGCCTCTTCCGGAATCTCCTGGGAGAAGGATTCACGGGGCCGCTGTACCCCGTCAACCCCAACGCCCGGGTGATCAACTCGGTGCGGGCCTACGCCTCCGTAGGGGAGATACCCGACGAGGTCGATCTGGCGTTCGTCGTCGTACCCGCCAGAACCGTGCTGGCTGTGGTTCGCCAATGCACCGAAGCGGGAGTGAGGGGGGTGGTGGTGATCTCCGCCGGGTTCTCCGAGATAGGCGACGAAGGAGCCGCTCTGGAGCGGGAGCTGCTGGCCGAGGTGCGCCGGGGCGGGATGCGTATGGTGGGGCCGAACTGTATGGGGATCCTCAACACGGCTCCCGCAGTCAGTCTCAACGGGACCTTCGGGCCGGTGTATCCACCTCGGGGCAACATCGCCATGTCCAGCCAGTCGGGAGCCCTGGGCATCGCCATCCTCGACTACGCCAGGTCGGCGGGCATCGGCATCTCCCAGTTCGTGTCGGTGGGCAACAAGGCCGACGTGTCCGGCAACGACCTCCTCCTGACATGGGAGGACGATCCCCAGACCGACGTCATCCTGCTGTACCTGGAGTCGTTCGGCAACCCCAAGAAGTTCTCGCGCATCGCCCGCCGCATCGCTCGCCGCAAACCCATCGTGGCGGTGAAGTCGGGGCGCACCCAGGCGGGAAGCCGGGCCGCATCCAGCCACACCGGTGCGCTGGCGTCCTCCGATGTGGCCGTGGGGGCCCTCTTCCGTCAGGCGGGCGTCATACGCGTCGACAGCATCGAGGAGCTGTTCGGGGTGGGATCCCTCCTGGCCGACCAGCCGATCCCGGTTGGACGCCGCGTGGGGATCATCACCAACGCCGGCGGTCCCGGGATCCTGGCGGCCGACGCCCTGGAGGCGAACGGCCTCGAACTACCCGGACTGTCCGAAGACCTCCAGGCGCGGCTACGGAACGGTCTGCCCGCCGAGGCGGCCACCTCCAACCCGGTGGACCTCATCGCCTCCGGTGGGCCTGTCGAGTTCGAGCAGGCCGCGGCGGCGCTGCTCGAATCAGGGGAGGTGGACGTCGTCATGGTGATCTACGTGTCGGTTACGGCCGGCCGGGCAGAGCAGGTGGCTGCTGCCCTCCGTCGATGCCAGGATGCCCACACCGGGGAGGTGGTGCTCCTCTCCGTCTTCATGCAGGCCGAGGACGCCGCTCGTTTCCTGACCGGTGACGAGGGTGCCCGGGCGATACCCAACTACCAGTTCCCCGAACAGGCAGCGCTGGCTCTGGCCCGGGCCGTCACCTACGGAGAGTGGCGGCGCCGCGATCCCGGGTCGGTGCCGGCACTGGACGACGTCGACCCCGGTCGCGGGCGGGGAATCGTGGAGGCTGCGATCGACCGGCTGGGGGCGGAAGGGGGATGGCTGGAACCGGACGAGGTGACCGACCTGCTGGAGGCGTTTGGGATCACGGTACCGGTCACCGTCACCGTCGCCTCCGAGGACGAGGCAGTGGCGGCAGCCGACAGGCTCGGTCGTGTGGTGTTGAAGGTGGTGTCGCCGTCGGCCCTGCACAAGAGCGACGTCGGCGGGGTCGTGCTCGACATCAGCGGGGAGGAGGCCGTACGCAGGGCCTATCGTCAGGTCACGGGCGCCGTGCCCGACCCCGAAGGCGTGCTCGTGCAGTCCTTCGTCCCGGAGGGGCACGAGGTCCTCATCGGCTCCACCGAGGACCCGACCTTCGGTTCGCTGGTGGTATTCGGCTTGGGAGGCATAACGGTCGAGCTGCTGGGCGACGTGGCCTTTCGGATCCACCCGCTCACCGGCGTCGACGCCGCCGAGATGGTCCGTTCTGTGCGTGGGTTCCCGCTCCTGGAGGGCTATCGCAATCTGCCCGTCGGTGACGTCGACGCCCTCGAACAGACCCTGCTGCGGGTTTCGGCCATGGTGAGCGCACTTCCCGAGGTAACCGAGATGGATCTGAATCCCGTGAAGGTGCTGGGTCCCGGCGAAGGGGTGGTCGTCGTCGACGCCCGCATTCGGCTGGAGCCCGTGCGTCCGGCGGAACGTCCCGAACTGGCCGATCTGCCGTCGGTCACCTCCTGAATCCGGCACCGGTACAGTCGGCGGACGCGATCTCGGAGGTTCGGCATGTCCCTGGTTGAGGTATCCCGCGATGGAGCGGTGGCCGTCGTGGAGCTGAATCGGCCCCCGGTGAACGCCCTGAGCGCCGACCTGTCCGGTGAGCTTCTGAGCGCGTTCCGGGACTGCCAGACCCCCGAGGTACGGGCGGTGGTGGTGACGGGGGAACCCCACTTCGCCGCCGGAGCCGACATCACCGGGTTCCAGGCGTCCTTCGACTCCGGAACCGACGACACACTGGCCAACGCTCTGACCGAGGCGATCTGGGCGCTGGAGCGACTGGAGAAGCCCACCATCGCCACCGTGCGGGGATTCGCTCTGGGCGGCGGGCTGGAGCTGGCGATGGGCGCGGACTTCCGATATGTGGCCGACGACGCCAAGGTGGGCCAGCCCGAGATCATGCTCGGCCTCATCCCGGGAGCAGGCGGAACCCAGCGTCTGCCCAGGCTCGTGGGATACCAAAAGGCGAAAGAGATCGTCTACTCCGGCAGGCACGTAGGGGCCGAGGAGGCCCTGGCCATCGGTCTGGCCGACAAGATCCTCGAGCCCGACGAGCTGGTCGAGACGGCCATGGCGGACGCGGCCGACTGGGCCCAAGGCCCCACCCGGGCGCTGGCCGCGGCCAAACGTGCCCTCAACGACGGATGGGGCCAGCCGCTGACACGCGCCATCGAGATCGAAGCGACAGAGTTCTCCGATGTCTTCGCCACGGCCGATGCCCGGGCAGGAGTGGCCGCCTTCCTGGAGAAGCGCAAGCCCGACTTCTCGGGTAGTTGACCGGTGTGAGAAAACGATGCAACCCGGTGACAGATGCGATCGGTGAGTGGCGTCTCGCGGTCAACCCCGGCGGGTATCGATGACACAGAAGCGGTTGCCCTCCGGATCAGCCAGGACCACGAAGTCGGGATCATCGGGGTACAGGTCCCAGTCGACCCTGGTGGCGCCGAGGGAGATCAAGCGCTCGATCTCAGCTGCCTGGTCGGCGGCGTCACCGGCGTAGAGGTCGAGGTGGACCCGAGGGTGAACCTGCACCGGTGACTCGCTCACGTCGAGGGCGAGGTGCGCTCCATGGCCGTCGGCGGGAACGAGGATCGTGAAGTCGTCCCCGGGTTCGATCGGTCGCTTGGGAACGTAGTTCAGCGCCTGTGTCCAGAAAGCCACCGCCCGTTCGAGGTCATCGACTCCCATGACCGTGGTTCCGATGCTGAGCATGGGGCCATTCTGCCAGCCGTCGCAGGTGGCTACTCGTGCGCGCCACCCGATTCGACGAGGCGGCGGAGGTTCGTGAGGTTGCGCCGCCAGATCCTCTCGAGAATGGGACGCGCCGCCGCGGTGGTGATCGGCCCACCCAGCCACCACGGGAAGCGCAGCTCCTCTGACCAGGTGAACATCGACGCTCCATCGGCCGGCGTGAGAGCGAAGCGGCCGGTGCCCTTGACGAGGCCATCGTGGACGACACCTATCGACTCATTCTCCGTCCACTCCGTCACCTCCAACAAGTCCCGGGTCCGGAGCGGGCCGACCCGGGTGACCACGATCATTCGAGTGCCGATTCCCCTCGTGGCCTCGCCCACGAACTCGATCGACTCGGCGTCGCTCATCCAGCGGCTGTGTGATGCGATATCGGTGACGCGTCGCCAGACCTCCTCCACAGGAGCGTCGATCAGGACCGACACCGTGATGGACGCCACGGGCGCAGGGTAACGACAGGCGAATCCCGCTGCGATGATGGGGGGATGCTCTATGTCGATCACGCCGCCACCACGCCCCTGCGCCCCGGCGTCGCCGAGGCGATGGCGCCGTTCTCGGGGGAGAGCTTCGGCAATCCTTCGGGAATCCATGCGGTCTCCCGCCGGGCGAAGGACGCCCTGGAGGAGGCGCGGGAACGAGTGGCGGAGTCGCTCGGGTGCCGGCCGTTGGAGGTCGTGTTCACGGGTGGCGGGACGGAGTCGGACAACCTGGCAGTGAAGGGTGCCGCCCTCGCCGGTGGGCGACGCGGGAGTGTGGTCACGGTGGCCAGCGAGCACGAGGCCGTACTGGAGTCTGCCCGCTTCCTCGACCGCCTCGGCTGCCCGGTGACGGTGGTTGGGGTGGACCACCTGGGCAGGGTCGATCCCGAAGAGGTGGTCGCCTCCGTCGACGACAGCACTGCGGTGGTGTCGGTCATGTGGGCCAACAACGAGACCGGCGTGATCCAGCCCATCGCCCGCCTGTCAGAGATGTTGCGCACGGTCAATCCCGCGGCCGGCTTCCACACCGACGCGGTGCAGGCAGTCGTGTCCGAGGAGGTGGATGCCACGGACGTCGACCTGCTGACCATCGCCGGGCACAAGGTGGGAGGCCCCAAAGGTGTTGGGGTGCTGGTGGTGAAGGAGGGCGTCTTTCTGGAGCCGGTGGTACACGGCGGTGGGCAGGAGCTGGGCCGCCGGTCCGGTACCCACAACGTCGCCGGCGCTGTCGGCCTGGCGGCCGCTCTCGAGGCGGCGGTGGCGGATCGGAGCCGTCTCCGCCGCGATGTGGGGGAGGCGAGGTCACGCTTCGAAGACACGGTTCTCGCCAAGATTCCCGGAGTGGAGCGCAACGCCCCCGAGGACGCCAGGCTCGTCCAGCACAGCCACCTGCGCATCCCTGGAATCCGCAACGAGACGGTGCTGATTCGCCTCGATCGTCTGGGTGTGTCCGCCTCGGCCGGATCGGCATGTCAGTCCGGAGCGTCGACTCCCAGCCATGTGCTCACCGCCATGGGACGCTCGCCCGAAGAGGGAAGAGAGTGTCTGCGCTTCAGCTTCGGGTGGCCCACCGACCCGTCGGACGGCGACCGGCTCGCCGAAGCTCTGATCGAAGCCATCGAATGACCCCGCCCTGGGATCGACGCCGACCATCATGACGGTTACCTTGTTGCCTGTATGGGCGAACGGGCGGACGGAGACGGGCTAAGCAGCCGTGATGAAGCCGGGCCTGACCCGGCCGGAGGGCGCGGGTTCGTAGAGATCGTCGAGTCGATGACCGAGGCCGAGGGCCCCACGCTCGTCCTGGTCGAGTCGATGGACGGTACGGTCGGACCACTCCTGGATATGCTCCCGTCCGACCTGGGCCCGATGGCGAGGGGAGAGGGAGCCGAGGCGACCCGGGTGCGGGTCGGATGCCTGGCCGAGGAGCTGCATCTCGACGAGTTCGACGAGGGTGTCATCGTGGTGGAGAACGCCCAATGGTCTGACCCCACCTCGCTGGGGCGACTCCAACGCAAGATGAGGGCCTCCGGCAACGGTCTGCTCGTCATCTTGGCACACCGGCCTCTGGCCGACGCGGAGAGCTGGGGAATAGGACAGATCGCCTCGGTGGCGCGTCGTCGGGGAAGAGCCGAAGAGATATCCGTCGAGTCTTCCTTCCCACCCCCACCCGATCTCCCCGATGACCCCGCGGCCCGCGATCTGGTGCTGGCCGCCGGCTTGGTCTCGCATTCCCTCGGTGTCCCAGTGCTGGCCAGGCTCCTCAACGAGCCCGAAGAAGAGGCACTGACCCTGGCCGAATCGCTCGTCGGAGACGGGCTGCTACGTCAGAGTCGAGGAGGGTTCCTCGCCGCCACGTCCGGAGCCCTCACCTCGGCAGGTGACGCCCGGGTGGGATACGTCGCGAGCCGGTTGGCGGACGTCCTCGAGGAGTCGGGAGAGGACGGGGCAGTGGTGGGCGCGCTCCGCCTGGCGGCCGGGAGCTCGGCTACAGCCTTCCCTCACCTCGTGGCAGCGGCCACCGCCGCCGCCGGGCGTGGTGCTGCCGGCGAGGCGTTCTACCTGGCGGAGGGAGCCTTGTCTGCGGCCGGGGAAGCACGGATCGGCACGGACTCCGAGCTGGGCAAACTCCATCTGATCGCCGGCCGTTATCTGAGGGCGGCGGGCAGGTCCGAACGCGCAGAGGACCACCTCGACCGGGCGGCGTCCCTGCTCGAGGGAGCCGACCGCGTCGATGCTCTCGGTTTCTCCGCCGCCGTCGCCGACGACCGGCAGCACCCTCAGGACTCCGAACGGATACTGGCGATGGCCGAGCTGGAGGCCGTCAGGATCAGTGAGACCGCCAAGCTGGGGTCGCTGGGCACGTTTCGGGCCCGGGCCCTGAACCGTGTCGGCTTCGCCGCCGAGGCCGACGCCCTCCTCGACAAGAGCATGAGACTCCTGCGGGGGGACTCCAACTCCCGCCAACGGCATTTCGCCGAGATCAACAGGGCGTGGATGTCCTTCGACCGGGGCCAGGTCTCTCGGGCGGAGGCAGAGTTCGCTCACCTCCGCGACGCAACCGGCGACGAGGACCACGCTGCCGTCGCCGACATCGAGGCATGGAGGGCACGGGCACTCTTCGCATGCG
This sequence comes from uncultured Acidimicrobiaceae bacterium, assembly GCA_964617995.1. Taxonomy (GTDB): domain Bacteria; phylum Actinomycetota; class Acidimicrobiia; order Spongiisociales; family ZC4RG35; genus CAZTXD01. The sequence goes on from CAZTXD010000087.1 coordinate 8,940, forward strand.
GGAGACCGAAGGAGGCCATCGAGGCGGTCACCGTCGCCCGCCAGGCAGCGGACCTGGGCGACGTGGAGGCGCCTCTCTTCCTGGCCGACCTCGCCCTGGCTGAGGGGAACCTGTTGTTCCGGCGCCACGGGAAGGCTCTGGAAGCAGCGGAGCGTGTCCTCGACCTCGTCGAGCGTCAGCTCCCGGCATGGGAGAACGTCGCTCGCGCCCAGCGGGCAGCGGCGCTGTCGGGACTCGGGAGGCTCGACGAGGCGGAGGCGGAGATCTCGTCGGCGTTGGCGGTGACCCCGCCTGGCGCCAACGGCTGGCGATGGCGATCGCGATGCAAGGCGATCCAGATGGAGATACGAGCCGCGGCCGGCAGGGGATGGGACCGCCAGGCTGCGATCGACCTGGCCGACCTGTTCCTGCAGTCGGAGCTCTACGGATGGGCGGCCGAACTGATGTGCGTCATCGCGGAACGAGGGCGGGACAAAGAGGTGGCAGGCGAAGCGATGGCCCTGGCGAACCAGATCGGCAATCCGATGCTGGCGGCGCGGGCCGCCTCGGCCGGGAAGCTGTGGAGCGATCCGCTGGCGGCACCGGTCATACGATCTGTGAAAGGACTCGAGAGTCACGTTCCGTCCGGTTGGCTCGAACAATGGCGGGAGACGCCCGCCGTTGCCGAAGCGCTGGAGGCTCCCGAGCCGACGGCGCCGGAAGCAGTGGGCGAGACGGAGGCCGTGCTCGACCGGGCCTTGAGACGGGCGGGCCTCGCCGGAGCGGACGTGGTGCTCAGCCCGGCCCAGAGGCGGAGGCAAGGGCTCGTTCGGCGGCGGCGGCCATGGCGGCCGCTCCGGGTGGCCATGGCCGCGGCGGGGGTGGTGGTCATCGCGGCCGCCACCTCCGTGGCGGTCGCCCAGCTGCGCACCGAACCGCCCCCCGTCACAGTCGTCCAGCAGGTGACGCAACCTCCGGGCACGGCGGCTGATGAACCCCTTGCCCTGGAGGAGACGGAGATTCCGGTCCCCGACCACGTCGACTTCTTCTTCGGTACCGCCGTCGACCGGGGCGGAACAGAACGCGCCGGCTACTTCGATGCCTCCGGACCCCGATCGGTGGACGGCTACTACTGGAGGCGCCCGACGGCAGACCCGATCGTGGCCACCCCCATCGCCTACGGGAACAACCTCCTGGTGGGAAGCACCGACGGAACGTTCTATGCCCTCAATCAGACGACGGGAGATGTCGCCTGGACGATGGCCAGTGAGGCGGGTATCGCGGCGGCACCGGCGTTGGCGACGGTGGATCTGGGGGAGGGCTCCACCGCTCCTGTGGTGGTCGTGGTGGCCGACGACGGCATCGTACGGGCCCGTAATGCGGTCACCGAGGTCGACGACGAGCTCTGGTCGAGCTCTCAGATCGGGACCCGTATCCGCTCGGCCCCCGTGGCGACGGGGGATCGTGTCTTCGTAGCCTCCACCGATGGGATGGTTCACGCCCTCAGCCTGTTCAACGGGGAGGAGTTGTGGCGCTACCCGGATGGGGAGGGCGAAGAGGAGAGCCTGGGCTCGATCACGGCCGGCCTCACCTATTCCGACGGAATCCTCTACGTCGCCACTCAGGACGGCACGCTCCATCTCCTCGACGATGAGGGTCAGCTCATCTGCGAGTCCACCCTCAGCGGGGGAGTAGTGGTCAGCCCGGTGGTAGCCGACGGGGTGGCCTACATCGGGACCCGAGGAAATCTCATCCACATGCTGCCGGTGGGGGTATGCGAGACGCCGCCCGATCAGCTACGCCAATTCGTGACGGAGTCGGCGGTCACGGTGGCGCCGACGATCGTGGGTGAGGTCATGTACCTACCCAGCGGACCGTTCCTCTATCAGATAGACCTGACCACGAACGAGCACATGTGGAGGCCTTCCACCGTGTTCGCCGACGGGGACATCGCCTCGCCGCCGGTGGTCGACAACGAGACCGTCTACTTCGGTACCGAGACAGGCTCCGTCTACGCAGTCGACGCCGACTCCGGTGAACCCCTGTGGCAGTGGCGGACGGGCAACTATGTCAGAGCTGCCCCGGTGGTGGTCGACGGGGTCGTCTTCATAGCCAGTGGCGACGGTCGCGTCTACGCCGTCGGGCCCGCACGATGAATGCCCGGTGTTCTGTTCCCGGTGGCCGGTGTCCCGGCGACCGGGGACCGACCACCGAAGACCGGTTACCGGACCGCCTACCGTAACCTCCTAGCAATGCCTGAGAGTGTCCTGGCCGCCATGTCCGGGGGTGTCGACTCCTCCGTCGCCGCGGCTCTGATGGTCGAAGGGGGCCACGAAGTCGTCGGGGTGACGATGAAGATGTGGTCCGGTCCCAACGGCGAAGCGCCCACGTCGGGATGCTGTACAGTCTCCGACGCCGAAGACGCTCGTCGCGTCGCCGCCACGCTGGGGATCCCCTACTACGTCGTGGACTACACCGACCATTTCTCCGAGGGGGTCATCGATCACTTCGTGGACGGATACCTGGCGGGGAGGACCCCCAACCCCTGTGTGGAATGCAACCGGACGGTGAAGTTCAGGACCCTCCTCGATCACGCCACCGACCTGGGCTGTGACCTGGTGGTGACCGGCCACTACGCCCGGACGCGCCGTGACGGGGAGATGTGGCGTCTGTTGCGCGGGGCGGATCCCCGCAAGGACCAGTCCTACGTCTTGTCGATGCTCGGCCAGGGCCAGCTCGAGCGGCTGCGGTTCCCTGTGGGGGAGATGGAGAAGGCCGACACCCGGGCGATGGCGTCGGATCTGGGACTGCGAACGGCGACGAAGGCCGAGTCGATGGACATCTGCTTCGTGCGTGGCGGCGACTATCGGGAGTTCCTGGCGGCTGAGGCGCCGGAGGGGTTCCAGGCGGGTCCGATCGTGGACGAGGAGGGCAGGACGATCGGTCGCCACGACGGTGTGGCGGGGTTCACGATAGGCCAGAGGCGCGGGTTGGGCGTGGCGGTGGGGGAGCCGCGGTATGTGACCGGAATAGACCCGGCCACCGCCACGGTGACGATCGGACGCTACGACGACCTCCTGGTCGGCTCGGTGATCGTCGGGGAGATGTCGACGGTGGACGGTCATCGGCTCGAGGGACCGGTGGCGGCCCAGTACCGGGCGCACGGAGCGGCGGTTCCGGCTCTGATCGAGGGGCCGGAGGTCGTGTTCGCCGAACCGCAGCCGGCGGTGGCCACGGGCCAGACGATCTCGTTCTATGCCGGCGAGGAGGTGCTGGGTGGGGGAGTCATAGCCGGTACCCGGCGGTGAGCCGTCGTTGCGTGGCGGGTTCAGCCGGCTGCTGCGTCGTCCTCTGACTGTTCGGCGATCTGTCGTCGCACATCATCCATGTCGAGAGCCTTCACCTGGCCGATCAGGTCCTCGAAGACCGGAGGCGGCAGCGCTCCTGCTTCGTTGAAGAGGAGAATCTGCTCGCGGAAGACCATCAAGGTGGGAATGGACCGAATCCCGAAAGCGCCGGCGAGCTCCTGTTGGTCCTCGGTGTCGACCTTCCCGAAGACGACGTCCGTGTGCTCCTCGGAGGCCTTCTCGTAGGTGGGGGCGAAGCTGCGGCAGGGAGGGCACCAGTCGGCCCAAAAGTCGATGATCACCGTGTCGTTGTCGGCGATCGTCTCGTTGAAGTTCTCTTTGGTGAGGGCGATGGTCGCCATTGAGTCACCTCGGTGGATGAGACTGCCGCTTGTGCAACAGGCATCGCGCTTCGCGCATTCCCGAGACGTGGGACACTTCCTCCGGTGAAGGGCAGCCTCTCACTCGGGACTCTCGTGGTCAGCGGTGGCCGGCCGACCAACGACGGCGAGCCACTCAACGTGCCGATCGTCGCCTCGTCTACCTTCCGGGCAGGGGGAGATCATCGGTACGCCCGCACCGGAACACCCACTTCGGAAGCCTTCGAGGATGTCATGGGCAGACTGGAAGGTGGGGACGCGATCGCCTACTCCTCGGGGTTGGCGGCTATCTCTGCTGCTCTGGAGCTCGCACCTCCCGACGGCCTCGTTGCCGCGTCGACCCGTCTCTACGTCGGCTCGGTGGAGCTGCTGAGGGACCTCGAGTCGAGGGGCCGCCTGAGGGTGGGGTGGTTCGAGGAGCCGGACAGAGGTCGGATCGGGGAGGCCGATGTCGTGCTGATCGAAGACCCCACCAATCCCGGTCTGGGGCGAATCGACATCGATACGGTGGCGGACATGACCGGCGGAATCCTCGTCGTGGACAACACGGTGGCCACACCATTGGCCCGCCGCCCCCTGGAAATGGGCGCCGATGTGGTTGTTCACAGCGCCACCAAGTACCTCGGAGGTCACTCCGATCTGCTCATGGGAGTAGCGGTGGCGCGTGACGAGGCCTTGAGCGGGAGGCTCCGGGACTTCCGGACCGTCCATGGGGCGGTGCCGGGAGCCCTCGAGTGCTTCCTGGCCCTCCGAGGGCTCCGAACCCTCGATGTGAGGATGTCCCGGGCGGTGAGCAACGCCGCCGAACTGGCCCGACGGCTCTCCGATCACCCGTCGGTGGAATCGGTGACCCATCCGGGCATCGGCGCTCTCATCGCTCTCGAGGTCACGGGAGGGGCGGCCGCCGCCGACGCCTTCATCGATCGCCTCACCCTGTTCACGCATGCCACCAGCCTCGGCGGGGTCGAGTCGACGCTCGAACGACGGGCTAGATGGGCCCAGGAGAGCGCCGATGTTTCCGAGGGGATGATCCGGATCTCGGTGGGCATCGAGGACATCGACGACCTGTGGGACGACTTGATCACGGGGCTTGGTTGACACCATGGGAGAGTCCACCGTCATGAGCGGGAGGCGAGCGTGAGATCGCCCCACGTGACCCGGGTGGGTGCCCCCGTCCTCGAGGCGCTCCCCCCTGCCCCCGGTACTCCAGCAGGCCGCTTTCAGAATTGGTTGGGGAGGAACGAGGAGACGGTGGGATCGCTCTTGGGAAGGCTTTCGGACAGGTGGAGTCCCCTGAGCACGTTCGTCGAGGTCAACTTCGACCACCCCGACCTCGGTCCGGCGGGGGCGGTGGTGATGACCACTGTGACCATCGACATACACCCCCTACGCCGTCGAGTCCGGAGAGCCATGGTCATCCCCTTCAGCGAACTCGAGCCCTATCTCCCCCGGTGGGAGAAGGGAGAGACGGTGCTGGTGTCGGTGGGGGAGATGCCCGCTCCGCTGGCTCGTCGATACACGGCGACGCCGGTCGTCTGGTCTTTGAACGTCCCCGTCCACGTCGAGGGCACCTGGGTCGGTCTGGTCGGTGCGACGGCAGGCCCCACCGGGCTTCCGGTGGGCGCCGTCGACGGTTTTCAGGCGCTTGCCCGACTCCTCATGCGGGACTTCGCCGCCGACGCCGCATGGCAGGCGTTCCAGGCTACGCTCGGGGAACAGCGCCGTCTGCGTCTCCTGCGGTAGCTACGGCGCATCATTGAATCCGGCGGAGCTATTGTCCGCGGGCGGAACTCGGGACCCCAGCGGAGGAGACAGGATGCATTCGGCAGCGGAGACGGGTGATGACGGCGCGGTGTTCAACATCGGCACGGCCGCGCGCAAGTCGGGCCTGTCGGTGACGACGATCCGAACGTGGGAGGATCGCTACGGAGCGGTCGTCCCCACCCGGGACGCGTCCGGGCGGCGCCTCTACAGCAACGAGCAGATCTCCCAGCTCACCTGGCTCCGCCAGCAGATCGACGCCGGGCTCCGTGCTTCGGAGGCCCACAGATTGTTGATGGCCGGAGAGTTCGACGAAGGTCCCCGGGGAGCGGTCGTCGAGCGGGGATCGGCGTGGGCGACGCTGCTGGGCTGGATCGAGCAGGAAGAGCAGTGGGTCGGCTCGGTCCTCAGCGATCTCCGCCGAGGCGTGAGCGCCGAAGTGACGGCGATCGGGTCTGTGATCGACAATCCCCTGTGCGGTCCGGTCATATCTCTCACGGCCCGTGACCCGGTCACCGACGACGTGGCCGACCGCCTGATGCCGATGGCCGTCTTCGTAGCCGGCAACGTACCCGAGCTGATGTCGTCTCTC
>CAZTXD010000088.1:0-14954 GCA_964617995.1 uncultured Acidimicrobiaceae bacterium
GCATGATGATGGCGGCGGTGATGTAGGGCATGATCCCCAGGGCGAAGACCGAGAATTGCTCGAGGGCGCCGCCGGAGAACAGGTTGAGGAGACCGTAGATGCCACCCACCTGCTGCTGCTGCTGGAAGAGCTCGACGGCCTCGAGGTCGATGCCGGGCACGGGAATGGTGGCACCGAGGCGGTAGACACCGAACATGGCCAGCGTGAAGAGGATCTTCCGCCGCAGGTCCGGCACTTTGAACATGTTCCTGTATATGGACAGCATCAGTTGGTCATCTCTCGTCGCGGCGTAAAGGGTATTCGGTTTTCGGTTTTCGGTGGTCGGTACCGAGAACCGACGACACGGTCGAGCTCATGAAATGAGTTCGGTGGTGCCGCCAGCAGATTCGATCTTCTCCTTCGCCCGGGCCGAGAAGGCATGGGCCTTGACGGTGAGGGCGCGGTCGACCTCGCCTTCGGCGAGGACCTTGAGCCGGCCCCTATGCCGGATGAGACCCCGATCTCGAAGCAGCTCGGGGGTGACCTCGGTGCCGGCCTCGAACTCGTTCAGGGTGACCAGGTTGACGATGGCGAACTGCTCCTTGTTGGGGTTTTTGAACCCGGGCAGCTTGGGAATACGCATCGTGATCGGTGTCTGACCACCCTCGAACCCAGGACGAAGGGAGCTACGTGCCTTGAGGCCCTTGGTGCCACGACCGGCGGTCTTGCCCCGCCTGCCGCTCTCGCCGCGTCCAACGCGGATCTTCTTCCTCCTGGAACCCGGCGCGGGCTGGAGGTGGTGGAGCTTCAGCTGTTCGTTGTTCTCATCGGACACTTGTTTCTCCTCGAGTCGGAGGTCGGGAGTCGGAGTCATCGACTCCGACGGCATCTCACTTCTCCTCGACGTCCACCAGGTGGCGGACCTTGTGCAGCATGCCTCGAATGGTGGGCGAGTCGACGTGCTCTACTGTGTGCCTGATCCGCTTCAGGCCCAGAGCCTCCACAGTGGCCCGGGTCTTGGGCTTCTGGCCGCTCGGGGATCGGCGCAACGTCACCTTGATGGTCTTCTCGGCCATGGCGATCACTCTCCCGCTGCCCGCAACGCCTCTGTTGACCGGTAGGCGGTCAACAGGCCGGGGGGGACGATGTCGTCTGCCTGCTTGCCGCGCAGTCGGGCGACCTCGTCGGGGCGCCGCTGCTTGTGAAGGGCGTCGAGAGTGGCACGGGCGACGTTGAGATGGGTGGGCGACCCCAGGGACTTGGCCAGGGCGTCGCGGATGCCGGCCGCTTCGAGGATCTGACGGCAGGCGCCGCCGGCGATGACCCCCGTACCGGGGGCGGCCGGGCGGATCATGACCCGGGAAGCACCGTGCTCGCCCAGCACCTCGTGGATGACCGTAGAACCCGCCATCGGGACGGTGAACATGGATTTCCGGGCGATCTCCATCCCCTTCTGGATGGCGGCCGGCACTTCTTTGGCCTTGCCGTAACCGACACCGACGCGGCCGTTGCCGTCGCCGACCACGCACAGCGCGGTGAACGAGAAGCGACGGCCGCCTTTGACGACCTTCGCCACCCGGTTGATCTGTACGACCCTCTCGTCGTATTGGCTCTGCTCGGCCATGCTAGAACTCCAATCCTTCTTCACGGGCGGCGGCGGCGAGGGCGGCGACCCGCCCGTGGTACTTGTAGCCGGCCCGATCGAACACCACTATCGACACGCCGGCCTCTTTGGCTCGTTGGGCGACCAGGGTGCCCACCCGGGCCGCCGTCTCGACGTTCAACGGTGCTCCCTTGAGGTCCTTTTCGAGGGAGGAGGCCGAGGCGAGGGTGTTGCCCTCGGTGTCGTCGATGACCTGGGCGTAGATGTAACGATTGCTCCGGTAGACGGCAAGACGGGGACGCGCGGACGTACCGTGCAGCTTGCGCCGGACCCGGTTGTGACGCCGGTCCCGGGCGCGGGCTCGGGTCGCCTTCATCACTTACCTGCCTTTCCGGCCTTGCGGCGGACGTACTCGCCGACGTAGCGGATTCCCTTGCCCTTGTAGGGCTCGGGAGGACGGACCTTGCGGACGTCGGCGGCGACCTGACCGACGAGCTCCTTGTCGATCCCGACAACCGAGATCCGGGTGGGCTCGGGTACCTCGAAGGCGATGCCGGCGGGTGCCTTGATCGTCACTGGGTGGCTGAAGCCGACCTGGAGCTCGAGGTCGTTGCCTTTCAACTGGGCGCGGTATCCCACCCCCTGGATCTCCAGGTCGCGGCGAAATCCATCGGAGACGCCCGTCACCATGTTGGCGAGGAGGGCGCGGGACAGGCCGTGGAGGGCCTTGGACTCCCGGCTCTCGTCGGAGCGGGAGACCAGCGCGATCTCACCTTCGATGGCGATCCGGACGCGCTCGTGGAAATGGCGCTGCATCTCGCCTTTGGGACCCTTCACCGTCACTCGCCGGCCGTCGACCTCCACGGCGACGCCGGACGGGACCGGCACCGGGTTGTTGCCTACACGACTCATGTCACCACACCTCGCAAACGATCTCTCCACCGAGGTGGCGGCGGCGGGCCTCCCGGTCGGGAAGGAGGCCTTGAGAGGTGGAGACCACAGCCACACCGAGACCACCCTGGACACGGGGAAGATCTCCTGCTCCCCGGTAGACCCGGTGACCGGGTTTCGAGATCCGCCGGAGCCCCTGGATGACGGGCTTGTGCCGTTCTGCGTAGCGGAGCTGGAGCGTCAAGGCCTTACCCGGCCCGGCTTCATTGATGTCGAACCTGTCGATGAAGCCCTCCTCGGCGAGGATGCGGGCCACGGCCTCCTTCTGCTTGGACGAGGGCATCGTGACGTCGTCGTGACCCACCGCCACGGCGTTGCGAATCCGGGTGAGCATGTCGGCGATCGGATCGGTCATCATCGTTACCACGACGCCTTTCTGACTCCGGGGAGCTCACCACGGGAGGCGAGCTGACGCACGCACAGACGGCACATTCCGAAGTCGCGCAGATAGGCGCGGGCTCGGCCACACCGCTTACAGCGGTTGTAGCCCCGGACCTTGAACTTGGGCTTCTTGTTTGCTTTGACGATCAATGATTTCTTGGCCATGGAATTCAGACCCCTACGGTCTTGCGGAACGGGAAGCCGAAGGCGTCCAAAAGCGCCCTGGCATGTTCGTTGTTGTCGGCGGTGGTGCAGATGGTGATGTCCATACCCCGGGTGGAGGAGACGTCGTCGAAGTTGATCTCCGGGAAGATGAGCTGCTCGGTCACCCCGAAGGTGTAGTTGCCCCGCCCGTCGAACGATCGCGGGTTGAGTCCCCGGAAGTCACGGACGCGAGGAATCGCTATCGCCAGCAACCGATCGAAGAACTCCCACATCCGGTCACCCCGGATCGTCACCGACACCCCGATAGGCGTGCCTTCACGCAGTTTGAAGCCCGCGATCGACTTGCGGGCCCGGTTGACCCGGGGCTTCTGACCGCTGATCAGAGACAACTCGTCGGTTGCCTGTTCGATCACCTTGCGGTCGTTGTTCGCCTCGCTCAGACCCATGTTCACCACGATCTTGTCGAGCTTCGGGACCTGCATGACGTTGGAGAGACCCAGGTCCTCGAAGAGACGGGGGGAGATCTCCTCGTTGTATCTGGCCTTGAGGCGGGGGATGCTCACAGGTCACCTCCACACCTGCGACAGACACGGTGTTTGCGCCCTTCGTCGTCGATGCGTATCCCGATCCGGGTAGGGCCGCAGTCCTCACAGATGATCATCACGTTGGAGATGTCGATCGGCATGTCACGATCGATGATCCCGCCCTGCATCGTCTGGCCGCGGGCCTTCTCATGGCGCTTGGCGGTGTTCACACCCTCCACGATCAGGGTGCCCTTCTGTGGAAGCACCCGGCTCACACGGGATTCCTTCCCGCGGTCCTTGCCCGTGATGACGACGACCCTGTCACCCTCGTGTATCCGGGCCGACCTCCGAGCTCCGGCTCTCGAATTCCGGCTCATCACAGCACCTCCGGTGCCAGGGAGACGATCCTCATGAAGCGCCGATCGCGCAGCTCCCGCGCGACAGGGCCGAAGATGCGTGTCCCCCGTGGTTGCTGGTTCTGATCGATGATCACACACGCGTTCTCGTCGAAGCGAATGTAGGTACCGTCGGGGCGCCGCTTCTCCTTGCGGGTGCGAACCACCACCGCTCTCACCACTTCACCCTTCTTGACGGACCCACCCGGAGTCGCCTCCTTGACGGTGCCCACGATGACATCGCCTATCCCGGCGTACCGACGGCCGGACCCACCCAGGACCCTGATACACAGGACCTCCCGGGCGCCGGTGTTGTCGGCGACGCGCAAGCGCGACTCCTGCTGGATCATCGGGCCCGCTCCACGACCTCGACTACCCGCCAGCGCTTCTGCTTGCTGAGGGGACGGGTCTCCATGATGCGTACGGTGTCGCCCATCCGGGCATCGTTGACCTCGTCATGGGCGTGGAACACCGACGAGCGCCGCACGACCTTGTCGTAGCGCGGGTGCTTGAACGAGGTCGGCACCTCCACCTTGACGGTCTTGTCGCGAGCGTCGGACACGACCACTCCCAGACGGACCTTGCGACTGGGTCGGTCACTCATTCGGGGGTCTCCTCTGTCATCTCACGCTCACGCAACACCGTTTGGATGCGGGCGATGTCCTTCTTGACGTCCTTGAAACGGGCTGTGTTGTCGAGCTGGTTGGTGGCGAACTGGAAGCGGAGGTTGAACAGCTCCTCCTTGGCCTCGGTCAGGGCCTCCAGCAGCTCCCCGCCGTCCATCTCGCGCAGGTCGGCAGCCTTCACAGGTCCTCCCTGGTCACGAATCTGGTCTTGACCGGCAGCTTGTGGCTCGCGCGGCGCATCGCCTCGCGGGCCAGCTCCTCGTCGACACCGGCCAGCTCGAACATGACCCGGCCGGGCTTGACCACCGAGACCCAGAACTCGGGATTGCCCTTGCCGGAACCCATCCGTGTCTCGGCGGGCTTCTGGGTGACCGGCTTGTCGGGGAAAATGGTGATCCACACCTTCCCCCCTCGCTTGACGGCCCGGGTGATGGCGACACGGGCTGACTCGATCTGGCGGGCGGTTATCCAGCCGGACTCGAGCGCCTGCAGGCCGTATTCACCGAAGTGGACCCGGGTTCCGCCCTTGGCCACGCCGGTGCGCCGACCGCGATGGACCTTGCGGTGCTTCGTCCGCTTGGGCATCAACACGTGTGGCCTCGCTTCGCTCGGCCGTTCTCAGTTCTCAGTCGTCGGTCGTCGATGAGGCGTCTCATTCGTCGGCCTCCTCGGCTCGTTTGTGGTCCCAGCGGCGGAAGCCGGCGGCGGTGGCGGCCTGCTCGTCGCGGAACCAGACCTCGGCCCGGGTGCGTCCGTAGTAGGGCGAGTCGGGGGTGTGATAGAGCATCGAGTTGGCGTTGCCCTTCACCTCCCAGCCGGCGGGACCGGAGCCGTCTTCGGCTGCCACAGCCGAGCCGGGACCGTGAGGACCTTCGGGGCCTTCTTCCGGGTCGGCAACCGCCTGAGCCTCGTCGACCAGGTCCTCGACCTGTTCTGGGGTGATGTCGTCGGGGTCGGCGACCGGAGGCTCCTCGGGAGCCGTCTCCTCGACGACCTCCTGGGCGGGCTCCTCGACCACGGGTGTCGTCGCGGAGTCATCTGAGGGCCTCTCCTCGGCGGGAACGTCGGGGGTGCCTTCCTCGGCGATGACGTCGACCGTGACCTCTTCGGGGGCGACGTCCACCTCCTCGCGGGCGGTCTCGTACTCGACCTGTGCCTCGGCGGCTGTGGGGCGTCGCCCACCTCCGGCCTCGATCACGCGACGTCCGCTTTCGCGCTTGCCGCCTCCGGCCTCGATGAGACGCTTTCCACCGCCGGCCTCGATCAGGCGCGGCTTACGTTCGCCCCCTTCGGCGGCTGCCTCGGCTCGGGCTCGGGCGGTCTGACGACGGCGCCTCACCGGGCCACCGGTGGCCAGGTCGGCCTCAGCGGCGATCCGGTCCGTGCTGGCGACGGACTCGATCACCTCGCCCTTGTAGACCCACACTTTCACCCCACACGTTCCAACGGTGGTGTGAGCGGTGGCCGTACCGAAGTCGATGTCGGCCCGGACAGTGTGCAGCGGGACACGCCCCTCTCGATACCACTCCCGTCGGCCCATCTCGGAGCCACCCAGGCGGCCCTTGGCCTCGACCCGGACACCTTCGGCTCCTGCCTTCATGGCAGCAGTGACGGCCCGTTTCATGGCACGCCGGAAGGCGATCCGGTTCTCGAGCTGGTCGGCGATTCCTCGGGCCAGCAGCGCAGCGTCGAGGTCGGGGTCCTTGACCTCGTTGATGTTGAGTTTGACCGGCCGCTCAGTGAGGTCCTCCAACCCGGTGCGGAGGCGTTCGGCCTCGGCACCCCGCCGTCCGATGACCACACCCGGGCGGGCGGTGTGGATGTCGACTATGAGACGGTCGCGGGTGCGTTCGATGTCGATGCGCGAAACGGCGCCCCTCACGAGCTCCCCTTCGAGGTAGTCGCGGATACGCCAGTCCTCGTTCACGAGCGCGACGTAGTTGTGGTCGGAGTACCACTTGGACTTCCAGTCGGTGACGACTCCGAGTCGAAAGGCGTACGGATGTGTCTTTTGTCCCATGTCAGTTCACCTCCCGGACGCGTTCAGCCACCACAATGGTGATGTGACAGGTCCGCTTGCGAATGCGGGTGGCGCGACCTCGGGCCCGGGGCCGGTAGCGGCGCAGCGTCGGGCCTTCGTCGGCATACGCCTCGGCGATGTAGAGCTCATCGGCGTCGAGAGCATGGTTGTGCTCGGCGTTGGCGACGGCGGAGCGCAGTACCTTGCGGATCGGGTCGGAAGAAGCCCGGGACGTGAATGCCAGAACGTCCTCTGCCTCCTCCACCGGGAGTCCCCGGATGAGGTCCAGCACTCGCCGGACCTTGTAGGGGGACTGGCGGATGAAACGGGCCCTTGCACGTACCTTCATGCGCGCCTCACCGCCTGCTCCTTGCGGCCGGCGTGGCTGCGGAAGGTGCGCGTGGGGGCGAACTCGCCCAGCTTGTGGCCGACCATCGCTTCGGTGATATATACCGGGACGTGCTTGCGGCCGTCATGAACGGCGATCGTGTGGCCGATCATCTCCGGGATCACTGTGGATCTGCGGCTCCAGGTGCGGATCACCCGCTTTTCGTTGTTCTCGTTGAGGGCTTCGATCTTCTCGGCGAGGTGGTCGTCGACGAAGGGGCCCTTCTTAAGACTGCGTGCCATTACCTCCGACCCTTCTTCGTGCGGCGGCGAACTATGTACTTGTTGGACGGGTTCTTCCTCTTACGGGTACGAGCCTCGGGCTTTCCCCAGGGGCTCACCGGATTCCGCCCCCCCGATGACTTGCCTTCCCCTCCACCGAGCGGATGGTCGACGGGATTCATGGCGACACCACGGGTCTGGGGCCGGACGCCCTTCCAGCGGTTACGTCCCGCCTTGCCCAGCTTGATCAACTCCGCCTCGGTGTTGCCCACCTGGCCCACGGTGGCCCGGCAGTCGAGCGACACCATCCGCATCTCCCCGGAGGGCAGACGGAGAAGCGCCATGTCGGTCTCCTTGGACATGAGCTGGACCGATGATCCCGCCGACCTGGCCAGCTTGGCTCCGCCGCCGGGACGCATCTCGATGGCATGCACCACCGTACCGCCGGGGATGTTGCGCAGAGGAAGGGCGTTGCCCGGCCGTATATCCGCCGAAGGACCCGACTCGAGCACATCCCCCGGCCGCACACCCACCGGGGCCAGAATGTATCGCTTCTCCCCGTCGACGTAGTTGAGCAGGGCGATACGAGCGTTCCGGTTGGGGTCGTACTCGATGGTGGCGACCCGGGCGGGGATCCCGTCCTTGTCGCGACGGAAGTCGACCTTGCGGTAGCGCTGCTTGTGGCCACCACCCCGGTGACGGGAGGTCATCCGGCCGTTGGCGTTGCGGCCTCCCGTGGAACGCTTCTTATCGATGAGGGACTTCTCGGGTTCCGACGCGGTGATCTCCGCGAAGTCGGAGACCGTCTGGAACCGGCGCCCCGGCGATGTCGGCTTGCGTTTCTTGACTGCCATCTCAGACTCCGAACAGGTCGATCGAGTCACTCTCGGCGAGCTTGACCAGAGCTCGCTTGACGTTCTTGCGGCGGCCCACCACGTAACCCGTCCTCTTCAGCTTTCCCTTTCGATTCATCGTGTTCACCGACAGGACATGCACGCCGAAGATGGCCTGGACGGCGTCTCTTATCTCGTCCTTGTGGGCGCGTGGAGCCACTTCGAAGGTGTAGGTGTTGTTATCCTCGATGAGCTCGTAGGATTTCTCCGACACGACCGGTGCGAGGATCACATCCCGCGGATCTCGCATCAGCCCTCACCTCCGCCGTCTGTCCCGTCTGAGGCCGATTCCCGCACGAAGTCGTCCTCGGAAACGGCGTAACCGGTCCCGGTGGTCCCCACCGACCCCGCGGTGTGACTGGTGAACAGCACCCGGTCGGCGGCAAGGACGTCGTAGGCGGTGAGGGCAGCGGGCTCAGCCAAGCTCACCCGGGGCAGATTGCGGAACGACTTCAGGGCATTGGCGTCGGATCGATTCAGCACCACGAGGGTCTTCTTGTCCGAGGCGATCGCCTCCAGCAGTTCCTTGGCCTGACGGGTCTTCGGCTCGGTCCAGTCGACGCTGTCCACCACCAGGATCGCCTGTTCGGCGGCTCGGGCGGAGAGAGCGCTGCGCAATGCCAGGCGCTTCATCTTCTTTGGCGTCCGCTGGGCGTAGCTGCGTGGCCTCGGCCCGTGGGCCACTCCACCACCCACCCAGATAGGAGACCGTATCGAGCCGTGCCGGGCCCGACCGAGACCCTTCTGACGCCACGGCTTGGCTCCGCCCCCCCGTACCTCGGCGCGGGTCTTGGTGGAGGCCGTCCCGGAGCGCTTGGCGGCGAGCTGAGCCGTCACCACCTGGTGGAGAACGGACATGTTCGGCTCGATCCCGAAGATGTCGGGGTCGAGGTTCACGGTTCCCTTGCTCGAGCCGTCGGAGGCAAACAGCGGAGCCTTGATCTCAGGCACGGGCCTTCACCGCCTCTCTCACCACGACGTATGAACCGCGAGGTCCGGGTACGGAACCACCGAGCAGTAGTAGACCTTGTTCGGAATCCACCCCGACGACCTCCAGGTTCAGTGTCGTCACCTGGTCGTTGCCCATCCGACCGGCCATGCGCATGCCCCTGAAGACGCGGGCAGGTGTGGCGCAGGCGCCGATCGCTCCCGGAGCGCGGTGGGTCTTGTGGTTGCCGTGGGAGGCTCCCTGCCCGGAGAAGTTGTGGCGCTTCATCACACCCGAGAAGCCCTTGCCTTTGGAGGTGCCGGTCACGTCGGCGCGCTGGCCGACCTCGAAGACATCCGCCACGGCGATCTCCTGTCCGAGCTCGAAACCACTCGTGTCGGGCAGTCGGATCTCCAGCAGCGCCCGAGCCGGCTCCACTCCCGCCTTGTCGTAGTGGCCCTTGGTGGGCTGGTTGACACGAGCGGGCTTCGCCTTCCCGAACGCGACCTGAACCGCCGAGTAACCGTCCTTGTGAGGGGTCTTGATCTGGACGATGCGCACCGGACCGGCCTTGATGACGGTGACCGGTCGGGCCTGGGCGTTGTCGTCGAACACCTGGGTCATTCCCAGCTTCTGCCCGATGATGGCGGTGAGCGGGACCGTCTCCGTTGGTTGGACGCTCATGTCGTCCTCCTGGTCATCGGTTCTCGGTCATCAGTTCTCAGTTTCGTGGTACCGACAACCGAAAACTGAGAACTGACGACCACATGCCTGGCGAGGCGCTCAAGTGGCTTCATAGCTTGATTTCCACTTCTACGCCGGCGGGGAGCTCGAGACGCATCAGCGAATCGACGGTCTTGGGGGTCGGCTCGAGGATGTCGATCAGCCGCTTGTGGATCCGCATCTCGAAATGCTCGCGGGAGTCTTTGTGCACATGGGGCCCGCGAATCACGCAGTAGCGATGGATCTCGGTGGGCAGTGGAACCGGCCCCTTGATCTTGGCCTGGGTACGCATCACGGTCTCGGCGATCTTGCGCGACGACTCGTCGACCACGTTGTGGTCGTAGGCCTTGAGCCGGATCCTGATGGTCTGTTCGTCTGCCACGCTCTAGCTTCCTGTCTGTCGCCTTCGGCCGGGAACGAGCCGGGCTTCCCGCCAGGAGGCGCGGCAGTGCTGGTGGCTACTGCCAGACCACCTGGCGAGAGGTACCGATGCTCACGCACGGACCAGGTACGTCGCGGGTTTGGTCGGGTATGGGTACGCACCACAACGGCCGACGAACCGTCGACCGGAATGCGCCCGCGAAACGCGAACGCAGGCAGTCTAGGGCCCCCTCATGCACACGTGCAAAAGCCGAAACCGCCTCGAAGGGCCTTCCCAATCTCTCGCAGACCTCTATTCTGACTTCCGGGCATCAGGGGTCACGACAACGGAGGTATTCAGGTGTCGACCTACGAAGGACGGCTGCGGATCGAGGGTGAGAACGATGGGGGCATCGAAGTCGAGATCGACCTCGCCGACGAACGCATCAGGGTCGTCGCCGGCGACATAGAGGTGGCGAACTGGTCCATGGACGAGGTCCGGATCTCGGCTCTGGTAGACGGCTTCCACGTCCGCGCCGGGGTCGAGGAGGCTGTGCTGGAGGTACCCGATGACGGCCGCTTCGCCATCGAGTTGGGGCTGCGCACTGCTCATCCGGCATTGCGCCGACGGATGTCGGCCCTCATGCGGGACGACGACTGACCGGCCGGGACCTGCCCGCCGATCACCCTCTTCCCTGCCGTCTGGTGATGAGGCGGCTCCCAGCCGCTGTCCCCCAACACCTCACCACCAGACAGCACCCGCTCCGCTGCCTCGCCTGTGGCTCGCGCCTCCAGGCTATCGGTGAGCCTGTGACCTTCCTTAGGGCTACCGGAATCGGGTTCGGGCACATGGGTATCGAAGCGCAACCAAGCACTCGTATGCGACCCGAGTGAGCGGCAGCCACCCTCACCCACGAACGGGTGCACGCTCATTGGCCGGCCGGTAGCATCCGGCCCGGGCGGAGAGGGGAAGAAGCAGGATGTCAGCAACCAGACCCCGCTCAGAGGATGCTGCGGTGACGGCCGGACTGGCCGTGGAGCGTCCCCGCCTCATCTCGGCACTCGATGGGGCAGCCGATCACCGCCTCACGACCATCGTCGCCGGACCCGGCACCGGAAAGACCACCCTGCTCACACAATGGGCGGGCACCCGGCCCGCGGTCTGGCATACGGTCACTCCGGGCGACTCGGCACTGTCGGTATTCGCCCGTAGGATCATCGACGGCCTCCGCCTCCACGCCGCCGACCTCTCGTCACAGCTCCAGATCGTTCTCGAGGGCCCGCAGGGTCCCGATGTCGGAACGGGGGGCAGCTCATCACGGGTCGACTCCCTCGCTGCCGACATCTGCCGGGAGCTCGACAGCCGGTTGCACCGGGACTTGATGCTCGTGCTGGACGACGTGCACCTCCTCGACGCCGGATCGGAAAGCGGCCAGTTCCTCGGTGCCCTCTGCCGCCACGCCCCGGACCGCCTTCACCTCGTCATCGCTGCTCGGGAGCAGCTTCCGTTCCCGATCGGCAGGATGCGGATCGAGGGCCAGGTGCTGGAGATCACAGGAGAGCAACTCGCCTTCACCGAGAGCGAGGTCACCCGGCTCCTGTCGGGTACCGCCCCCGGTCAGGATGCGGGCTGGGCGCACGAACTGTCGGCCCGCACCGGAGGATGGCCGGTGGCGGTGGCGTTCGCCGCTCGAGCACGCGCTCTGGAGGAACCGCTGCCGGGAGCAGCCGACCCGACGTCGGACACCGCCTTGTTCGAGTACCTCGCAGAGGAGGTGATCACCGCCGAGTCCCAGGCCAACGTCGACGCGCTCAGCAAGGTGGCCGAGCTGCCATGGGTAACCTCCGACCTGCTCACATCCATCTCTCCGGAGTCGTCGGGGTCTCTCGACCTGCGAAGACTGAGCGCCTACCTCACCGAGACCACAGCCCATCCCAATGCCGTGGCGCTGACCCCGCTCGTGCGGGACTTTCTCCGGGCCCGCTACCCGCTCGACGAGGGTTCCAGAGTGGAGACGCTGCGCCGGGCGGCGAGCTGGTACGCAGAGCACAACGCCCTGTCCGAGGCACTCACCTGCCTCTCCGGCGCCGGATCGATCCATGATCTCCTGGGACTGCTGGCGAAACGCGGAGACGCCCTCCTCGCCTCCGGGTTGGCACGCCGCGTGACGGGTGTGCTCGCGGCGCTCCCCAGAGACGAGCTACCGGCGGAGATCCTCCTGCTGGAGGCGGAAGCCCTCCAGACCCTCGGCGACTGGGAATCGGCGATGACCTGCTATCAGCATCTGGTGTCGGGATCCGACTCGATGCCGCCCGCGTTGGCTTGGCGTCTCGGGTTCCTCCATCACATGCGAGGCGACGTCGACACCGCCCTCGAGATCTACAGCCGGGCAGACGTGGGAACCGGCGACGACGCCAACGAGGCCGCTCTGCTGGCGTGGACCGCCAGCGCCCACTGGCTGCGCGGGGAGAGGGAGGAGGCACACCGACTGGCGGAGGAGGCTCTGGCGCTGGCGAGACGCAGCGACGACTCCAGATCGTTGGCCACCGCCCATACGGTGCTGGCGATGGTGGCGGCCTTGAGCGGTGACCGTGCCAGCAACGATGCCCACTATCTCCGGGCGCTCGAACATGCCGAGCGGGCCCGGGACGTGCTCCAGACCATCCGGATCCGCTCGAACCGGGCCTCTCACTTCCTGGAGGAAGGGGCCTACGAGCCGGCCATGAGCGAACTCGACATTGCTCTGCGGCTCGCCGATCTATCCGGCTTCGAGCTGTGGCGGGGCATGGCGTTGTCCAACCGGGCGGAGGTCCTCTATCACCGCGGCCGGCTGGACGAGGCCCTGGCCGGCCTCGACGAGTCACGCTCCATCTTCCGGCGCCTCGGCTCGACCCTCGAGGCCTATCCCCTCGCCCACATGGGCGATGTCTACCTGGCGCGTGGAGACACCGCCCTGGCCAGGGCGTCCTACCAGGCGGCGATTGACCTCTCCGAGAAGCCCGCCGACCTCCAGGCCCTGGTTCCGGCCCTATCGGGGCTGGCCAGGGTCATGGCCGAGGAGCAGCCCGAGGAAGCCGAAGAGCTGGCCCGGAGGGCGTCCGAGGTGGACTCGGTACTCGGCCATGTGAAGGCCTTGCTGGCCAGGGCCTGGGTGGCGAGGGCGAAGGGTGACTATGAGGAGGCTGTGATCGAAGCCCGCGAGGCCGCAGAGGTGGCCCGCAGCCGCCGTGACATGCCCGGTCTGGGCCAGTCCTTGGAGATCGAGGCCTCGGTGACGGAGGACAGGAAGCGGGCCCAGGCTCTGCTGGAACAGGCCCGGAACCTCTGGGAGGAGATCGGTGAGCCCCTGGGGACGGCGAGGGTGGATGTCGCCCTCGGAACCCTGCTCGGCGACGAGGAGGGCGCCTTCCTGGTCGAGAGCGCCGCCGGGTCGATGCAACGGATGGGGGCGAAGACGGCCTCTATGGAGGCACACCGGGTAGCACAGGCGTTGACGACGCGGGAGCCCGACGAGATCGAGATCAAGACCCTCGGCGGGTTCGCCGTGACCCGGCTGGGAACGCTGGTACCGAGCTCGGCGTGGCAGTCACGGGTGGCACGGGAGGTGATGTGGATGTTGCTCGCCAACCGCGGCCGTCCCCTCCACCGAGAGGTCCTGATCGACCGGCTGTGGCCCGAGGACGACCCGGCCAAGGCCTCCAATCGCCTCTCGGTCGCGCTCACCACCATCCGCAACGTGCTCGACCCCGAACGAAAGCATGACGCGGACCACTTTGTCCGAACCGACAGGGAGACGACGGCTCTCATGATCGAGAACCTGGCGGTCGACGTCGAGACCTTCCTCGCCGAAGCCAACCGGGGCCTCAGTTCGATCCGGGCCGGTCAGACCCAGCGGGGAGCGGCCGTCCTCCGTTCCGCCGAGTCCCGATATGTAGGAGAGTTCCTCGAGGAGCAGCCCTACGCCGACTGGGCTATATCCCTGCGGGAGGAGGCTAGGGCGGCGTACATGGCCATAGGTGAGGCCCTGGCCGAATCGGACATGGCCTCGGGGGACCACGACTCGGCCGCGCGCAGATACCTGAGGATGCTGGAACGTGATCTCTACAACGAGGCAGCCCATCTCGGACTGGTAACGGCCATGCGGGCCGCCGGCCGCCACGGCGCCGCCCGGCGCCTCTACGGCATCTACGCGTCGCGTATGGCCGAACTCGAGGTGGAGCCGGCGTCGTTCCCCTCGACCGGCCCGGAACCGCCACCGAGGAGCAGTTCGCCGAGCTGATCCAGCGATTTGAAGGGGAGTTCCTCGCCGCCGGGGCGGGCGATGGTGCCGCGCAGCTCTTCGGTCGAAGCCGACGGCGACTCGAACGTGCGAACGATGAAGGTCGCCACCAATTCACCTATGACGCCGAGCCCGTCGGTGCGACCTCGGCTGGATCCTCATCCTGAACACGGCTACCGATGCAAACGATCACGTGCCTCCTCCGTCGTCTCGAGGCAAGATATGACCGAGGCTGAAGGCAGGCTGAAGGTGCCCGTTCACCCCACGAGGGTCGAGAGGCGCCTTGAACTCAGCGGGTCTCTTTGTGGGCGGTGTGCTTGCGACACCAGCGACAGTACTTGGAGAGCTCGATACGGTCGCGCGTGTTGGTCTTGTTCTTGGTGGTCACATAGTTGCGCCGCTTGCACGTCTCGCAAGCCAGCGTGATCGGTGGTCGCTTGTCAGAAGGCATGGTCGCTTCGATTCCCTGTTGTCGGTTGTCGGTTCTCGGTCGGTCGGAACCGACAACCGACAACGG
>CAZTXD010000089.1:0-14908 GCA_964617995.1 uncultured Acidimicrobiaceae bacterium
CGGCAGCGAGGTCGGTGGCGGTGATGTGCGCCGAGTCGCTGTGGTGGCGCTGCCATCGCCGGCTGCTGGCCGACCACCTGGCGCTGGTGGAAGGAGCGGCGGTGCAGCACCTGCTGCCCGACGGAGGCTCCACCGTCCACGCTGTGACACCCGGCGCTCGCCGGGAAGGGAACCGTGTCGTCTACGAGTCGGTCCACCCACAGGGTTCCCTCTTCGACGATGGATGACGACCCGAGAGGTTCACAGAGCACTGCAAACGGCTCGGTGGGAGGTCTCGAGCGCGGTGCTGATTGCGATGGGTGTGAACGTCGTGGTCTTGCTTGCCTTTCGAGTTCCACTCCCCGCCTTCACTGGTGGAGCCACCCTGGAGACGGGGACTGGTCGGGGAAGCCGACCGGCGGGCGCATACCCGCCGACCGGCTCTGTGCGACCCAGCTCAGGGCAGGTAGACCTGCTCGATCTCGACCACGGTCCCGTTCTCCACGGTGAGAGCGACGGGGAACTCGCCGGCTACGAGCCCGTAGATCACCGGGTCGGGGGCGCCGCTGAAGGCGTCGGCCAGGTCGGCGAGGCTTATCGGCGTCTCGTTGATGGCGCCGTTGGTGTCGAAAGTCAGCACTGTGACCCTCACATCGGGGTGGACGCCGATGAACATCGACTCGTCCTCGATGTTGCGGATATATACGTCGTTGGGCACGTCCTCTCCGGCTCCGGTCACCCCGTCGGCTTCGGCGGCGTCACGGGCCTCTTGCCCGGTGAGGAGCTGGGCCGGGTCGACCACGAGCTCTTCGGAGCCGATCTCGGCCAGCCACACGAACATCTGTCCGTCGGGGATGGCGGGGATGGGCGTCTCTATGGGGTCCGCCGGTAGCGGGTCCTGGGAGCTAGAGGTGATGCTGAAGAACCCAAGGCCGACGATCGCGGCGAAGAGGGCGGCGAGTAGCAACAGCGCCACGAAGGCGATGATGGCGATGATGACGCCCGAGGGCCGGGTACGGGTCGGCTCGGGAGTCTTGGTGGTGGTCACTGACGCTTCCTTTCGGTCGTTTGGGAGTGAACCTGCCCGAGGCGACTCGGTACCCTCAGGCGACGACTTGGACGCCGGGGAGGGGTGGAAGGTTCCATCGATCCTGCAGGGCGGCGGCCTGGACGTCTTCCTTGTCCGTCGTTGGCAGGCACCGCACCGACCTGCGGCTAACCGAGGTCCTCGGTCACGACCGGCGGAGACGCTGGCCGAAGGGCGGAGGCGACGTCGGAGACACTAGGTAGGTAGGGGGATGGCCCCTCTGCTCCGCAGCGAGGCCCTTGCCCTTCGTTTCGCTCAGGGCGACAAGGCCAACAGGTACATGGCGTGGGACCACAGCAGTGGCTTGGCGACCGGTCCCCATTTTTCGATCCAGGGTTGGACCCAGGCGGGGTCGTTGACCGACGTCGAGACCTGCTCGGGGAGGTTCAGGTCGGCGTCGGCTTGGGCTTCCACCCAGGCGAGCAGGTCCGCAGCCCGGGCCTCGTTGCCGACCTGGCGATGGTGCCACGCCAGCCAGGCGGCGAGTAGCACCCAACTGCCGCCTCCGTAGAAGGTGTCCGTTAGGTAGCGGTGGACCCCGCCGTCGTTGAGCTTGTCCTCGATGGCGGCGACGGTGGCAGCCATCACCGGGTCGTGGGGGTCGAAAACGCCGTAGGGGGCACCGAGGGCGACCAGGGAGGCGTCGATATCCTCGCCGTCGAGGGACTTCACCAGCCGGCCGTCGACGATGCCCCGGTCGCGGATGGTCTGTTCGATGGCAGCGAGGATCCCGTCTTGGTCGGTGCCGGTCAGCTCGTGGTGGGCGGCCAGGCCGGCGTGGATCGCTCCCAGCGTGTAGGGATGCACCCGGTCGGGGTGCTCCTCCCACAGGTCGTAGCAGGGCCGGTCCCAGTGGGCGGCCAGGTAGCCGGCCGCCAGGTCGGCCGCCTCCCGCCACCGGTCGGGAAGATCAGCTCCCGACTCGGAGACGTGGCGTTCCAGCGACCACAGCCAGGTGCCGAAGCCGTCGAGCTGGAAGTTGGGCCACTCCTCGTCGCCGGGTGTGCCGTCGAGGCGGTAGCGGGTGTGGAGGATGGCGGTGGGCGGCGAGCCCGGATCGGAAATCGCCGCGACCACCGTGGTCTTGCGGGCGAGGACCGCTTGGGCCGCCCACTCGTGGAAGCGGGCGGAGCTGTCGAAGCGGCCCCAGGTGTCCATCGCCCGGGCGGTGAACGACCCGTCCCGGAACCAGCAGTACCGGTAGGTGGGATAGTCGGGGCTGGCCGGGTAGGCGCCGCCCGGCGCCTGATGCCCGACGATCACCTCGATGCTGGCTTCGATCAGCTCCTTCTGTTCCATGCTCATGCTCCTGTCTCGAAAACGACCATCGCCCACACATCCCACTCTCCGGTCTCCACCGCCACGTCGGTTTCGTGGATCTGGAAAGCCACCTCCACCGCCTCCGGCCGGGAGGGGGTGGCGGCCCACACCCGGGTCACCGGCCGGTCCAGCCCCACCACCAGCTCCGTCCCGGACTTGGAGGCGGGGAAGGGATGGTCGGTGGTCCACTCCCCGTCAGGGAGGTCCACCAGGTTGACGGTGAACCCTCCCTCCCAGTCCCGGCAGAACGGGCGGGCACCCGACCCGGTGGGACGACGCTGCCCGTCCACCCACACCGGCGGCGACTCCCGGGCGACGGTGGTCGGTCCGGTCACCTCCTGGTAGCGGACGGCGAAGTCGTAGAACAGCCGCAGCGCCTCGGCCAGATCGGGATCCATCGGCCGGTAGTTGGGGAAGTAGGGGTCGGCGAGGAGAGCGTCGCCTTCCCCCAGCTCGATGTGGCCGGCACCGTTGGCGAGGCACACCGCGTCGAAGATCAGCACCGAGGCCCCGAACGCGGGATCCAGGTAGGCGGCCAGCACCACCGGCTTGCCCGCGCCGAGCCGCTGGGCGTCGGTGATGATTCGCCACACGTCGTCGTAGCCGGTGTGCGGCTCCCACACCTCTATATAGGTGATGTCCTGGCGGCGGGCGGCGACGGTCTCGGTCGGCCAGTTGTTGACGCAGTTGAAGACGGTGGCGCCACCGGAACGCAGCTCGTCCACCAGCTCGGCGGTGGCGTCGATCAGGTCGGCCAGCGGCCCGGCCAGGGGAAGCGGCGTTCCGTCGGCCAGATACGCCAGCTTGGGCGCCCCGTACTGGTCGAGGTGGATGCCGTCGAAGCCGGTCTCGGTCAGCACCCGCCGGAACTGGGCCAGCAGGTGCCGCCCGAACTCGCCGCCGGGGCGGGGATCGACGATCGTCAGGAACTCCTCCCCGAAGGGGATCGGCTTACCGTCGCCGTCGTACAGCAGCCATTCGGGGTGTCGGGCGGCGACGTCGTGGCTGGCGGCATACACGGCGGCATACGGGAGGGCGGCCATGCCCTCCCCGTGGGCCCGCTCGATCAGCGCCTTCACGGTGGCGAGCGACGACTCCTTGCCCAGCAGGTCGGTGTGGGGGTCGGAAGGGGGGAGCAACTCCTCGTGGCGCCACATCCAGTCGTAGAACTGGAGGGCGTTGACGTGGTAGGGGAGCAGACCTGACACCGCCTGGTCGAGGTCGGGGCGGCCGGGGGCGAAGTCGGTGAGGAACCCGTAGCGGGGCATGTCGGTCCACCGCTCCAGCACGTCGCAGGCGGTGGCGGCGGTCAGGTCGTCGACGCTGACCTCCACCCCGTAGCCGCGGCCCGCCTCGGCGGGCGGGAGCCATTCGAAGCGGGTGGAGAGGCCCCCGTCGTTGGCGGTCGCCTCCCAGGTGATCCGTTCCACCACGGTGGCGAGGTGAGTGACGACGGCTTCCACCCGGTGGGTGCCGGGGGTGATCGTCCCGGCGACGGTGAAGCGGGCCGGTTGGCCGGGACGAACGAAAGCCTGGGCGGGAGTGACGGTGAGAGGCATGGTCAACCCTTGAACGCTCCGCCGGTCAACCCGGAGACGAACTGGCGCTGCATGGCCAGGAACACGGCGATGACGGGGACGGCGGCGATGAGGGAGGCGGCGAACACCAGCCCCCATTCGGTGACGTGCTGGCCCTGGAAGGAGGCGATGGCCACCGGTAGGGTGCGTTTGGCTTCGTCGTCGATGGCGGTCAACGCCCACACGTACTCGTCCCAGGACCCCAGGAACGTGAAGATCGACACCACCGCCAGGGCGGGGCGGGACAGCGGCAGCACCATCCGCAGGAAGATCGTCCAGTAGCCGGCGCCGTCCACCCGCATCGCCTCCTCCGTCTCCCGGGGGAGACCCTCGAAGAAGCCCCGCAGCAGGAAGGTGTTGAGGGCCATGGAGGTGGCCACGTACACCAGGATCAGCCCCCACAGGCTGTTGCGCAGCCCCAGGCTGCGGACGAGCACGAACTGGGGGATGATCATGACCAGGGCGGGGATCATCAGCATCAGCAGCATCCCGTAGAAGGCGACCTGCTTGCCCCGGAACACGAACCGGGCGAAGGCGTAGGCGGCCATCGCCGACAGCAACGTCGACAGGATGGTGGTGATCACCGCCACGAACAGGCTGTTGGCGAAGTACAGCGAGAAGTTGTTGGTGGTCCACGCCTCCACGAAGTTGCTGACGGTGGGTTCGGGAGGGATGAGTCGGGGCGGGTTCTCGATCACGTACTGGTGGTCCCGCAGGGCGGTGGACACCATCCACAGGAACGGAAACACCATCACCGCCCCGCCCGCCACCAGCAGGGCGTAGGACCAGGCCTGGGTGCGGCGCCGCTCGGTTCCCACTCTCACAGCGCTTCCCGCCTCTCCCGCAGGTAGCGGATCTGGACGAAGCTGATCACGAAGATCACCGCCGCCAACACGAACGACAGGGCGGCCCCGTAGCCGAGGTTGAGGAAGTCGAAGGCCTGGTGATACATGTACGAGAGGATCACCTCGGTCTGCTGGCGGGGCCCGCCCCCGGTGATCAGGAAAACCGAGATGAACACGTTGAAGCCGCCGATCACCAGCATCACCAGGGTGAACACCACCGTGGGGCGGATCATGGGCAGCGTCACCGCCCGGAACCGCCGCCACGACCCGGCCCCGTCGATGGCGGCCACCTCGTACAGCTCCTGGGGGATGGTCTTGAGGGCGGCCAGGTAGATGAGCATCGACCAGCCGATCCCCTTCCATACCCCCAGGGCGAGGATGGGCAGGGCGGCGGTCTCGGGGTGCTGCAGCCAGGCGACCGGTGCGGCCACCAGCCCGGTGACGTCGACCAGCAGGTAGTTGATGAACCCGTTGGGGAACTGGAACAGGTAACGGAACAGCAGCGAGACGATCACCCAGGAGGTGATGACCGGCAGGTAGTAAAGCGTTCGGAAGAAGGCGTGGGCGCGGGTGATGGTGTTGAGGAGGAGGGCGGCTCCCATCGCCAGCGCCATCTGGGCGGGGACGGTGAGCACCGTGTAGAGGAGGGTGTTGCGCATCGACACCCAGGCGATGGGGTCGGCGAAGGCCCGCCGGTAGTTGCCGAACCCGACGAAGGTGCTGTCGGCGCCGGGGACGATGTTCCAGTCGTAGAAGCTGATCTGCAGCGCCTTGACCAGCGGGTAGATCATGAACACGGCGAACAGCAGGTAGCCGGGGGCGAGGAACCAATACGGGGTGAGCCGCGACTCCAAAGAGGAGGTGTCAGGCGAGGGGCCCCGGAGTTTCCGGGGCCCCTCTGCCACCGTGACTTCGGTCACGGTCATGGGCCGGCGCCTGCCCGGCTCATTCCCCGAGCAGCGGGTCGATCTGGGCGACGGCGTCGGCCAGGGCGGAAGCGGCGTCGGCGTCGCCGGACAGGATGGCGTTGCCGGTGTTGGTGACGATCTGTTCCATCTCCGGCCACGCCGGGTGCACCGGGCGGGCCCTGGCGGTGGCGATCTGGTCGAAGAAGATCCCGAAGAAGGGATGACCGGAAATGGCGGGGTCGTCGGACAGGGCGGTCAGCACCGGCATCTGTCCCACCTCGGCGAGCTGCAGCTGCACTTCGGGGCTCAGCATATGCCGGATGAACTCGGCGGCCGCCTCCTTGTTCTGCGACTGCTGGAACATGACGATGTCCTCGCCGCCCACCACCGACACCGACCCACCGTCCCCGGCGGGCATCAGTGCGAACTCGTAGGGGACGTCGGCGAACTGGCCTTCGAACAGCGGCGGGAACCAGGGGCCCTCCAGCACCATGGCGATCTCCCCGGAGGCGAGCCCGCCCATCGTGTCGACGCCTCCCCCGAGGATGCCGGGATGCCACCAGTCGTTGGCGACGGCGTCGGCCATGAACTGGTAGGCGGCGACGGTGGCGGGGGAGTCGTAGGCGCCGCTGGCGGTGGTGGCGTCTTCGGAGATCATCGCCCCGCCGTGGCTCCAGATCCACGGACCCACCGCCCAGCCGTAGGTGCCGCCGTCGGCGAAGCAGTAGGTGCCGTTGGCGGCCAGCGCCTCGCAGCTCGCCGTCAGCTCCTCGAAGGTGGAGCCGATCCCGTCGAGGCCGGCAGCGGCCAGTGTGTCGGGGTTGTAGACGGCGACCCGGGTGTTGGTGTCGAGGGGCAGCCCGTAGTACTCGCCCTGGTGCAGGTTGGTCGACAGCGGACCCTCGAACACGGCGGCGGCGTAGTCGTCGAAGTCGGGCATCTCCTGGCTGAGCGGCACCAGCGCTCCCATCGCCGCGAACTCCGGCACCCACGCCAGGTCGGCCCGGATCAGGTCGGGGGCGGTGCCGCCGGCTATGGCGGTGAGCAGCTTGCGGCGGAACTCGTCGAAGGGGACGGCCAGCGCATCGACGCTGATGCCGGTAGCCTCCACGAAGTCGGGGATCACCTGGTTCTCGAAGACTTCCGTCTCCACCGGGTTGTAGCCATGCCAGATGGTGATGGTGACGTCCTCGGTCGCTGCGGTGGTCCCCGGCGCCTGTGTCGTGTCGGGGGTGTCCGCTTGGGTGGTGGCGGGAGCCGCCGTGTCGGCGGTGGTGGTGCCGGGTGCGGCTCCGTTGCCGCACGCCACCAGCACCAGCGCCATGAGCGTCATCAGCGCCGTGATAGTCGGTTTGGTTTGCCTTCTCACCGTTCCTCCTCGTGGTCGTGTTGTCGTCGGGTGAGGCTTTTCGTTCATGTCAGGGCGTGGCGTCCCCAGATCCGCTCCGAGCGGTCTCCCTCCGGTTCGCCGAAGACGGCGCTGAGCACCAGGGAGGCGGCCCCCCGCGCCCAGGCCGGGTCGTCGAACGGTTCGATGGCGATCCGGTAGGCCTCCTGGAGGCCGTCGAAAACGCTGGTGGCGAGGCTCTTCTCCATCGGGTCGAGCAGGGCGGGTCCGGCGGCGATGCCCTCCCCGCTGAGGATGACCAGCTCGGGAGCGAACAGGTTGACGACGGTGCCGACGGCCCGGCCGAGGGTGGCGCCGGCGGTGGCCAGAGTCCCGGCGAGGCGGGGTTCGTGGGGGGCGCGGCGGTAGAGCTGCTCGCGGGTGAGCTGGGGGTCGTCGAGGAGCGCCCGGGCCTTCTCCAGCAGGTAGGGCTCGGCCACGATCGTCTCCAGGCATCCCCGGTTGCCGCAGGGACAGAGGGTCCCTTCGGGGTCGACGACCACGTGGCCCAGCTCGCCGGCGCCGCCGCGGTGGCCCCGGAAGAGGCGACCACCGGTGACGGCCGCCATACCCACGCCCCGGCCGAGGGTCACGAGCACGAAGTCGTCGGCATCGCGTCCCACGCCGAACCAGCGCTCGACCAGGGCGAGGGTATTGACGTCGTTGTCGACCAGCACCGGCACCGACAGCGCCTCCTCGGCCAGGGCGGCCACCGGGGCGTCGTGCCAGCCGAAGAAGGGGGAGTAGCGGCAGACACCAGCCTGGCCATCGACGACGCCGGCCATACCGATGCCGACCCCGAGGAGGCGGTCGCGGGTGTAACCGGCGGTGTGGAGGAGGTCGTCGACGAGGCCGCTCATGGCCGCCACCACTTCGTCGGGGGATCGTCCGGTGAGGGGGGCGTCGGCGTCGGCGAGGACGGTGGCCTCGAGGTCGGTGATGGCTCCCACCAGATGGTCTTCCATCAGCTTGATGCCGGCGACGGCGTAGGCGCCGGCGTTGAGCTCCACCAGGGTGGGGGGCCGCCCCCCGGTGGAGACGCTGCGGGCGCCTTCCGAGACGAGGCGGCGGGCGATCAGGTCGGAGACGATGGCGCCGACGCTGGGCTGGGAGAGTCCGGTGGCCCGGGCGATGTCGGCCCGGCTGGAGGGACCCTGCTTGATGACCTGCAGCACCCGTGCCCGGTTGATGGTGCGGACGGTGCTGGGGTCGGCGGCAGTACTCACTTACTTATTTATATTCCCTAAGTAAGCTCTCGTCAAGAAATAACTTGCTTCCGTCTCCGATATTGGTGTCACACCCGCCCGGCAGTGTGGGGTCGAGTAGGTGCTCGCGGGGAGAAAGGAGAGAACCATGTCCACACCTACTGCCCGGGAGGCTTTGTATCATCAACTCACCGAGGTCCTCGGTCACGGACCGGCGGAGACACTGATGAGCTACCTACCCGACCAACAGCCCGCCACCAAGGTCGACATCGCGGATCTGCGCCAGGAGATGCGCCAGGAGATGCGCGAGATGCGAATCGAGTTCCGCGAGGATCTCAGGCACATCCAGTCGATGCTCCACGCCCGGACCCGGGTCCATGTGGCCGCCTCGTTGGGCTCGGCGGTCACCGTGGCCGGACTGGTGTTCATCGCCGCCCAGATCGTCTGAGCGGAGGACGCCACGCGGTCGAGGATCCGCCGAACCTCGTCCGTCAGCCCTCAGGTGCATCTTCTTCGCCGAGCGAAACCAGTTGCCCCGGCCTCTACACTGCTGGCATACTAGTTGAATATTAAGATAGTTGTTCCGCAGGAAGCTGCGTTACGACGCGGAGACACCAGCTCAGGGAGGTTGGGTGCAAATGTCGACCGAGTTGCAGGGTGACTCGCTCACCCAGGCGGTTCTCTCGGCCCTCGTGGAAGACGAGCTCGTCGAGATGGTCCAGGACCTGATCAACATTCCCAGCCTGACCGGACGTGAGGCAGAGGTCTCCGACTACCTGGCCCAACGCTTCGGCGATCTCGGCCTGAAGGTGACCCAGCAGGAGGTCGAAACGGGGCGCAACAACGTCATCGGGACCTGGAACGGCGGCGACGAGGACGAAAGCCTCATGTTCCTCGGCCACATGGACCACGCCCCCGGCATCGGCGTGCCCGAGGCGAGGTGGGTCGACGACGAATGGATCTCAGGGATCGGCTCCTCCAACATGAAGTCGGCCTTCGCCGCCTACTACATGGCGACCAAGATGCTGATGGCAGCGGGGTTCGAGCCTCGTGGTGATATCTACCTGGCCGGTGTCGTCGGCGAGATCGAGGGCGCCCCCATCGGGGACCATCAGGGGGCCAACTGCCGGGGAGGGGGCTACGGGGCCCGCTACCTGGCCAGCCACGGCTACATACCCGACTACGTTCTCAACGGGGAGCCGACCGGTCTCCGGGTGCAGATCGCCAACGGGGGTTACATCTTCCTGCGGCTGACGACCCGGGGTGTCACCCAGCACGCCTCCTACCGCCAGTTCGGAGTGGACGCCATCGAGAAGATGGAGTCGGTGCTGCCCCGCATCCGGGAATGGGAGGCCGAGTACCAGGCCAAGTTCAAACACGACCTGGTGGTGCCCCGGGTGAACATCGGAGCGATAGAGGGCGGCGTGCCCAACAACCCCCAGCTCGTCGCCAACTTTTGTCACGCCTATATGGACGTGATGCTGGTGCCGGGAACGAACGTCCTCGAGGTCAAGCACGAGATCCAAAGGCTGGTCCGTCGCCTCAACGAGGCCGACCCCGACCTGGGTCTGCAGATGGAGATCTACATGACCAGCCGGGGCTACGAGGTGCCATGGGACTCCCGGGTCGCCTCCACCGCCCGCAAGATGCACCGGTTCGTGACGGACCGGGACCCCGACGAGCCGGAGCCGGCACGTTTCGGGGTGTCGAGCGACAACTGGATCTTCACCGAGTTCGGAGCGGAGGGGATCACCTATGGGCCGGCCGGAAGATCGAGGGTGCTTCCCGGGGAGTACGCCGCCTACGACCCCGACTTCGGCGAGGTCATCAGTGTCAAGGACCTCATCATCTGCTCCAAGGTCTACGCGTTGACGGTGCTCGAGCTGATGAAGCCCGGCGGGCAGCCCTCGCCGTGACGACCGCCGTCGCCGCACCGACCGGTGCCGCGGTGAAGAGTTCCCGCCGCCATGAGCTGAGGGGCCTATGGACCTGGGGATAGCGGGCCGCAAGGCCCTGATCGTCGCCTCCAGTCGAGGGCTGGGTCGTGCCTGCGCCGCTGCCCTCGCCGCCGAAGGAGTCGAAGTCGTGATCAACGGGCTCACCCAGAGCCATCTCGACGAGACGGCCGAGACGCTGCGTCGGGACACCGGCGTCGAGGTGATGGCGGTCCGGGCGAACGTCAACACCGAGGAGGGCCGAGCCAGGCTCCTCGACGCCTGTCCCGACCCCGACATCCTCGTGAACAACAACTGGGGCCCACCCCCGGGCGCCTGGGTGGACTTCGGCTACGAGGACTGGCTGGCGGCGGTGGAGTCGAACATGCTGGCGCCGATCATGATGATCAGAGCGGTCGTCGGCGGCATGCGGGAGAGCCGGTTCGGGCGGATCGTCAACATCACCTCCCAGATGGTCAAATCCCCCTTTCCGTTCATGGGGCTCTCCGCCGGAGCGAGGGCGGGCCTCACCGCCGCTTCCAAGGCGCTTTCTCTGGAAGTGGCCAGGGACAACGTCACCATCAACAACCTCCTCCCCGAGAGGATCGACACCGATCGGCAGGTCTACATGGCTCGGAAACGGGCCGAGACGGCCGGGATCACATACGAGGAAGCCCGACAGGAGATGGTGGACAGCATCGCCGCCAAGCGGATGGGAAGGCCGGAGGAGTTCGGAGCGATGTGTGCCTTCCTGTGCAGTGCCTATGCCGGCTATATATCCGGTCAGAACATCCAGGTGGATGGCGGCTCTTACCGGGGAGCGTTCTGATCGATGGGGGCGAGGCAGGTCGACGGTCCATCGGGGCGAGGCAACGGCTTCTCGCTTCCCGACGGCATGAGGATGGCGGTGTTGTTCAACGTCGCCTACGAAGGGTGGGCGACCGGAGCCACTCCCGCCATCGGCCCCATGGGCAATCCCCTGCCGGCGGGAGCATTCGACACCCAGGCGGCGTCCTGGTCGGCGTACGGCCACCGGCGGGGTATCTGGCGGCTCATGGACGTGTTGGCCCGGGCCGAGGTCCGCGCCACCGTATTCGCCTCCGCCTGTCTCGCCGAACACGCACCCGACACGCTCCGCGTATTGGTCGGGGAGGGCCACGAAGTCGCCGCTCACGGCTACTCCCAGCACATCATCCCCGCCCTCCTGAACCCGGAAGAGGAGTCGGCCGATGTGGCGCGGTGCGTCGAGTTGCTCGCCTCCGTGACTGGGGCGTCGCCTCTGGGCTGGCTGTCCCCCCGGGGGACCCCCAGCCTCAACACGGCCCGGATCGCCGCCGAGCACGGGATGGAGTGGTTCGGGGACGTCTTCGACGAAGACGAGCCGTACCGGCTGTCCACCCCGGCGGGAGAGATCGTGGCCATACCCCTGAAGATGGAGGTCAACGACCTCCCCCTCCACATGCGTTACGGGAACCCGCCCCGGGCCTTCCTCGACGTCTTCAACGACACCTTCGACGCCATGTACCAGCAGGGCGGGGACGGCTGCTACCTGGACGTCACCGTGCACGCCCACGTCTTCGGTCGGCCGCACGGGGCGTGGACCCTGGAAGCCATCGCCCGGCGGGTCGCCCAGCACCCCGACGTGTGGGTCCCCACCCGCCTCGAACTGGCGAGATGGACGATGGAGCAAGGGCAGGCCTCCCCACAGGCGGGGGATGACAGTGGACGGTGAGCGGCCGCTCGATCCGGCCCAGCAGGACGTCGATTCCCTGGTCCAGATGACCTGTGAGCTCGTCGACATCCCCAGCGAGACGGGATCGGAAGGGGAGGTCGCCCGGTACGTGGCGACCAGGTTCGCCGAGCTCGGTCTCGACGTCGAGTTCCAGGAAGTCGAGCCGGACCGCGGCAACGTCCTCGCTCGCTGGAAGGGGGCGGCACCCGGGCCGCGGCTGATGTTCCTGGCTCACTTCGACACCTCGACCAGTCCGGGAGGGGACCTCCCATCGGGGCTCCAGGCGCGGGCGACCGTTCAAGACGGATGGATCTACGGCCTCGGTGTGTCGAACATGAAGTCGGCGTTCGCCGCCTTCCACTCGGCGATCCAGCTGCTGCAGGCCTCCGGCGGACTGGCGAG
This sequence comes from uncultured Acidimicrobiaceae bacterium, assembly GCA_964617995.1. Lineage (GTDB taxonomy): Bacteria > Actinomycetota > Acidimicrobiia > Spongiisociales > ZC4RG35 > CAZTXD01. The sequence continues at coordinate 12,377 of CAZTXD010000089.1, forward strand.
AGGCGAGATCGTCGTCGCCGGCGTGGTGGGGGAGATCGAGAGGGCTCCTGTCGACGAATGGCAGGGAAGGCGCTACCGGGGCGGCGGAATCGGTGCCCGGGTGATGCTGAATCGGGGTGTGACGGCGGATATGTGTATCAACGGCGAACCGACCGGCCTGCGTCTGCAGACGGGAAACGCCGGCTACGTCTTCGCCCGGATCTCCGTTACAGGATCACCCCAACACACCTTCTCCAAGAGCCTCGCGATCGATCCGATAGAGAAGGCAGCACGGATCCGGCAGCGCCTGCTCGAGTTCGAGGAGACCTACGTGAGTCGCCATCCGCATCCCGTGATGAAGCCGCTGATCAACGTGGGAGCGATCTTCGGAGGCGACCCGTTCAAACCGTCGCTCACCGCCAGGACCTGCAAGCTGTACGTGCACATCAACACCGTTCCCGGTCAGCAGATCAACGAGGTCAGGGTCGAGTTCGACGAGTTCCTCGACCAGCAGAGGGCGGAGGATCCCGACCTCGACGTCGCCCTCGACTTCTACCTCGCCTCCAACGGCCACTACCTGGAGCCGGACCATCCCCTGCCGCAGGCGGTGGCCCGGGCCCACCGTTCGGTGCTCGGTGAGGAGGTCCGGCATCCGAACCCAGAGCGGTACTCCGTATCCTCGGACAACTCCCCGCTGGCGGAGTTCGGCATCCCCGGTGTCACCTACGGGCCGGGGGGAATCAACCTCTCAGGTGAGTACTCGATGTACGAACCGGGGCTGGGCGAGGTCGTCGGGATCGACAACCTGGCGGCGGCGGCACGGGTCTACGCCACGGCGGCCCGTGAGCTCCTCTGATCGACTCAGGTTGTCGATGCAGCCTCTGCCTCGTCGATCAACCGCTTGAGGCGGGCGGGTGTCACGGGAACAGAATCGATCTGGAGATGGAGCGGCCTCATCGCGTCCACGATCGCATTGGCGAGGGCGGCCGGCGCCGAGGTGGTTCCACCCTCGCCCACCCCCTTGACACCGAGCGGGTTGAGCGGCGTCGGATGATTGTCGTGCACGACCTCGATCGGCGGCACATCCCCGGCGGTGGGCAAGAGATAGTCCATGAAGGTCGGGTTGAGGAGCTGGCCGGTGTCGTCGTAGATCGCCTCTTCCAGGATTCCGTTCCCGATCCCGTGGGCCACGCCACCGTGCTGCTGACCGTCCACCACGGTCGGGTTGAGCTCCCGCCCGCAGTCGTCGACCACCAGGTAGCGGAGAACGGAGACGATCCCCGTGTCGGGATCCACCTCCACCACCGCCACATGGGTCGATGAACCGAACGTGACGGCGGGGGGCACGTAGTAGGTGGACGCCTCCAGAGACGGATCCAGCCCCTCGGGCAGCCTGGCACCGGGCCCGGGGGTGGCCGCCGCCGCCACCTCGGCGAGGCTGATGTGGATCGACGGCACCCCGCGGGGTGAGATCATCCCGTCATGGATCTCGAGATCCTGCGGATCGACCTCCAGGAGATGCCCGGCGACCGCCAGGACCTTCTCCCGGATCCGCTCGGCTCCCATCCGCACCGCCATCCCGGCGGTGACGGCGCTGCGGCTGGCGTTCGTGCCTCCGCCGAACTCCACCAGGTCGGTGTCCCCGTGATGCACCGTGATCCGGTCGAGCGGCGCTCCCAGGGCATCGGCACAGACCTGCGCCAGGACGGTTTCGTGGCTCTGGCCATGCGAGTTGGATCCGGAGTGAACCACCACGTGCCCGCCCTCGTCGACGCGCACCCGGGCGCCTTCGAACGGGCCGATGCCTGAACCCTCCACGTGGCAGGCGATGCCGATGCCGAGGTGGCGACCGCCTTCCCTCTCATCGGCTTGCCACCTCCGGAACGACTCGTAGTCGATCGTCTCCAGCGCCCGTTCCAGCTGGGCGGGGAAGTCGCCCGAGTCGTATATCAGCTGGTTTCCGTCCCGGTACAGCATGCCCATGTCGTAGGGCATCAGCTCTGCCGGGATCAGGTTGAGCCGTCGCACCTCGACCGGGTCCCGGCCGAGCCGGTCCGCCACCATGTCCATGACCCGTTCCATGACGAAAGTCGCCTCCGGTCGCCCGGCCCCCCGGACCGGTGTGTTGGGCAGCTTGTTGGTGAGGACGCAGATCCCCTCGGCGTCCATGTGGTCGATCCGGTACTGGCCGCGCAGGTTGGCCGCCACGTTGTAGGAGATCGTCACGGCGTAGGGGTTGTAGGCCCCGCAGTCCATGAGAAAGCGGTCGCGGATGGCGAGGATCCTGCCCTCCTCGTCGAAACCGGCCTCCACGTAGTGGATCTGGTCCCGGGCGTGCCGGGCGTTGGCGAGGTTCTCCCGCCGGTCCTCGATCCACCTCACCGGTCGTTTCAAGGCGAGGGCGAGATACGCCACGAGGATGTCCTCGCTGTAGAGGCCGGATCCGAAGCTCCCTCCCATCGTGGGAGCCACCACCCGCACGTCCCCCGGCGGGAGACCCACCATCTCGGCGATGTAGCCGCGCAGCCAGTGGGAGCGCTGCGTCGTCGCCCA
>CAZTXD010000090.1:0-14818 GCA_964617995.1 uncultured Acidimicrobiaceae bacterium
CGGCGATCTGGCCGGCCTCCTTGGTGGCCTGGCGCTGGGCGTCGTTGAAGTAGGCGGGGACGGTGATGACGGCATCGGTGACCGGCGTTCCCAGGTAGGATTCGGCATCCCGCTTCAGCTTCATGAGGATCCGGGCGGAGATCTCCTGGGGGGTGTAGGTCTTTCCATCGGCCTCCGTCTTCCAGTCCGACTCGCCCATGTGGCGCTTGATGGAGCGGACGGTCTTGTCGGGGTTGGTGATGGCCTGACGCTTGGCGACCTCGCCCACCAGGATCTGACCGTCCTTGAAGGCCACCACCGATGGAGTGGTGCGGGCCCCTTCGGCGTTGGGGATGACGGTGGGCTCGCCACCTTCCAGGGTGGCGATGACGCTGTTGGTGGTTCCGAGATCGATGCCGACTGCTCGTGCCATGATCGTTTCCTTTCAAAGCTGGGATGTGCATACGGTACAACCTGAGTCACCCACTGTCATATTTCATGAAATCTGGGAGCGACGCAGGGACCGGGGGGAATATGACCGGAGGGGTGTGTGTTTCCTGAGTCCTATACACTCAGATGCCACCAAGGAACGAGGATTCATGCCCGACACTGACCAACTCTCCCTTCCCGTCCTACCTCTCACCAACGGGGTGGTCTTCCCCCATATGGTCGTCACCCTGCGGATGGAGACCACCGAGGGCAAGGTCGCCCTGGCCGCGGCCCGGGACAACGACGGCCGGTTGCTGCTGGTTCCCCGGGTGGACGGGCGCTATGCGTCGGTGGGAACCGTAGCCGAGATCACCGACGCCGACGACGAAGGCAACGTAGTCGTCTCCGGCGTGTGCCGCGCCCGGGTGGGGTCGGGTTCGACCGATGAAAGCGGAGCACTGTGGGTTTCGGCCGAGATGGTGGCTGAGGCCGACGTCGTGAACGACCCGGCACTGGACGATCTCGTCGCCGAATACCGGGCGGTCGTGACCGAGGTCCTCGACCTGCGGGGGGTGGGAGGCGTCGCCGAGCGGATCCTCTCCATCGACAACCCGTCCCAGCTCGCCGATCTGGCGGTCTACTCGCCCGACCTGTCGTTGGAGCAGAAGGTGGAGGTCCTCGAGACCCTCGACCTGCGGGCGCGTCTGGGGCGCCTCCTCGACTGGATGCGGGAGGTCCTGGCGGATCTCGACCTGCGCAAGAAGGTGCGGGAGGAGGCCGCCGAGCGGATCGACAAGAGCCAGCGCGAGTACATCCTCCGCCAGCAGATGGAGGCGATCCGCAAGGAACTGGGCGAGGACGACGACATCGCCTCCTCCTACCGACAGAAGCTGGCCGAACTCGACCTGCCTGAGAAGGTCGCAGAGGCGGTCTCCCGGGAGATCGATCGTCTGGAGCGGATGAGCGAGCAATCCCCCGAGCACTCGTGGATCCGTACCTGGCTCGACACGATGTTCGAGGTGCCGTGGTCACAGCGGACAGACGACCGTCTCGATCTCGACGAGGCGTGGACGGTCCTCGACGCCGACCACACCGGGCTGCACGACGTCAAGGAGCGGATCGTCGAGCATCTGGCCGTGCGCAAGCTGCGCCAGGAGAGAGGTCTCGACGGCGATGAGGACCGAAAGGCAGGCGCCATCCTGTTGCTCGTCGGACCTCCCGGCGTCGGCAAGACCTCCCTCGGCGAGTCGGTGGCCCGGGCATTGGGACGCAACTTCGTGCGGGTGGCCCTGGGCGGCGTGCGCGACGAAGCGGAGATCCGCGGGCACCGCCGGACCTATGTGGGAGCGCGCCCCGGCCGGGTCGTTCGGGCTCTGATCGAGGCCGGGTCGATGAATCCGGTCTTCTTGCTCGACGAGATGGACAAAGTGGGCAACGACTGGCGGGGTGATCCATCGTCGGCCCTGCTCGAGGTGCTCGACCCGGCCCAGAACCACACCTTCAGGGACCACTACCTCGAGACCGACCTGGATCTGTCCAACGTGCTGTTCATCGCCACGGCCAACGTCGTCGACACGATCCCGGCACCGCTCCTCGATCGAACAGAGGTCATCTCCATCGACGGCTACACCGATGCCGAGAAAGTGGGTATCGCCCGCGACCATCTGCTGCCGCGGCAACTACGCGCGGCCGGTCTGGAGCCGGAGGAGCTGACCGTGACGGAGGATGCCCTGGCCACCGTCGTCGACCGCTACACGCGGGAGGCGGGCGTGCGCAACCTCGAGCGGGAGCTCGGGAAGCTGGCCCGTAAGGTGGCCACGGTGGTGGCCAGGGGTGGCGACGAGGCTCCGCCCCTGACGGTCGACGGGGACGACGTGGGCGAGTATCTGGGCAAGCCCAAGGTATGGAAGGACGAGGCCAAGGACAGAACCGATGTGCCGGGCGTTGCGACCGGCCTGGCCGTGACCGGCACCGGCGGCGATGTCCTCTTCGTCGAAGCGACGATCATGGAGGGATCCCGCGACCTGGTCCTCACAGGACAGCTCGGAGATGTGATGAAGGAGTCGGCGCGTATCGCCCTTTCCTTCGTCGAGTCGCACGCGGCCGGACTGGGCATCGACCCCCACGGGCTCGACCGGCGGTTCCACTTGCACGTGCCGGCAGGGGCCATCCCCAAGGACGGGCCCTCCGCCGGAATCACGATGACCACCGCCCTCGCCTCGCTCCTGACCGGTCGCAAGGTACGCGGCCAGGTCGGCATGACCGGCGAGGTCACCCTGCAGGGCAAGGTCCTTCCCATCGGCGGTGTGAAGCAGAAGGTGCTGGCGGCTCACCGCGCCGGTCTCACCGAGGTGATCGTCCCCAAGCGCAACGAGGTCGACCTCGACGATGTGCCCGAGGGAATCCGCCATGAGATGACCTTCCACGTCGTCGAAGACATGTCCGAGGTGCTCGAGCTGGCGTTGGCATGATCGGTCATCGGTCATCGGTTCTCGGTAATCGGCACCACGAACTGAGGACCGAGAACTGATTACCGTCCTCACGATGGAACGGTCGGACATCGTCTCGGCGTTGGAGGCGGCCGCTCACGCCCATCACGAGTTCGAGTCCGTGGCGCTGAACGGCGTCCGCGACGAGCTGTGGGCGGGTTTCTATGCCGCTTTCGTGCTGGGGCGGCTGGGTGACTTCATGGAGCCGTCGGCTTTGGCCCAGACCCTGGAGACCGTGGTCGGTGAACCGTGGGCCGAGGCGGCTGCCGGCACGGTGCTGAAGCGGCTCGATCGATGATCGACATCGCTCTCCTCGTCCTCCGTGTCTGGCTGGGGGTGGTGATGGTGGCTCACGGCATCAACCATGGACGGTCGCTGGAGGGAACCGCCAGGTGGTTCGCATCGAAGGGGTTCCGCAAGGATCGCTTCAACGCCGTGGGCTCGGCGGTGGGGGAGGTAGCCATCGGTGCCGGGCTGACGGTCGGTCTCCTCACCTCGTTCGCCGCCGCCGGGCTGATCATCCCGATGGTCGTGGCGTTCTGGTCGATCCATCGCTTCGCCGGCTTCTTCGTGTTCAAGCGCCCGGACGAAGGCTGGGAGTACGTGGCGACTCTGGCGGTGGCAGCCACGGTGGTGGCGATGACGGGCCCGGGCCGCTACTCGATCGACCATGTCCTGGGCTGGGCCGATCTCTTCGACGGGGCTGTGGGGCTGATGCTGATCATCGGTGGAGTCACCGTGGCGGTCGTGCAGCTCGCCACCATGTGGCGCCGCCCCGGCTGAGCCGCCATGCCTTCGGTCAAGCGCCGGAGTAGATACGAGCGGACGTGGCCGGGATGCTGGTCCCGTGCCGATGGCCGACACCTTCACCGCCGTTGGTGTCGAACTCGAGCAACCAGCTGCCGGGAGGCAACGTCACCTCCTGCACCTCGTCGGTGAGGTTGGCCGCGGTCAGTGAGTTCCCGGCGAGGATGAGGGCGACTCCAGGAGGGGAAGGAAGCCACTCTGTCGGCGTGCCGGGTCGAGCTCGCAGCCGTTTGCGAGTGTCCAACAGCCGGCGGAAGACATGGAGGAAGGAATCCGGGTTCTCTCGCTGGTAGGCGACCGTTTCCTCGGGCCTCCGGGGCGTCGAGACCAACCACGGCTCTCCGCTGCTGAAGCCGTTGTGAGGCCCCGGGTCCCACGGCATCGAAGTGCGGGAGGGGTCGCGGCCCTCGCCGTAGGCCGCCTTGCCCAGCGGGTCCTGGACGTGATCGGGCTCGACGTGACCGTCCTCTAGTCCCAGTTCCTCACCCTGGTAGACGAAGGGCATCCCCGGCAGCGAGCAGAACAGGGTCCACACGGAGATGGCGCGGGCCCGCCCCTTTTCACCGCCCCCGAATCTGGTGGGGGGGCGGTTCTCGTCATGGCTGGCCATCGACCATGCGAAGCCTTCCCGAGAGATCCCGGCCCACAACCTCAGCTCCTCGACGAAAGCGGCCGGATCCCAGTCGATGTGGTTGAGCCCGAAGAAGAGGCACAGGTCGAGGCCACCCACGCCCATGTAGGAGGCGCTCTGCTCGGCGTCCACGACATAGACCTCGCCCAACAGCAGGACATCCTCGCACCCCGGCAGCGACTTCCACCGCCGGTAGATCTCCTTGGAGTTCTCCTGGCTGTGGTCGTGGAGATGCTCGTAGGCTGCGAACGCCTCGAGTGGCGTTGCGTCGTTCGGTGGTGGATGGATGAGGGGATTGTCCCTCAGCTCGGGGTCCTTCATCAGGGCGTGGGCGACATCGATGCGAAAGCCGGAGACACCGTGGTCGATCCAGAAGAGGAGAATGTCGTCGAATGCTTCCCTGACGGCCGGATTGGCCCAGTCCAGGTCGGGCTGGTCCCGGTGGAAGAGGTGGCAGTAGTACTCCCCGCTCGCCTCATCGAAGGTCCACGCCGGTCCACCGAAATGAGACAGCCAGTTGTTGGGAGGGCCACCGTCGGGAGCGGGAGGCCGGAAGATGTAGTAGTCGCGTTCAGGCGAGTCGGGGTCCGCCAGCGCCTTCTTGAACCAGGGGTGCTCGCTGGAGGTGTGGTTCGGCACCAGGTCGATCATCACCCGGAGGCCCAGTTCCCGAGCCCGGGCCGAGAAGCGGCGGAACTCGTCCATGTCGCCGTACATCGGATCGATCGAGGTGTAGTCGGCGACGTCGTAGCCGAAATCGGCCTGGGGAGAGGGATAGAAGGGAGTCACCCACACCGCGTCCACCCCGAGCCATGCCAGGTGATCGAGACGGGCCGTCAGGCCTCCGAAGTCACCGACACCATCACCGTTGGAGTCGGCGAAGGAACGGATGTACACCTCGTAGCCGACAGCGTTGTCCCACCAGCGCATGGACCGAGCGTAACGAGGTCCCGGTTGGTCGCTGGTGTACCGAGCCTTGACCATCGGACCCTCGACGCTTACATTCCAGCCGCTATCAGATGCCCGAAGTAGCGACCATCGCGGATGTGGCCGGCAGAGCCGGGGTTTCGGTCGCCACGGTCAGCCGGGCTCTCCGGGGCCTGCCGCACGTGTCACCCGCCACCCGTGAGCACGTGAGACGGGTCGCCGCCGAGCTCGACTATCGCGCCAACCCGCATGCGTCCAGATTGGCGGCCGGCCGCAGCGGCACCGTCGGTGTTGCCCTCCCCGTCCTCAACTCCTGGTTCTACCGGAGTGTCCTCGCCGGCGTCGAGGCGGTCCTCTCCGGGGACCTCCTCGACATGCATCTGTTCACCATTGGCGGGGACGAGGGCATGGAGCGGTTCATCGCCCAGCTGCCGTCGCTCAGCAAGCGCGTCGACGGCCTCATAGTGGTCGACCTGTTCATGCCCGACCAGCTATGGGAGGACGTCGCCGGTGGCCACCTGCCCATGTCCACAGTCGGTGTCGACACCGGACGCTTCGACTCGGTGACGATCGAGAACGTTCGCGCAGCCCGGGAAGCCGTGTCCCATCTGTTGGACCTGGGTCATCGACGGATCGGTTTCATCGGGGCCGGGGCCGGTGAGTCACTGGAAGTCGAGTCGGCGGAGCAGCGGCGCCGGGGCATGGTGGAGGCACTGGCGGCATACGGCGTGGAGCCGGATCCCGAGCTGGAGGTCGCCGGGGCCTTCTCGGTCCACGGAGGACGGGAGGCGATGTCGAAGCTGATGGGGGGAAATCCACCCACGGCGGTCTTCTGTACGTCAGATGAGATGGCGATCGGGGCGTTGTGGGCCGTCAACGAAGCCCGGCTGTCGATTCCCGTCGATGTTTCCCTGGTCGGTTTCGATGATCAGCCGGTAGCGGAGGCGTTGGGCTTGACCACGGTTCATCAACCGGTCGGCGCGATGGCGGCGAGGGCGGCATCGATGGTGCTCGACAGGGTGGCGGGGGAGGTGTCGGCACCGATCCGGCTGCAAGTGCCCACCCGACTCCAGATCCGGCAGACCACCACCAGACTCACTTGACGCCGGTCAACACGCGCTCGTAATGTCCGAAAGCGTTTTCGGCAACGGGGTCCCGTTGCGGTACGCCGCCGAGTGATCGGCACGATCAGATCGAATCATCTAGGAGGAAACATGAGGAGATGGGCAAGCCTGTTGTCGCTGGCTCTGGTCCTTGCGCTGATTGCCGCTGCCTGCGGAGACGGCGAGGGTCCCACCACGACTGCGGGGGAGGCACCGGACGCCACCGGCGTCGCCGACGAGGTCGGGGCCTCGTTCGCGCTCTTCGGGGCGCCGACGGGCGTGGAAGGCGATGCCCTCCAGGGCTTCGTCGACGTATACAACGCTCAGACCGCGTCGAGTATCACGTACCGGGGATCAGACGGGTTCGAGGACGAGTTGCGCATCGCCGTCGACGGCGGAGACCCGCCGGAGGTGGCGTTCACGCCGCAGCCGGCTTCCATCTGCGCCTTCGCCGACGACGGCCATCTCGTGTCCCTGGAAGACATGGGCTTCGACATCGCCGCGATGGAGGCCAACCACTCGAAGTTCTGGATGGATCTCGGTGTCTGTGAGGATGGCAATCACTACGGCATTCCGTGGTTCCCCAACTACAAGTCGGTCGTCTTCTATCACATCCCCACGTTCGAGGAGAACGGCTACGAGACCCCCGAGACCTACGCGGATCTCGTCGCTCTGTCCCAGCAGATGGTGGACGACGGCCTGACCCCGTGGTGCTTCGGCTTCGAGAGCGGTGGCGCCACCGGTTGGCCCGGCACCGACTGGATCGAGGACATCTTCATCCGTCTCCATGGGGCGGATGCCTACCAGCAGTGGTATCAGAACGAGATCCCGTTCAACGACCCGATGGTCGTCGAGGCCTTCGACACCTTCGGTGAGATCTTCCACGCCGAAGGCTTCGTTCTGGGTGGTCCGGGGAACGTTCCCGGCGTCAACTTCAACGACTCTCCGGGACCGTTGTTCCAGGACCCGCCCGGCTGCGCCATGCTGAAGCAGGGTTCGTTCATCGCCAACGTGTTCGCCGACCAGCCCGCCTACGAGGAGGGCGATGAAGAGAACATCGGTGTCTTCAACTTCCCGACCATCGATGGCAACACGGGTGCAATGGGCGGCGGAGACACGCTGATGGTGTTCGAGCAGTCCCCGGAGACCGTCCGTGCCATCCAGGACTGGATCAGCCCCGACTGGCAGTGCACGCTGGCGTCTGCCTCCGGGGGTGGGATAGCCCCCTTCGGAGGGCACGGAGTTGCCGGTGTGGAGCGACTCCCGGGCCACGCCGATGTGGATCCGGATTGCTATGAGTCCGACGCGGCCAAGACCTTTGCCGAGGCGATAACGACCGCCCTGGGCGAGGGCACGTTCGTGTTCGACGCCTCCGACCTGATGCCGCCCGAGGTCGGCCAGGGGTCGTTCTGGGAGGCGATGGTGAACTGGGCTCAGGGTGCCGACACCCAGGAGGTCGTCGAGGCCGTGGAGGCCAGCTGGCCGTAAGCCCGTCCGTATGACGACCGGCATTCTGGAGGGGCGGGAAACCGCCCCTCCAGGCCGTCAGGTCGCCGGCGACAGCGCTATGGTCGAAGCGGACGCTCGCGGGATGGATGAGGAGGAAACATGGCTACTCCACCGGTGATGAAAGAAGACGTTCCGGACCAGCCGCGTCCACCGGAGCCGCCACTGGCCGAGGAAGACAACTCCATGACCGTGTGGCTGCTGCGTGTACTCAGCGCCCTCGTCGTTCCCGCTCTCCTGCTCGTCTTCTTCTTCACCTTCAACTTCCTGAAGGATCCCCAGACCAACAAGCTCCTCCAGATCGTCGTCGCCGTGATCGTGGGTGTCGGAGGAGTATGGGCCCTCTACTGGGCGATGGACCGGCTCGTCAGCGCCATGCCGGCTCGGATCCAGAGGGGTGTGCGGCCGTTCGCCTTCGCCGGGCCGGCGATGATCCTGCTCGGGTTCTATCTGGTCTATCCCGCCGTGCACACCCTCATTCTCAGTTTCCAGGATCGACGTGGTGAAGAGTTCGTGGGCTTCGCCAACTACCAGCAAGCTCTGACCGAGAGCACCTATCTGGTCTCGCTTCGCAACAGTGTCCTCTGGGCCATCGTCGTTCCCATATTCGCCACCGCCATCGGTCTGGCGTTCGCCACCCTCGCCGATAGGCTCCCCCGCAGGAGCGAGTCGTTCGCCAAGTCGCTGATCTTCCTCCCGATGGGGGTCTCTTTCGTCGCAGCCTCCGTGGTCTGGACCTTCATGTACAGCTTCCGGTCCGCCGGCTTCGGGGAGCAGATAGGCCTTCTCAACGCCGTCATGGAAGGTCTGGGCAGCGACCCGGTGTTCTGGCTCCAGCAGCGGCCGTGGAACAACCTCTTCCTGATGGTGATCCTGGTGTGGACCCAGACCGGGTTCGCCATGATCATCCTGTCCTCGGCGCTGAAGGGCGTTCCCGACGATCTCTTGGAGGCGGGCCGGATCGATGGCGCCAACGAGTGGCAGGTGTTTCGCCGGATCGTGATCCCCACCATCGCCTCCACCATCGTGGTGGTGTGGACGACGGTGCTGATCACGACCTGGAAGGTCTTCGACATCGTCTGGGTCATGACCGGGGGGGCGGACGGCACCTCCGTCGTGGCGGAGCGGATGATCACCGAGTTCTTCAGGAACAGCAACGACGGGTTGGGAGCGGCGCTCGCCGTGATCCTGCTGATCGTCGTCACCCCGATTCTCGTGATCAACATAAAGAGGTTCCAGGAGCAGGAGGCGACCCGATGACCAGTGCCACCGAGACCGAGCGGATCGCCACGGCGAAGGTCACCAAGGACCCCAGGGAGTCCTTCTCCCTATCCCGGAGCCCCGTATACCTGGCCGTGGCGCTGATCGCGCTCATCTGGACGATCCCCACTCTCGGCCTCCTGGTCAACTCCTTCCGCGAGCCGCGATCCATTCGGGCCACCGGATGGTGGACGGTGTTCGGAGACTTCTTCAACTCAGCCACCTGGTCACTCGAGAACTACACCAATGTGCTGGAGCGGGGCTTCGGCAACGCGTTCGCCAATTCAGCGGCGGTGACGATCCCCTCGGTGGCGATCCCGATCACCGTGGCCGCTTTCGCCGCCTATGCGTTCGCCTGGATGAAGTTCCCGGGCAGGAACCTGATCTTCGCCGCCGTGGTGGGCCTGATGGTGGTTCCCCTCCAGATGGCTCTGATCCCGATTCTGCGGATCTACACGGGATTCGACCTCAACGGCACGTTCCCGGCAGTGTGGCTGGCCCACGCCGGGTTCGGGCTGCCGCTGGCCGTCTACCTGTTCCGCAACTACGTAGGGTCCCTGCCGTCGTCGATCATCGAGTCGGCGGAGATCGACGGGGCCGACCACTACAAGATCTTCACCCGCCTGATACTTCCGTTGTCCACCCCGGTCATCGCCGCGTTCGCCGTGTTGCAATTCCTCTGGATCTGGAACGACTACCTGGTGGCGCTCGTCTTCCTGGGCGTGGCCAACCCGGCCAACGCCGTGCTCCAGGTCGAGCTGGCCAACCTGGCGGGTCGCGGGGAAGGGGCCCTGAATCTGCTGCCGGCCGCGGCGTTCATCACCGTCATCGTGCCGATGGTGGTTTTCTTCGCCCTGCAACGCTTCTTCGTGCGGGGCCTGACAGCCGGTTCGGTCAAGGGATAACCCAACCTGGCTCGCGACCGGGAGATCGAGGCTTCGAAGCGACGCAACTGGCTGGCGCTGGCACTCGGATGCGTGGCGGTTCTCTTCAGCTATTTTCCTTACGCCGCCGCCACATCCACACCGGACAGGCTGGACTTCGGCCTGGCTGGCATCGGGTTGGCGCTCGCCCCCTTCGTGTTCGTGGTGATCGGATTCGTGTCGCGCAATCCGAAGGCCCCCAAGGCCGTCCTCGTCTCGATGGGGTTGCTCCTGGCGCTCGGGCTCACGATCGGCTTGATCTCCCCCATCCTGGGGGCGGCGGCGGGATTCGGGGTAGGGGCAGCTCTCACGCTGAACCGACTCGACCTCCCCGACCTGATGCGCAATCGGATGGTCGCCGTTGCCTTCGCGGTGGCCTATACCCTGCTGCTGTTGATCGTCGTGACCCCGGCGGGAGTCTTCACCGGTGCGCTGCTTCCGCCGCTCCTCGTCGGCCTCGCCGACGAGTACTCCGCGTGGCGCCTCTCGAGGGACCGATCCGGTCCATGACGGGCCGACAGGGTCGACCGTCGCCGGGAACGGGCCCGACACAGCCGGTAGATCGTTCCGCCGGCTACCAGCCTAGGCTCTCCAGCCGCTCGGCGACCATGGCGACGTAGCTCCCGCCGAAGATGCGGACGTGGACGAGGAGGTGATAGAGCTGCAGGGCCGGCCGTCGCTCCTCCCATCCCTGGTCTAGGGGCCACACATCGACATACGCTGCCCACATCCGCGGGGGAATGCCCCCGAAGACGGCCGCGAAGGCGAGATCGAGCTCACGGTCGGCATGGTGGACGGCGGGGTCGATGAGCCAGCGTCCTTCCACGATGTTCCCGGACCAGAGATCTCCGTGCACGAGTGATGGGGTCGGGTCGTGCTCGAGGAGCCGGGCGAGGCGACCGTCATCGATGGCGGCTCGCAGCCGTCCCGCCAGGGTCGCCGGGAGATCAGCGAGGTAGGGGGTCAGCCGCCGGGTGTAGAACTCGGGCCAGGAGGCGGTCCAGGCGTTGGCCTGACGCAACGGACCGAGGTAGTTGTCGAGGTGGTATCCGAAGGCGTCGGCGACGCTGCGGTGACAGCGGGCGAGGGCTCGACCCAGATCCTCCCACGCCTCGGGCCCGTGCACCTCGGTCATCACCAGCCGGTGCTCGTCGACGGCGATGACTTCGGGGGTGGGCGCTCCGGCAGCGGCCAATGCCTGCAGGCCGTCGGCTTCGAGGCGGGCGTCGTGGTCGGTCTCCTTGACCACGACCGGCCTCCCGTCCCGTCGTGTCCGTGTGATGCGGGCCCAGCTCAGGGAAGCCGCCTCTGGGTGATCGCCTCTATGATCGCCCCGGCCCCGCTGCGGGCGATCTCGATGGTGTCGTCGTAGGCAGCGTCGGCCATCCCGTAGGGATCGGGCACCTCGTCGGAGTCGGCCCGGGAGTCGAAGCTGCGGAACAGGTGGATGCGGTCGGCCAGGTCGGGCGCCATCCGCTGCAGCTCGCGGAGATTGGATCGATCCATGGCCAGGATGAGGTCCCACCCGGCCAGATCCTCGGCCCGGCGGATCTGACGCCCACGACCGTCTATGTCGAGTGAGGCGCGGCTTGCGGCGGCCCGGATCTGAGGGTGCGGCGGTTGGCCCACGTGCCAGGGGCCCAGTCCCGCCGAGTCCACCTCGATGTCGACGCCCGCCGTTTCGGCAGCTTCGCGGAGAGCGGCCTCCGCTGCCGGGGACCGGCAGATGTTGCCCAGGCAGACGGCGAGTATGCGTACCTTCTGGTCCGGACGGGCGGTCATGTCGGGTCTCAGCGGGCCGGAGCCGGGCGCGTGCTCGCCAGCCGCTCCTCGGCGATGGCCACGTAGTCGGGATCGGTGTCGAACCCAACGTAGTGCCGCCCGGTCGCAACCGCCGCCACCGCCGCCGTACCCGACCCCACGAACGGGTCCATCACCAGGTCACCCCGGTAGGTGTACAGCTCGATCAACCTCCGGGGCAGTGCAACCGGGAACGGGGCGGGATGACCCACGCGGGTGGCCGACTCGGGAGCTATCTCCCACACGTCGATGGTGGCTTCCAGGAACTCGTCGGCCGCGATCGTCGCCTCGTGTGGCAGCCCGGCTTCGGCTCGCTCCCGCCGGGTCAGGGCCCGGTCGAAACGTCCCTTGGAGGCGACCACCACCCTCTCGGTGACGTCGCGAAGAACCGGGTTGGCCGGCGACCTGTACGACCCCCAGGCGCACGATCCGCCGGCTCCCTTCGCTTTTCGCCAGATTATCTCTCCCCGTATCAGCAGGCCCATCTCGTCCTGGAGGATTGCCATCACGTCGGCGGAGAGCGAGCGATAGGGCTTGCGCCCGAGATTGGCGACGTTGACGGCGATGCGGCCGCCCGGCTCCAGCTTGTCGACACAGACGCGGAAGACATCCTTGAGCATCCCCAGGTAGTCCATGTAACTGGCGGGGACGTGGCCTTCTCCGAGCTCCCGCTCGTACTCCTTGCCGGCGTAATAGGGCGGTGAGGTCACGACGAGGGCGACGGATTTGTCGGCGACCTGAGCATCGGTCATGACGGCGGCGTCGCCGAGGAAGATCCTGTCGAGCGCGACCGGGCGGTTCACCTCGGTGTCCCCGGACAGCTCCGGGGTGGCGAAACGCCGGTAGAACCCGCTCGAGTCGTGGCTCTCCCGGCGTCCAGAACCGAACTCGCGGGTGCGGGTGGAGACGCGGGCCATGGCGCTGAACCCTACCGGGAAGCCCGACCCCTCCCACGGCAAACGCATCCCATCCGAACTGAGCGTGGTGACGCAGGGTGCCGAGGGTATCGACCCGGTCGTCGGATGGGACCACGAAGTTCCGGGTGGCGGCCGTCTCACTCGGGGGCGGCGGTGTGGCGGGCGAGGGGACCGAGGGCCCCAATGATCAGCATCACCAGCACCACCAGAGAGCCCGCTGCCAGCGTGATGCCGGTGTCCCACACCGTGAGGGCGGCGGCGGCCAGGAGGGGGCCGCTGGTCTGGCCCAGGCGAGCTGCCCCCACCCAGACGGCGAGGACGGCGGCGCGATGCTGCTCGGGGGCGGATTCGATCGCCTGATCCTGGATCGTCGGGATCAAAGCACCCTCCCCGAGACCGTAGATGAGAGCGGCGGCGACGATCAGGGCCACGACCGAGGCGAGTCCCAGCAGGGAGAAGGCCACCAGCAGGGCCGCCGAACCCGCCAGCACCACCGACCGCACCGAGAGCAACGCCCGTACCCGCCCCAGGTTGTATGCCGCCAGCGTCGAGGTCACCGCCGGAACGGCGATCATCACACCTCGGAGGCCGGCCTCCATCCCGAAGGAACGGGCGAGGTGCAAGGGGAAGACGGTGAGGAACAGACCGAAGATGGCCACGAATACGAGGAAGCCGATCAGGTAGGTGACATAGATCTCGGGGCGGGCGACGACGGTTCTCGCCTCCCGGAGCTGTTGTCGCACCGTCGAAGGGTCGGCCGGGCGCCAGGGATCGAGCACCAGCCAGGCGGCGGCGGCAGTGGCGAGAGCGACGGTGTAGATCCCGAACGTCCACCGCCAGCTGGCGGCCTGGGTGACGGCGCCCGAGAGCAGAGGCAGGGCGGCCAGCCCCACGGTGAGCACCGCGGAGTTGCGACCGATCAATCGGGTACGGCCGGGGCCGCTCCAGTGGTCGCCGATGAGCACGACGGCGAGGTTGATCAGGCCCGCCGAGCCGACCCCCTGGAAGAAGCGGGCGATGAGGAGGACACCGAAGGTGGGCGCCAGCGCAGCCACCAGTCCGCATGCTCCGAAGATCGTGAGGCAGGTCGTGAGGACCACCCGGCGACCCCACCGATCGGCCAGAATGCCGATGAGGGGGGCGACGACGATCCCCGCCACCGACCCCGACGCCACCAGAAGGCCGGAACGATCGTCGCTCACCGCCAGGTCGGAGAGGATGTCGGGGATCGCCGGGGTCACCAGGGTGTTGTTGAGGATTCCCGTCAGGGTGACGGTGAATATGAAGACGAGCGGAGGACGGCGAGACACGAGCCGACAGGCTATCTGCCGCCGGCTCGCGGTCGCTCAAGGTTGACGCTCGCGCTATGCTTGCAATTGTTAGCAAGGAGTCTCTTGTGCCCATCGAGATATGGCGTCCCCCGCTCACAGCCACCTTCACCCTCGAGGGAGCCGATGTCGAGCTGGTCCCCCTGGGCCCTCAGCACCGCCAGGTCCTGGCGGAGGCCTTCACGCGCCTGTCGGATCGCTCACGTTACCTGCGGTTCATGGCTCCGATCAGTGAGCTGTCGGCCTCGGATCTGGACTATCTGACGGATCTCGACATGGTGGACCGCTTCGCGTGGGCGCTTCTGGTCGAAGGGGAGCCGGCGGCAGTGGGAAGGTATGCCCGCACGACCACGTCCCCGTCGTCCCTGGACGTGGGGATCACCGTCCTCGACCAATTTCAGGGTCGGGGCCTGGGGAGGCTGCTCATCCAGGCGCTGGCGGTGGTTGCCCGCAATCGCGGGTTCAAGGCCTTCGAGTTCGACGTCCTGGCAGAGAACACGGCCATGCTGGCGGTGCTGGAGCGGATAGGCGCCGAGATCCGAAGTGACGGACCGGTGGTGCACGGCCGGATCCCCGTGGCCGACATCGAGACGCCCCCCGTCGACCCCGACCACCTCCTGGAGGTGATCGGCTCGGTCCGGTCCACCTGACGGCGGCCGGAGCGGCTACTCGTCGGATCCCTCTGACGCTTCGAGGTCGAGGGCGGCCGAGTTGATGCA
>CAZTXD010000091.1:0-14753 GCA_964617995.1 uncultured Acidimicrobiaceae bacterium
CGTTGCACAGGATCTCCAGGTTGGGAACCGAGTGGGCCTTGGCGTTCTCGGAGAGAACCAGGTTGCGGTTGGTCTCGAACGCCGACGAGCGCTCGGCGTCCTTCTCGATCCTCAGCAGACCGGTGAACACCGACTCGGCGTGGTCTTCCACCGCCCCTTTGAGGAACACGTCCGAGGAGGTGTTCCGTCCGATGTGGCTTATGAGCAGGCGATAGTCGAGGGTCTGATGGTCCTCCCCGAAGTAGAGCCCTACCACTTCGGAGGACGAGCCGGCCCCTTCCAGCTCGACGTTGAGGTCCATGCGGGCGAAGCGACCTCCCAGGCCTACCTCCCCGATGCGGCCGGTGGCGTCCCGACCCAGTCGGACTCTTTGGTGCAGCAGGCCCACCGTGCCGCTGCCCCAACCCTGTATCGACATGTAGCGAAGCCGTCCACCGTCGCCGGCCACGAGGGTCACCCCCGGGACGGCGACCGCCTCGATGTCGTCGGGGCTTCGATACACCACCAGCACCCGACCCTCACCGTTGGCGCCGACGTCCACTTCGATGTGTGGGAAGGACATGACGCCCGACCGGGTGGCCTGCACGTCGATGAGGAGCGGGCGTTCCATGACCGACCCGTCGCCCACCTCCACCCGCACCGCGTCGGGAGCGAAGGCCAGGTGACCGGCGGCGAACTTGTCCCGATCGACCACCGCGGCCGCCTCCAGTGCCTCCAGGTCGGCGACGGTTCGAACTGTCGCCCCGGAGTCGTCGGCCGACACTTCCGTGACGATACCGTCGACGACGGTCACCCTTCCCGACACCTGCGCCTCCGCAGCCGTCAGGAACGGACCAGGGGGCATCGACGTCCCGGGTTCGAGGGCGGGAGCGAAATCGGCCAGGTCGATCCCGAGTTCGACGTACTTCCAGTCCTCCTCGGCCGGCGACGGCAGCTCCTGGGCCTCGAACGAGGCGAACGCCTCTGCCATCTGCTCGGCGCGCCAGGCGGGCTGGCCCCTGGCTATCTGGTCGAGGGTTGCACGGTCGAACGCGGTCACTCAGCAATCTCCGGGAAGGGACCTTCGGGACCACCGATGGTATGAGTCACCGTCCTGTAGTGCGAAACGACCGGGTTCAGACACCGGCGAGCCTCACCGCCCGCTCCCACACCTCGTCGAACATGTCTTCGGTGAGGCGTCCCGTGAAGGTGTTCTGCTGGCTCGGATGGTATGACGCCAGCAGGTGGGGTCCCTGATCCACCGACAGCTCGGCACCGTGCGCGAAGCGGGGACGGGGACGGGGAATGGACCATCCCCACTCCGGGCCGGCTCTGAGGACGCGGTTCCAGGCCACGCCGCCGAGGCAGACCACGACCCGGGGCCGCACCGCCGCCACCTCGGGCAGGAGCCAGGTGTCGATGCACCTGTCGAGCTCGTCGCGGGCGGGCCTGTTGTCGGGTGGGGCGCAATGGCACACGGCCGTGACCCGGGCACCCGTCAGGGCGAGGTCGGGGTCCTCGTGGCCGGGCGAGGTGGCCAGGCCCACCCGGTGGAGCGCCTGATAGAGCCACTCGCCGGAACGGTCCCCTGTGAACATCCTCCCGGTTCGATTGGCACCGTGCGCCGCCGGTGCCAGGCCGACGATCAGGATCGGAGCCCGGTCCGATCCGAGAGAGGGTACGGGACGGCCCCAGTATTCCTCGCCGGCGAAAGAGGGCCGCCGTTCCACCGTGGCCTTCCGTTCCCTCCACTCCACCAGGCGGGGGCATCGCCGGCAGTCGGTCAGGCCGTCATGGAGTGTCATTCCGAGGTCAGGGCATCGGTGGTGACCTCGGACTGGGCGTTCCACAGCATCCATCCCAGCCCGTACTCCTCGGCCACCTCCACCTGGGCACGGACCTGCGCGGGGGTGTAGCCGAAGTCCTGGAGCCACGGCCGCACCACCACCTGACGGTTGAGACGGCGCATGGCGTCGGACAGGGCCTGTTCGACGACCTCCCGCGGGTGCTGGTTGGGGACCTCGAGCCCGTACCAGCCGGTGTCGTAGTGGCTCGGATAGAGCATCGGGGAGGCAACGTCGACCACCGAGGTTATGTCCTCCCAGTTCTGGCCGATGCCGCCGTCGTCGGCCACTGTGGTCACGAAGCCGAATACGTCCACGGCGACCGCGCATTCCTGCGGATGGAGCAGGGCCACCGCCTCCACCAGAAAGCCCCGGATCGTCTCGGCGCGTATGTCGATCGTGATCCCGGCGTCGAAGGTCACGGTCTCGGGTCGGGCGTCGGGGAACCTGATGTAGTCGAACTGGATCTCGTCCACCCCCATCGAGCACGCCTCGTCGGCCAGATCCAGTGCGTACGCCCGGGCGTCGGGGTCGGTGGGGTCGAGGAAGTACTGCCCCCCGGATGTGAACGGAGCACCGGTCGCCTCGTCCCACACCGACATCTCAGGGCGGGCGAGGGCGGCGATCGGGTCCTGGAATGCCACCAGGCGGCCGATCACGTAGAGATCTCGCTCGTGGGCGACGGTCACCACCTCCTCCAGGTCGTAGCGCCCGGCTCCGGCGCCTACCTCGGCGACGGTGGGCACATCGGACCGGTACATGACCTGACCGGTCTCGTCCTTGAGGTCCACCATCAAGGCGTTGAGCTCGGTCTCGTCCACCATCGTCACGAACTCGTCGAACCGTTGCTCTATCGCCTCACCGGAGATGTGGACCGCCTTGACCATGACGGGAGACAGCTCGACGTCGATCTCGCCGGGCCCACCCGACCAGTCGATCGTGGTGGGTTCCCACGCAGGCCTGGTGGCGGTGACCGGTCCCGGTTCCGCCCCCCGAACCACGAAACGGCCGTCGGCGCCGGTGCGCGTCTGGTTGCTGCCCGCGTCGACAGTTGCGTCTGCCACCGGCTTTCCGTCGGGGTTGACCACGCGTCCCCGGAGGACGCGAGCCTTGAGCACGGCGTCGAAGACCCCACCATCGGGAGCGGTGAGCGTGAACGTCGCTCCCACGTGACCGGGGGCGGATATGGCGATCAGGGAGCCGGGAGGGTCGACGTCGAGAAGCCCGTCGGGTCCCGTCAATCCGAGCTGCCGTCCTTCCGACGCCACGACCGCGTTCTCGACGGGACTCCCGACGTCGTCGACCACACGGAGCGTGAACGGCTCCGGCCTGTCGACCAGGCTCCATCCGGCCCACGCCAACCAGGCGAGGGTGATGAACACGAGGAGACGAAACTGGGTGCGACGTGCCACGAGGGAACTCACAGCCTACCGACCACGACCCCGTTCCGAGCCGGCCGTGCCCGCGGAAACTCGTTGTATTACCCCACGTCATCTGATACTTTCGCAGTACGCAGCCAGGTGAGGGACATCGTGGCGGAGTCGAAGCGAAGGCGTACCGGTACCGCCGACGCAGTCGGCCTCTACCTCGATGACGTGTCCGACCACACCCTTCTCACTGCAGAGGACGAGGTCCGTCTCGCCCGCTCCATCGAACAGGGTCGACGGGCAGCCGCCCGACTCGACTCCGAAGACGACCTCGATCCCAAGGAGAGGCGACGTCTGCAGCGACAGGTCGCCGAGGGTGAGGAGGCTCGCGATGTCTTCATCAGCTCCAACCTCCGCCTCGTCATCTCCATCGCCAAGCGGTACACCGGCAGGGGGCTGGATCTCCTCGATCTGATCCAGGAGGGGAACCTGGGCCTGATCCGGGCCGTGGAGAAGTTCGATTGGCGCAAGGGATTCAAGTTCTCCACCTACGCCACGTGGTGGATACGCCAGGCGATCACCCGTGGCATCGGCAACGCCGGACGCACGATCCGACTCCCCGTCCACCTCATGGACGTGGTGCGAACGGTGTCCGATACCCGCCAGATGCTCCATGACCGGCTGCAGCGCGCCCCGACCATCGACGAGGTGGCGGAGGCGTCCGGTGTCGACAGGGAAAGGGTCCTGTTGGCGATCGACGCCCCCGGCGACACTGTGTCGCTCGATCGGCCGGTGGGAAGCGACGGGGACGCCGAGCTGCAGGACTTCGTCGGTGACGAGAGCGTCGACCCCTTCTCCCGGGCGGTCGAGACCATCGCTCACGAGCGGCTCATGGTCGCCCTCGAGATGCTCGACCCCGACGAGCGGCAGGTTCTCTGGCTCCGATTCGGCCTCGACGGCTCGGAGCCGTGGACACTCACCGACGTCGGTAAGGCGATGCACACGACCCGCGAGCGTGTCCGCCAGATCGAAGGTCGGGCTCTCGCCAAGCTGCGCCATCCGTCCTGCAAGGCCGACCTGGTGGTCACCGTCGTCTGAGCGGCGAGAGAATAGAGCTGGTCCCCGTCCCTCGTCGCCCTAAGCTGAGCGACCATGCTCAACGATCCCGCCATAGCCGCCCTCGCCGTCGTCGGTGCCGTCGGCCTCTTCGCCGGGCTGGTGGGAGGGGTGGTGGCGGGAGCCAAGAACCTGCTGGGGATGATGCTGTTGGGGGCCGTGGGGGCGATCACGTTCGCCGCCGTGGGGAGGGCTACCGGTGCCCCGCCCATCCTCTCCGCCGGCAGCAGTTTCTCCTACATATACGGCGGGGTGGGCGGTTTGCTCTTCGCCTATGTGGTGGGGCGCAACGACCGGCCCTGATCCGAGCCGCGGGTGGTAGACCGCGACCGGATCATCCGTGACTGGCTTCCCCGTTACACCGGCATGCCCGTGGACGAGTTCGGCGACCACGTGCTCCTGACGAACTTCAAGTCATACCTCGACTCGTTCTCCGCCCGTTTCGGGTGCACCATCCGGGGTTACGACCGACCCATGCAGGCCGCCACCAACCACGACGGCCTCACGATGATCAACTTCGGGATCGGCACCTCCAATGCCGCCACGATCATGGACCTGCTGGTGGCGATCGAGCCGAAGGGCGTCCTGTTCCTCGGCAAATGCGGGGGCCTGAAGACGTCCACCGAGATCGGCCATTTCGTGCTGCCGATCGCCGCCATCCGCGGGGAAGGCACCTCCGACGACTACTTTCCACCTGAGGTCCCCGCCCTCCCCTCCTTCAAGTTGCACAAGTTCGTGTCGGAGAAGATCGTCGCCCGTGGCCTGGAGTACCGCACCGGAGTGGTCTACACCACCAACCGGCGGGTGTGGGAGCACGACGATGCCTTTCTCAACCGGCTCAAGGCTCTCACTGCCCTGGCGATCGACATGGAGACGGCCACTATCTTCATCGTCGGCCACGCCAACCAGATACCCCGGGGAGCCCTGCTCCTGGTGTCCGACGTGCCCCACACCCCCGAAGGGGTCAAGACCGAGGAGAGTGACTCGATCGTCACCCGGGATTGGTCCGACATACACCTCGACCTGGGTATCGAGGCGATGACCGATCTCTCCGTGCACGGCGAGCCGATCAAGCACTTCACGTTTTGAGCTCACCAGCGGCGGCGACGCACCCGGGATGTCAGACGGCGGTTGTCTTCGACTAGCCGATCGCGCCTGCCTCGGTCATATTGAGCTCGATGAGGCGGTTCATCTCCACGGCGTACTCCATCGGGAGCTCCTTGACGATCGGCTCGATGAAGCCGGCCACGATCATCGAGGTGGCCTCGTCCTCGGTGAGGCCCCGGTTCATCAGGTAGAAGAGCTGCTCCTCGCCGACCTTGGAGACCGTCGCCTCGTGGCCGATCTCGGCGTCGTTCTCCTCGATCTCCATGTAGGGGTAGGTATCCGAACGCGACTTCTCGTCGAGGATGAGGGCGTCGCAGCGGACGAAGCTCTTGGAGTTCTCCGCCCCCGGTTCCACCCGCACCAGGCCCCGGTACCCGGCCCGGCCCCCGGCTCTGGAGATCGACTTGGAGACGATCGTCGAGGTGGTGTTGGGGGCGGCGTGGATCATCTTGGCGCCGGCATCCTGATGCTGGCCGTCGCCGGCGAAGGCGATGGAGAGCACCTCACCGTGGGCACCGGGCTCCATCAGGTAGACGGAGGGGTACTTCATGGTGAGCCGGGAGCCGATGTTGCCGTCGACCCATTCCATCGTGGAGTTGCGGTAGGCGGCCGCTCGCTTGGTGACCAGGTTGAAGACGTTGTTCGACCAGTTCTGGATGGTGGTGTAGCGGCAGCGGCCACCCTGTTTGACCACGATCTCGACCACGGCCGAGTGGAGCGAGTCGGTGGTGTACACGGGCGCCGAGCACCCCTCCACGTAGTGGCAGTAGGCGTCCTCGTCGACGATGATCAGCGTCCGCTCGAACTGGCCCATGTTCTCGGCGTTGATGCGGAAGTAGGCCTGGAGCGGTTGATCGACGTGCACGCCGGGCGGGACGTAGATGAACGATCCGCCCGACCACACCGCCGAGTTGAGGGCGGCGAACTTGTTGTCGTTGGGCGGGATGACCGTCCCGAAGTACTCCTTGACGATGTCGGGATATTCCCGCAGAGCCGTGTCCATGTCCGTGAACAGGACTCCCAGCTCCTCCAGGTCCTCACGGTTGCGGTGGTAAACCACTTCCGACTCATATTGCGCGGTGACGCCCGCCAGGTACTTGCGTTCTGCCTCGGGTATCCCGAGCTTCTCGTACGTCTGCTTGATCGAGTCCGGCACCATATCCCAGTCCTTCTGCTGGGTGCCGGCCGGCTTGACGTAGTAGTAGATGTCATCGAAGTCGATGGTGTTGAGGGCTCCGCCTCCACCCCACTGGGGGATGGGCTTACGCAGGAACCGCTGATAGGCCTTGAGCCGGAACTGGAGCATCCACTCCGGCTCGCCCTTCATCTTCGACATCTGGCGGATGATGTCCTCGTTGAGCCCCTTCTGGGGCTTGAAGACGTAGTCATCCTCGGAGTCGTGCCATCCGAGCTTGTAGGCACCGAGATCGATATCGACGGTGGCCATGTAGCAATCACCTCTTTGGGACTTTCAAAACGGGATTTACACCATCCCGATAGTGCAATCCTACCCGATAGATGCTCCCTATCCCAAGGTTTGCGTCAGCCGGAGACGGCCTCCACCAGCTTCAGCGACGGAGCCGGAGGGACGGGTCGGGACGCCCGCAACACCCAGAACCGCTCGCGCTGGGTCTCCCACTTGTCGAGGATCCCGGCTGCGCCCGGCGACCCGGTCGACTCGTAGTGGCGGGCTATCAGATCCCGCAGCTCGATCTCCTCGATCTCCACCAGCCGGCGCATCGCCGGGGACGTGTCGGCCACGAATCGGTTGAGGCAGACGTTGGGGTCCCACACATAGGCCACCCCGCCCGTCATTCCCGCCCCGAAGTTGCGCCCGACCTGACCGAGCACCACCGCCATCCCGCCCGTCATGTACTCACAGCCGTGATCGGAGCAACCCTCCACCACCGCGGTGGCTCCCGAGTTGCGAACGGCGAAGCGCTGCCCCACCGAGCCGGCCAGGAAGGCCTCACCTCCTGTCGCACCGTACAGGACGGCGTTCCCGCCGGCGTGCGGCACGAACTCACCCGTCCGGCGGGGAGTCACCACGATCCGGCCCCCGCCCATTCCCTTGCCGACGTAGTCGTTGGCCGTTCCGTTGAGGCGGATACACACGCCCCGGGTCAGCCATGCCCCCAGGCTCTGGCCGGCGGTTCCGGAGAGCCGCACGTCGATCGTTCCGCTGGGGAGGCCCTCGTCGCCGTAACGGGCGGCGATCGCTCCGGAGATCCCCGCCCCCACCGTGCGGTCCACGTTCGAGATAGGAAATGACAGCTCCACCGGAGAGCCAGTCTCGATGGCTCCCATCGCCTCGTCCACGAGACGGCGGGAAAGGCGCGATATCGGCGGCCGGCGGAACCCGGGATGCTGGAGCCGGCCCTCGGCCCGTACCAGCAGGTCGGCGAGGCCGTGGGCCATGGGATGCTCGATCGGGACCAACAGGTCGGCCCTGCCGATGACCTCACTCAAGGTGCGGGCCCCCAGCGCGGCGAGATGGGTGCGGACCTCCTCGGCCAGCATCCGGAACATCACCACCACCTGTTCGGCGGCACCGGTGAACTTGGCCCTCAGATCCTCCCGCTGGGTGGCGATGCCCACCGGGCAGGTGTTGAGGTGGCACTGGCGGACCATCTTGCATCCCAGAGCCAGCAGCGGCAGGGTCCCGAAACCGAAACGGTCGGCGCCCAGCAGCGCCGCCACCACCACGTCGCGTCCCGTGCGGAGACCGCCGTCCGTCTCGAGGGCGATGGCGGAGCGGAGGCCGTTGGCGACCAGCACCTGATGGGCTTCGGCCAGGCCCAGCTCCCACGGCGATCCGGCGTGCTTTATCGACTCCAGCGGGGAGGCCCCCGTTCCGCCGTCGGCACCCGAGATGAGGATCCCGTCCGCCATCGCCTTGGCCACGCCGACGGCCACCGTCCCCACCCCCGGCTCCGACACCAGCTTCACCGACACACGGGCGGTGGGCTTGAAAGCCTTGAGGTCGTATATGAGCTGTGCCAGGTCCTCGATCGAGTAGATGTCGTGGTGGGGGGGAGGGGAGATGAGACCCACCCCGGGCTCGGTGTGGCGAAGGCGGGCGATCTCATCGGTGACCTTGTGGCCCGGGAGCTGGCCTCCTTCGCCCGGCTTGGAGCCCTGCGCCATCTTGATCTGGAGCTCCTCGGCCGATGCCAGATAGCCCGGCGTCACCCCGAACCTGCCGGATGCCACCTGCTTGATCGCCGAGTTCTTCGACGTTCCGAGCCGCTCGGGGGCCTCGCCGCCCTCACCGCAGTTGGACAACGCTCCCATCTGGTTCATCGCCTCGGCGAGAGCCTCGTGGGTCTCCGCCGACAACGCTCCGTGGCTCATGGCCGCCGTCACGAATCGACGCATGATCCTCTCGGCGGGCTCCACCTCGCTAAGCGGCACCGGCCGGCGCGAGGCGAATTCCAGCAGGTCGCGTAGCTGCACCGGCGGACGATCCTCGATCTTGTCGAGATAGGTCTGCCAGTCGTCCTTTTCTCCGGAGCGGACGGCCCGCTGCAGGGCAAGCACCATCCCCGGGCTGGTGACATGGTGGGTGCCTCCCCTTCGCTGCTTGTAGAAGCCACCGGGGAACTCCTCGCCCTCCGGATACAACGCGTGCAGGGTCAGCACGTTGCGGGCGAGGTCCGCCAGGCCCAGTCCCCCCGTTCGGCGGGGAGCGTTGCGGAAGGCGAGACCGGTCACCTCGGCGTCGAGGCCCACCACTTCGAACAGCTCCGAACCCCGGTAGGCCGACACGGTCGAGATCCCCATCTTCGACATGACCTTCAGCAGCCCCGACTGGAGAGCCGAGCGGTAGTTCTCTTGGGCGGCCACCGGGTCGACGGGGACGATCCCTTCCTCGGCCAAGGCCCGCACCTGATCGATGGCGAGATAGGGGTTGATGGCCGACGCCCCGGCGGCGATGAGTATGGCCAGATCATGGGAGTCACGCGGTTCACCCGACACGACCACGATGGAGGCCTGCATGCGGATCCCCGCCTCGATGAGGCGATGATGCACGGCACCCACCATCACCGTCATGGGGACGGGGGCATGTATCGCGTCCAGCTCCCGGTCGGACAGCACGATGATCGTTGCTCCGGCCCTGACCGCCTCCTCCGCCTCGTCGCACACCGCCGCCAGACGAGCCGCCATGCCGTCGGGTCCGGCGCCAACCGGCCACAACGCCGGTATCCAGTGCGAGAAGAAGCTCGGGTCGCCGGAGAACACGATCGTCTCCAGCTCGGCGTCGGAGAGGATCGGCGATGACAGCTCGATCAGGTGGGCGTCGCCGGCGGTCTCGTCGAGGAGCGACCCTCGCGAGCCCAGATACGTCCGCAACGACATCACGAGCTGCTCGCGGATCGGGTCCATGGGGGGGTTGGTCACCTGAGCGAAGAGCTGGTGGCAATAGTGGGAT
The DNA here is from genome assembly GCA_964617995.1 of uncultured Acidimicrobiaceae bacterium. GTDB lineage: Bacteria > Actinomycetota > Acidimicrobiia > Spongiisociales > ZC4RG35 > CAZTXD01. The sequence continues at coordinate 9,846 of CAZTXD010000091.1, forward strand.
GAGCGGCGAGGATGATCGGACATGGCGGCGAGAGCGGTGTCGCTACCCATCGAGCCGACCGGGGTCTTGCCTTCGGCCATCTCGGCGAGGATCATCCTCCGCTCCTCGGCCGTGTAGCCGAACGTCCGGCACAGGGCCGGGGCGTCGAATCGGTCGTCTGCCAGCGGGTCGAAGGGCTGCTGCACGTAGAGGGTCTCCGTGGAGATCCATTCCTCATAAGGCACCCGCCCGGCCAGCTCCGAGCGGATCTCCTCGCTGAATCGAACCCGGCCGGTGCGACGCTCGAACAGGAGCATCTCTCCGGGTCCGAGTTGCCCGGTGCGCTCGGCCCGGCTCTCCTCCTCGGGGCACACCCCCGCCTCCGAGGCCACCAGGACCACATCGGGGGTCACCGCCCACCGGGCGGGACGCAGGCCGTTTCGGTCGAGTCCAGCCAGCAGGTCGATACCGTCGGTGACGGCGATGGCGGCGGGGCCGTCCCAGGGCTCGGTCAGGAAGGCCTGGTACTCGTGGAAATAGCGCAACTCGGGCGTGAGGTCGGCCACGTTCTCCCACGCCGCCGGTATCAGGATCTCCTTGACGTGGGACAACTCCCGTCCCGACCTGAGCAGCAACTCGAACATGTTGTCGAGGCTGCCCGAGTCCGATTGACCCGGCTGCAGGAAGGGCCCGACGTCGCCGATGCGGTCCCCCCACACGGTGGGGCGGCGTCCCGGCACCATGGCCGCGTTCTCCCGCGCCAGAGTCCAGGAACGATTGGAGGAGATGGTGTTGATCTCCCCGTTGTGGGCCAGGGACCGGAAGGGTTGGGCGATGTGCCATGAGGGGAACGTGTTGGTGGAGTAGCGCTGGTGGAAGATGGCGAAGGCCGTCTCGAAGTCGGGATCGTCCAGGTCCCAGTAGAACGAGGCGATGTCGAGAGCGGCGAAGAGGCCCTTGTAGACCACCGTTCGCCCGGAGGCCGAAGCGACCGAGAAGCCGGGAGCGGGCCCCGCCCTCTCCACTCGCTTGCGGGCGAGGAACAGGGACCGCTCGAAGGCGTCGTCGTCGATGCCTTCGGGAGCGACCACTATTGCCTGCTCTATGAGCGGGAGACTGTCGAGAGCCCGCTTCGACAGGATGGACGGGTCTATCGGCACCTGGCGCCAGTAGATGAGGTCTCCTCCCTCACCGGCGACGGCCTCGGCCACCATCTCCCGGCGCCGCTCGGCGTCGTCGGGGGGAAGGAAGCACATGACGACACCGAGGGGACGATCCGGGACGAGAGTGAGGCCGGCCGAGACGAGGTCGCGGCTCAACAGGCGGATCGGGACCTGGGTCATCAGACCCGCCCCGTCGCCGGTGCCGTCGGCGGCCTTCGCCCCCCTGTGGTCGAGATGCCGCAGGCAATCGACCGCCAGGCGCGTCATCCGGTGCGAGGCGGTGCCGTCCCGCGCCGCGATGAAGCCGACGCCGCAGGCGTCGTGCTCGAAGCGGGGGTCGTAGAGCGGGGTCGCGGTCGGCGTCAACTGATTCGGGCTCCGGGGTCGATGGGCGGGCCACCAGTCTAATCCCTCCCCGATCCCTCCAATTCGCATATGCGCATATTCGGTTCCGGCCACGCCCGCCGTCTCCGCTACCTTGGCCCCATGCCGGTGATGATCATCGGAGCCGACACCGACCCGGGACGAGCGATCATGCGACGCTTCCTGGACCCGCAGCGGGAGGTGAGGGCCTTCGTCACCGATCCCGAGGAGGCCGATGCGCTGCGCCAACACGGCGTGAAGGTAGCCCTCGGCGATGTCTCCGACGACTCCCACATCGCCGGGGCATGCCTCAATTGCTTCTCCACCGTGCTGGTGGGCGCCGCCGCCGCCGACGGGCGGGAGCGTGCCTTCGCCTCCAGCGAAGAGGCTGTCATGGCGGGATGGGCCAGAGCGGCGGCCACGGCCGGAGTGACCCGGGTCATCTGGGTGACAGAGACCGAGCCCCCTCCGGTGGGGGTGGCCGAGGTGGCGACGGTCGCACCCGGGTCGACCGACCTGGCAGAGGCCGTCTATCGCCTCGACGCCGCCCGTCAGATCCCCACGACCGACTGACGGAGGAGCACCCTCGGGGCGCTACTCGGGACGAGGCTGACCCGCCTCGGGGAGGCGGAGAATCTCCAACGCCTCTTCATAAGCGGCGACGAGATAGGGGTAGGGGTCGATGGGACGTCCGTTGCGATGGAGCTCGAAGTGGGTATGGGCTGACGATCCCTCGGCGTTGCCCGAGTCCCCCACCCAGCCGATGAGCTGGCCGGCCTCCACCCACTGGCGCTCGAAGACCGCCACACCCAGAGACAGCGGAGCGGCCCCGTCGTCCGTGCCCGGGGTGTCGTTGTTGAGATGCATGTACCAGCTCTCCCAACCGTCACCGTGGTCGATCACCACATACCGCCCGGCGCTGCCCCGGTCTCGCACCATCACCACGACTCCGTCGGCGATGGCGTAAACGTCCGACATCTTGGGAGCCATCAGGTCGTTCCCCTGATGGCTGTGGCCATCGCGCGGCGCCCCCCAGCTATCGGTGAGCTCTGTGATGGTCGGATCCTGGGGGAAGACGACCGGGAAGGAGTCGTCGCCTGCTGCCCCCAGCGGGAAGGCGACAACGAGCGCGACGAGGACGAGTAGGTACTTCAAGGGAACTCCAGGAGGGGGGTAGAGAACTAGGACCGTGGTCCCGGGTCGGGAACCGTAACGCTATGTGAGAGGGCTCACAAACCCGGAACACAGCGAGGCCGAGTCGGGGGACTCGGCCTCGCAACGTGCCATCACGGCAGCCCACTCCCTGGCTACAGGATGGTGTCGTCGCTGTATCGGCTCTGCCGGACGCCAACCTGAGCGTTTCCGGGAGGTCACCGAGAACCGGGAACCGACAACCGCCCACCGCCGTGACGCCTCATCGGCGAAAGGCCCGGTGTGGTGATCATCCGTTCCCCGGACCCAGCTGCTCGTGCAACAGCCGGGCACTGTCGACCAGCATCTCGCCACACAGCCGGAGCCTGCTGGCCGGTCCCCGGGCCGCCAGCAGGGAAAGAGCGTCGAGGGGTGTCACCGGCGTGAGAGCGGAGGCCTGGTAGCTGGCAGTCACCGGGTCGTCGGCCAGGTCGGCGGTGATCGAGGAGGTGTCGGCCCCCAGCTCACTCGCCAGTGCCAGCACCTTGCGCACACTCGCCTTGACATCCTCGACCAGGCCGGCGGGAACCTCCTCCTCGTCGTCGGGGAACGGGCGCACCTCCGCCAGGGGATATGGCTGCTCTGCCAGCCACTGCTCCACCTCGATGCGGGACAGGGCGGCCACGATGATCTGCCTGTGATCGCTCTCCGGAAGCCGGCCCACGGAGGCGACCCGCACGGTCGTCCCGATGGCGAACCGCTCGTCGCCACCTCCCACCTCCGACCCCCTCTCGATCAAGACGGTTCCGAAGGTCCTGTCGCCGGCCAACACGTCGTCGAGGAGATGCTGGTAACGCGCCTCGAAGATGCGCAAGGGGATCGCCGTATACGGGAACACGACCGTTCCCAGGGGGAGCATCGGTAGGCGCATCAGCGATTCTCGCCGGTGTAGACGCGAACCAGGAAGCGCAACCGCTCCTTCACCTCGGCGTCGATCGAGATAACGAACGAGTAGGCGCCCTCGGCCCGGAAGATGACGTTCGTGAACGTGAGGGCGCGCACGATCGTGAGATCCTGACCCTCGGGGAGATGGTCGGGGCGCCTGACCGGCACCGGAGCGGTGAGAGAGCCCGGCAGCATCGACTTGCCGTCCTGATCCTGGAGCTCGACGTCGAGCTTCACCGATTCCCCGGGCCATCCCCACGGCACCCGCACCCGCAGCCCGATCCCCATGCTGGGATGCCGGGCGGGAAGGGACCGGACGGTCAGGACGTCCCAGCCGCCGCCGAGGACGAACAGCTTGCCACGGCTGGCCTGGACAGCGTCGGCGAGAAACGCAACGTCCACCGAGGGTTCGAGCGTTCCGCCACCGAAATCCATGGACCCTCACCCTACCGACCGGACCGCCCGGTTCTCTCCCCCGCCTCTACTCCCGTATCGTTCGCGGGGACCCCAGGAGGTATTGCATTGCCCGAACCAGCCAAAGTTGCCCCGGCCGCAGGCCGGCTCGGTGTCCTCACCCCGGGAATGGGGGCGGTGGCCACGACGCTCTACGCCGGGGTGCTGGCGGCTCGACGCGGCATCGCCGAGCCTTTCGGCTCCTTGACTCAACTCGGTCGTATCCGTCTCGGTCGTCGCGACGAGGACCGCAATCCCCTGATCCGGGACTTCGCGCCCCTCACCTCCCTCGACGACCTGGTGTTCGGAGGCTGGGACCCCTATTCGGACGACGCCTACGCCTCGGCGATGAAGGCCGGTGTTCTCGAACCGCGCCATGTCGAGGCCATCGGTGACGAGCTGCGGAGCATCGAACCGATGAGCGCCATCTTCGAGCACGAATGGGTGCGCAACCTGCCCGGGACCGACAACGTCAAGCCCACCGTCGGTTCCAAGATGGATCAGGCCCATGCTCTGATGGAGGACATAGACCGTTTCCGGGGCGATCAGGGCCTGGAGCGGGTGGTCATGGTGTGGTGTGGGTCCACCGAGGTCTACCGGGAACCCGCGGAGGTCCACATGGATCTGGCGTCCTTCGAGGAGGGGCTGAAGAACTCGGACCCGGACATCGCTCCCTCCCAGATCTACGCCTACGCCGCTCTCCAATCGGACGTTCCGTTCGCCAACGGGGCTCCCAACCTCACCGTCGACCTGCCCGCGCTGCTGGAGCTGGCGGACCAGCGGGACATCCCCGTGTGCGGCAAGGACTTCAAGACCGGCCAGACACTCATCAAGACGATCGTCGCCCCCGGGTTGAAGGCACGGATGCTGGGCG
>CAZTXD010000092.1:0-14674 GCA_964617995.1 uncultured Acidimicrobiaceae bacterium
TTTTCGCGCATCGAATGCGCGCTATGGCGCGCATTCGATGCGCGAAAACGGGATCAGGTGAGCTGGTCGAGGACGGCGGTCAGATCGGGCGGAAGGGGAGAGTCGAACCTCGCCTCCTCCCCCGAGACCGGATGCGTGAACGAGAGGCGGGTGGCGTGGAGGAACACCCGGGGAGAGGCCACACGATCGGGACCGGACCGGTATACACGATCGCCGACCAGGGAGTGGTCGATGGCGGCGAGGTGAACGCGGATCTGGTGGGTACGGCCCGTCTCCAGCCGGACCCGCAGCAGCGAGGCGCCGTACTCCGGGTAGGTCTCCTCCACCGAGTAATGCGTCACCGCGGGGCGGCCTGCCGGATCGACCTTCTGACGGGTGGGGCGAGAGGGGTCGCGAGAGAGAGGAGCCTCGATCGTCCCGGTCGGGACGGCGAAGACGCCGTCCACCAGGGCCAGGTACTCCCTCTCCACCCGACGGGAGGCGATCAGGCGGACCAGGTCGTGGTAGGCGTCCGATGTCAACGCCACCACCATCAAGCCGGAGGTGTCACGATCCAACCGGTGGACGATTCCCCATCGTCCCGGCTGGCCCACCCCTCCCACCTGGGGGTGGCGGTGGAGGATCCCCGCCGCCAGGGTCCCCTCGTCCCGACCTGCTCCGGGATGAACCACCAGGCCGGCGGGCTTGTCGACCACCAGCACGTGCTCGTCCACGTAGACGGTCTCGAACTCCACCGGCTCGGGCACCAGGTCCGCTTCTAGAGCGGGCGGCGGCAGGACCAGGATCTGGCCCGCCGACACCCGGGACCGGCCGTTCCCGACGACCTGGCCGTCGACGGTCACCTCACCTGCTTCCACCGCCCGACGGGCGGTCGCTCTCGACATCTCCCCCAGCACCGCCACCGCCCGGTCGAGACGTTCCCCGTCGAGGTCGTCGGGAACGGTGGTGCTCAGCGTCTCAGCCATGAGCCCAGGAGCAGCAGCACCACGGCCACGGTGATGGAGGCGTCGGCGAGGTTGAAGGTGGGGATGAACCAGAGATCGATCCAGTCGATCACGGGCCCGTCCAACAAGCCCGTGCCGCGGGCCAGGCGGTCGATCAGGTTGCCCGCCGCCCCGCCGATGATCAGCCCGAAGCCGGCCACCTCCCAGCCGCTGCCGGCGTGGCGGAGAAACCACAGGACGGCTCCAATCGCCACCACCGCCGCCACCCCGAACAACGGCCCCGCCCCCTGGAACATCGAGAAGGCGGCGCCGGTGTTCTCGACGTAACGGAACCGGAGGAACGATCCCAGCACCTCCTCCGGGTGGCTCGTGAAGGTAGTGGAGGCCCACCGCTTGGTGAGAAGGTCGGCCGCGACCACCGCCGCTGCCAGCGAAACGGCCACCGGGTAGCGACCGCGGAGCACCGCGGCCCGCCCCCGCTCTGACGTCATCGGCGCCGGGCGCAGTCCACGCAGAGAGTGGCGTAGGGCAGGGCGTCGAGCCGGGCCGTAGGGATGTCCTTGCCACACGACTCGCATTGGCCGTATTCGCCTCGTTCGATCCGCTCCAGTGCGGTCTCCACCTTGTGGAGGAGGTCGATGCTGTTCTGTTGCATCGACAGCTCCTTCTCGTACTCGAACTTCATCGACCCGGCTTCGGCGTTGCCGGGGTCGGGGCTGCGCTCGGCGGACGACTCCGTCTGGCGCGCCTCTTCCAGCTCGATCCGTGCCTCTTCGATCAGCTCTTCCAGGCGGTCCTTCTCTTCCAGCAGACGCTTCCGGTATCGCTCGACGGTGGACTTGGCCAGCTTCCGGGCCATGAAACCTCCCATTGGGCGTGAGGACGATAGCAAACGCCCCGAGCCAATCATCCATTCCCGTTCCCGCAGGCGGGAAGTCGGTCCGGGACGGCGCCGGGGTGGTAATACCATTCCCGACGTGAGCAGATCAGACTTCAACCGCGTCGACTCCGATGTCGACTTCCCTCAGGTCGAGCTCGACGTTCTCGATCACTGGGATCGGACGTCGGCGTTCGAGCGCAGCGTCACCGAACGGCCCGCCGACAACGAGTACATCTTCTACGACGGTCCCCCTTACGCCAACGGCAGCCCCCATTACGGGCATCTCCTCGCCGGGACGGTCAAGGACGTGGTCCCCCGCTACTGGACGATGCGTGGCTTCCGGGTGGAACGGCGCTTCGGCTGGGACACCCACGGCCTCCCCGTCGAGATGGAGGTGCAGAAGAAGCTGGGGCTGACCAGCCCGACCGAGGTGGAGGCGTACGGGGTCGACCGCTTCAACGAGGCCTGCCGGGCGCTGGTCGAGGACACCGCCGAGGAGTGGAACTACATCGTGCGCCGCCTCGGGCGGTGGGTCGACATGGAGAACGACTACAAGACGATGGACCTCACTTTCATGGAGTCGGTGTGGTGGGTCTTCCGCCGGCTGTGGGACGCCGGGCTGGTCTACCAGGCGATGAAGGTCGTCCCCTACTCGTGGGGGGCGGCCACGCCTCTCTCCAACTTCGAAGCCAACCAGGACTACCGCGAGGTGGAGGATCCCTCGATAACGGTCGGGTTCGATGTGCTGGAGGGCCGGGGCCCGGTGGAGGAGGGAGACCGCCTCCTCATCTGGACGACCACGCCGTGGACGTTGCCCGGCAACCTGATGGTGGCGGTGGGCAGGGACCTCGGCTATGTGCGGGTACGCCACCGAGACGGCCATGTGTGGGTCGGGGAAGACCTGGCCGCCGAGGTGCTGGGTGAGGACCACGAGGTGGTGGCGCAGGCCCGCGGCGATGACCTGCTGGGCGTCTCCTACCGTCCCCCGTTCCCCTACTTCGAGGAGCGACGGTCGGAGGGTGCCTTCCGGGTGGTCCCCTCGAGCGACGTGACCACGGATGAGGGAACGGGCCTGGTGCACATGGCACCCGCATACGGCGAGGCGGACCTGGCGTCCGCCGTCGCCGCCGGCCTGGACGTGATGGTCGACCCGGTCGACGCCGAGGGGGGGTTCACCGACCAGGTGCCGCCGGTGGCGGGGCTCAACGTCAAGGAAGCCGACCCCCTCCTCATCGGGCTGCTGCGCGAATCGGGGGCATTGCTGGCCGAGTCGACGATCCGCCACTCCTACCCCTTCTGCGAACGCACCGGCACCCCGCTGATCTACAAGGCGATCCCGTCGTGGTTCGTGGAGGTGACGAAGTTCCGTGACCGGCTCGTGCGGCTGAACGACGAGGTCAACTGGGTGCCGGCCGCCATCGGCGAACGTCGCTTCGGCAACTGGCTGGAAGGGGCGAGGGACTGGGCGATCAGCCGCAACCGCTTCTGGGGGTCCTGCATCCCCGTGTGGGAATGCGACGGGTGCGAACGTCGGGAGTGCGTGGGTTCCCTCGATGAGCTGGAGGAGCGATCCGGCACCCGTCCCACCGACCTACACAAGCACGTAGTCGACAAGCTCACCTGGCCCTGCCCCGACTGCGACGGGACGATGGTGCGGGTCCCCGAGGTCCTGGACGTGTGGTTCGACGCCGGGTCGATGCCCTACGCCCAGCTCCATTACCCGTTCGAGAACGCCGACCGTTTCGAAGCCGCCTTCCCGGCCCAGTTCATCTCGGAGGGTCTGGACCAGACCCGGGGATGGTTCTACACCCTCCACGTACTCGCCGCTGCCCTGTTCGAGGCCCCCGCCTTCCGCAACTGCGTCGTGTCCGGGTGGATCCTCGCCGAGGACGGCCGGGCGATGTCCAAGCGGCTCCGCAACTATCCCGATCCCAGCGAGCTGTTCAACACCTACGGGGCCGACGCCGTCCGGGCCTACCTGCTCGACTCCCCCCTGCTGCGGGCAGAGGCCATCCGCTTCTCCCCGCAGGGTGTCCGTCAGGTGGTGCGCACCGTGCTGCTCCCCCTCTGGAACACTCACACGTTCTTCACCACCTACGCCGTGGCGGACGACCTCACGCTGGCCGACCTGCGAGCTGCTCCCCCGCCGGCGGATCGTCCCGAGATCGACCGCTGGATCCTGTCCGTACTCCAGAGCCTCATCGCCACCGTCAACGAGCAGATGGAGGGCTACCACCTCTACAACGTGATCGCCCCCACTCTCGGATTCATCGACGACCTCACCAACTGGTACATCCGCCGCTCGCGGCGCCGATTCTGGGCTGCCCGCGGCGAGAACGACGCCGACAAGCTGGCCGCCTTCGCCACCCTCTACGAGGTGCTCACCACGTTCATCCGGGTCCTCGCCCCCGTCCTCCCCTTCGTGACCGAACGGCTCCATCAGGACCTGGTGGTGGGCCCGGGGGCGGAAGGCCCCGAGTCGATCCACCTGGCGACCTTCCCCGAGGCGGACACCTCGCTCATCGACCGGGAGTTGGAGACGGCCATCTCGGTCGTCCGGCGCGTCGTCTCGGCCGGTCACTCGCTCCGCAAGCGGCACGACCTGCGGGTTCGTCAGCCCCTGGCCGTCCTCACGGTGATCACCAGCGACGGCCGGGTCTCACAGGCCGTCGGGGCGCATTCGGAGCTGATCGCCACCGAGCTGAACGTCCGGGACGTGCGGGTGTCGGCCGACGACGGCGGCCTGGTGGACGTGACGGCCAAGGCAGACTTCTCACGTCTGGGTCCTCGGCTGGGGAGCCACGTCAAGGAGAGCGCCGCCGCCATCTCCTCCCTCGACCGAACCCAGATCGACCGGCTGCTGGCAGGCGAGACCCTGGAGGTGGCGGGCGCTGCGATCACCGCCGACGACGTGATCGTCGCCCGGACCCCCCGGGAAGGTACGGTGGTGGAGGCCGACGGGGAGCTGGCCGTGGCTCTCGACACCCGCCTCGATCCGAACCTGGTCGCCGAGGGCCTGGCCCGCGACGTGGTGAGCCGGGTCCAGCAGGCGCGCCGCTCAGCGGGCCTCGACGTGGCCGATCGTATCCGGCTCCGCTGGAGCACGAACGACGACCGGCTGGCCGAGGCGGTCGACACCCACCGCGACTACATCGCCGCCGAGACCCTCGCCTCGGAGATGGAACGCGCCCCCGAGATGGAGGGCCCCGGTGTGGACGTCGACGGAGCCATCCTCGTCATGACGGTCGAGAGGATCTGAGAGGGTTCTCAGTTCTCAGTGATCGGTTGTCGGCAACCGAATACCGAGGACAGACGACTGCCGCGCTCAGACCGAGCCGCGCTCCCAGGGCCGGCGACTCCCGGCGGCCGACTCACCGGGCTGCTCCGGGGAGGGCCGGGCCTCGTGGTCGCCCATGCGCTCGTCGTCGTCGTAGTCGCGCTCGAGGTCGTCGAGGTCGAGCTCCTCGGTGAGATGCTCGGCGTCGTTCTCGGAGGCAGCCACCTCCGGACGGTCGTCGTAGTGATCGGGCTCCGCGACCTCCGTATCCGCGGCGTACCTGCCGACCTCCTCCAGCTCATCCACATCCGTCGGGGGCCACTCGTCCTCCTCCCCCTCGGTGGGCGTCTCGATCACATCCCAGGGCTTGGCGAGCGTCCGCGCCTCGGCGGCAGGGCTCTCTTCAGTACCGGACACGGCATCGGAGGCCTCCGCCGCCGCCTGGTCCATCTCGTCCAGGTCCGACTCGGCGGAGACGGCCAGCTCCACGATGCGACGTTTGAGGTCGGCCACCGTCGCCCGCATGCGGGCTATCTCCTGGGTCAGCGCCATCTGCTCGGCGTCCCGCTCGGCTCGAAACTGGGCGGTCTCGTCATGGGCATGGTCGCGGATGGAGTCGGCTTCCTCGCGGGCGTCGGTGATGAGGGCGTCGGCCTGCTTCTGGGCGGCGACGAGAGCGCGGGAGATGGCCGTCTCGTCCTCGCCCCGCGTCGCCACCTCGGCCTCCAGGGCGCGGATACGGTCGTGGGCGTCGCGGATCTGCTGGTCGTAGTCCTTGAGGGTGGTGACTACCTCGTCGAGGAAGTCGTCGACCTCGTCCATGTTGTAGCCACGGAGCTCCGGGCCGAACGTCTTCTGCTGGATGTCGATCGGTGTCAAAGGCATTGAGCGGCTTCTCCCTCGAAGATGCGGCCGTGCTGGCGTCCCGCCCGAGCATACGCCCCCACTGAAACGTACCCAAGCATCAACAGATGATCCTGGCCAGCAGGGACAGGCCCAGCAGCAGCACTATCGGCGACAGGTCGAGGGCCCCGCCGCCCAGCCGGAGGGGAGGCATGACCCGGCGGATGGGGAGGATCACCGGGTAGATGATCCGGTCGAGGAAGACGGTCACCCGCGCCAGGGCGTGAGTGGAGGGGACGCGCACCCAGCTCAGGATGACCCAGATCAGCACCGCGAGCGAGTAGAGGCTCAAGGCCGTGCATACCACCCCCACGATCAGTCGGCGTCGCCAAGTTGGTAGACCCCGAGAGAAGTCAGTCGCAGCTTCTCGTCGCGTGACAGCATGACCCGCGGCGGCAGCACCAGAACCAGCCCCTCGCCGACCTTCCTCATGGTCCCGTCGAGGGCGTAGATGAGCCCGCTGGAGAAGTCGACCACCCTCCTCACCAGACCGGGATCGGCCCGGCGCAGATCCAGGACGACGGGCACCTTGTCGCGGACCCGGTCGGCCAGGATCTTGGCGTCTCCGAACTCCTCCACCACCAGCACATCGGACTGCACCTCCACGGGTCGCACGGCCCGGACCATCTGGTGCTCTCCCAAGGAGGCGGCCCTGGTGGGGGGTTCGACCCGGCGGCCCTCCACACTGCTCACCCCTTGGATGCGGGCGGTCTGGCGGGGACGGCGCTCCTCGTAGGAGGGCTCGGCCGGGGCGGGGCGCGGTCGGGGGTCGGGGCGCTCACCACCCTCGTAGGTGGGCTGGTCCTCGTCGACCAGACCCAGATACACGAGCGCCTTTGACAGAAGAGACGACATTCGATCCTCTATGCAGAACTGATGTGGTGGTCAAAGATAGCCCGTCCCACCCGGATAATCGTGGCACCTTCCTCCACGGCCACCTCGAAGTCGTCGGTCATTCCCATCGACAGGCCCTCGACGCCCGGAATCTTCTCACCGACGCGACGGCGTACCTCGGCCAGCTCGCGGAAGAACGGACGCGCCTCCTCCGGGTGGGACACGATCGGGAGGATGGCCATCACTCCCACCAGCGGAAGGCCGAGCTCCTCGAAGGCCACGGCGGTCTCCACCGCCTCCTCGGGGTCGATCCCGTATTTCTGTGGCTCCCTCCCGATGTTGACCTGGAGGAACGATGCTGGTGGTGAGCCGGCCCCCTTCAGCCACGCCTTCGCCAGCGACAGCCGGTCGAGCGAGTGGAGGCAGCTGGCCACCGGACGCACCATCCGGGCCTTGTTCGACTGGAGGTGCCCGACGAAGTGCCAGCGGATGTCGCCCGGCAGGCGGGGCGCCTTCCGGGCCAGCTCGTCGGCCCGGTTCTCACCGAAGTCCCGATGCCCCCCGGCATAGAGGCTCTCCATCGCCTCCAGCGACACACCCTTGCTCACCGCCACCACGGTGACCTCCCCGGGATCCCTTCCGGCGCGGGCGCAGGCAGCCGCCACCCTCTCGTCGACCTCCTCCAGGCTCACGTCAGCCACCCGACGGCCGCCAGCCGTTGGGCGGTCCCGTCGCGGCGGTGACTGGGGCCTCCCCCGCAGGCCGTGCACCGCTCCTCGGTGATGACTCTGATCTCCGGCAGACGTCGGCGGGCCACCCCCACCAGATCCACCGACGGGGTCCCCCAGGTGGTCGACGCCACGTCCTCGACGAACAGCCCGGTCACCTCGTCTCCGACCTCGAAGCAACAGGCCCCGATGGCCGGGCCTATGTGGGCGACTTCGGGAGCACTTCCTCGCGCCTCCATGGCGGCGGTGGTGGCTTCGAGCACGCCCGCCGCCAGGCCCCTCCAGCCGGCATGGGCGACACCCACCACTCCGGGGGCGGTGAGCACCACCCCCAGGCAGTCGGCCGTGAAGACCGCCAGCGGGAGCCGCCGGGTGGTGGTCACCAGCGCGTCGGCGGGACCGGCCACGCCGGGACCGTCCACCAACTCCACCCGGCCGCCGTGGACCTGGCCGACCGTGGCCCACTGTTCGGGGATGCCGAGGCGGCGGGCAACCCGGTGACGGGCGTCCGGGTCGCCGCGCATGTCCCCTTCGGCCGGCCGGGTGAACGCAACTCCGGCCGGAATCGGGCCTTCGCTCATCCCTGGACGAAAGTGGGGATGTCGAGGTCGTCTTCGTCGTCTGCGGCCGGGCGGGCGGCGGAACGAGACCGGGGCTCGGTCGGGCGCTCCGTCGAACCTCGGGAGGCGGCGGAGCGTCTCACACGGCCCCTGTCGAAACCGGCTGCGATCACGGTGACCTTGATCTCCTCGGACAGGTCGTCGTCGATCAGCGCCCCGAAGATGATCTCGGCTTCGGCGTCGGCGTGATCGGCCACCACCTGGGCGGCGGCCGTCGCCTCGTGGAGGGTCATCGACGACGGTCCGGCGATCGACAGCAGGACACCCCGGGCACCGTCCATCGACGCCTCCAGCATCGGGCTGGAGATGGCCCGCTGGGCTGCCTGGGAGGCCCGGTTCTCACCCGATGCCCGGCCGATGCCCATGACGGCGGTCCCGGCGTCGGCCATCACGGTCTTGACGTCGGCGAAGTCGACGTTGATGAGTCCGGGAGTGGTTATCAGATCGGTTATCCCGGCAACTCCGTTCATCAACACCTCGTCGGCCAGGCGGAAGGTCTCGGTCATGGGCGCGTCGGGATCCCCCACGTCGAGGAGACGGTCGTTGGGGATGACGATCAGGGTGTCCACGGCCTCGCGCAGTGACTCGATCCCCTCCTCGGCGTGAACGGCGCGGCGGCGACCCTCGAACCCGAAGGGGCGGGTCACCACACCCACCGTGAGAGCTCCCATGTTCCGGGCCACCTCGGCGACGATGGGGGCGCCTCCGGTCCCGGTGCCTCCGCCCTCGCCGGCGGTGATGAACACCATGTCCGAGCCCTTGAGCACCTCCTCCAGCTCCTGGCGGTGAGCCTCGGCGGCGGCGCGCCCGACCTCGGGGTTGGCTCCCGCCCCCAAACCGCGGGTGACGTCGCGTCCCAGGTCGAGCTTCACGTCGGCGTCGGACATGAGCAGAGCTTGGGCGTCGGTGTTGAGGGCGATGAACTCCACCCCTCTCACCCCCGCCTCCACCATGCGGTTGATGGCGTTGACGCCGCCCCCGCCCACGCCGACGACCTTGATCACCGCTAGATAACTGCCGCTGGAACCGGGCCGGGAACTCATGTCAAACCTCCATTGATGTCATACGCTTGCCTGAACCTTTACACGAGGTTGAGAGATTCGTAAACCCCTCTAGTTTGAGCCTCTAGTTGAGGTTCAGGGTTGGGTGGTGGTGGTGGTTGGCTCTTCCGATTCCTGGGTGGCCGGGTCGGCGCCCGGCGGGAGGAGAGCGGGTGAGGCGGGAGCGACCACCGTTATCACCGACCCCTCCTCCACTCCTGACTCGATCATGGCCGCCGTCACCGTTGCCTTCTGCTCCATGTCGAAGGGACGCCCCAGGCGGACCGTGAAACCCGCCACCGTCGCCTCCAGGCCCTCCGGCCCGTCCCCGACACGGGCGCCCCGTCTCAGCTCGCCGGGGAGGGCCGCCAGGTACTCCACCGCCGCTTCCAGTTCCAGGTCGTCGACTGCCGCCTCAGAGGTGAGGGAGGGGAACGAGGCCACGGGCTGGCCCCGGGTCTCCTCGGGGGTCGTCTCGAGGAGGGTGCCGTCGGCGGCCACCAGCCACGACCCATCCGCCAGCTCGGCGGTGGCCGCCGGCTCCCGCTCCACCACCTGCACCACGACCCGGGTCGGCCACTCCCGTGCCACCCGGGCCTGGTCCACCCACGGGTCCGACTGCAGGGCAGCCTCCGCCCCCCCGACGTCGATCACCAGCATGGGCCGGCCCTCCACCACCCCGTGGGCGGTGAGAACCGCGTCGACATCGACCCGGGTGTGGCCCGTCGCTTCCACCGTCGCCACCGACAGGAAGGGCGACTGGGCGAACCAGACCAGGCCGCCGACCACGCCGAGGATGATCAGGAGGCGCACCAGCCTGCCCAGGTTGGAGCGGGCTCGATCCTCGGCCACTCTTCGTCGTCTCTCCGCCAGGCGCCGGTCCACCCGTCAGTCCTCGCTCCCGAACCCGACGAGCTGGATCTCCATCTCCAGGCAGATCCCCGTCTCGTCCTCCACCCGTCCTCTCACTGCCTCTATCAGGGCATGGACTTCGGAGGCGCTGGCTCCCGCTTCCGCCTCGACGAAGTTGGCGTGACGGGGAGAGACACGTACCCGCCCGACCGAGAATCCCTTCAGACCCAGTCGGTCGATGATGGCCCCTGCCGCATCCCCGGGTGGGTTCTTGAACACCGACCCGGCGTTGAGCGTTCCGCCCGGCTGATGGTCGCGTCGCCACCGTGTCGCCCGTTTCATCTCCCCGGCCGCCTTCTCGGGGTCCGTGGCAACGGTGCGGAACCGGGCGGACACGACCAGATCGGTGGCGGTGACGGCCGAGTGGCGATAGGAGAGATCCAAGGCGTGGGCCTCGAATGTTCCCCGGCGGCCGTTGGCGAGGGACACGATGTCGGCGTCAACGAGCACGTCGACCACCTCGCTCCCGAAGCAGCCGGCATTCTGACGCACGGCCCCGCCTACGGAGCCGGGCACGCCGACGCACCATTCGAGACCGCCCCGCCCTTGGCGGGAGGCGGCCCGGGCGAGCTGGGGCAGAGACAGGGCTCCTCCGGCCGTGACCAGACCGTCGTCGTCGATCGAGAGGGAGGTGAACGCCCGGCTCAGCCGCACCACGACTCCCCGGAATCCCCCGTCGGCTATCAGGAGGTTGGATCCCCTCCCCAGGATCAGGGTCGGCACCGGATCGGCGCTCATGGCCTCCGCCAGCGGTCCCAGCACGTCGGGGCCGACGACCTCCACGTACAGGTCGGCCGGGCCGCCCAGCTTGTAGGTGGTGAGCGGAGATAGCTCGACGGCACGACGGGCGATCCCCCGGGCGGTCAGGTCTTCCCACGTCATCGGCGGTCAGCCGTCCGCGCCTCGAGTGCCTGAGCCAGCTCGGTGGCCACCAGGGTGATATCCCCCGCTCCCATGGTCACCACCAGATCGCCCTCCTGCACCATCTCTGCCAGGGTGACGGCGACCTCGGCCAGATGAGCGACATAGTCCACCTCCCTGGCGCCTGCCCGCTGGGCCGCGGATGCCACCAGCCGTCCGGTGATTCCGGGGATGGGTGCCTCTCGTGCTCCGTACACGTCGGTGACGACCACGTGGTCGGCCCGGGCCAGTGCCGCCCCGAACTCGCGGTGCATGTCCCGGGTGCGGGAATAGAGATGAGGCTGGAACACCGCCCATACCCTGCGGGCGCCGAGCTGGGCGGCTTCGCGCAGAGTGGCGGCCACCTCGGTGGGAAGGTGGGCGTAGTCGTCGACGATCCTCACTCCGGCGACGACGCCGCGGGACTCGAAGCGACGCCTCACACCGGCGAAGGCCGCCAAACCGACCGCCGCAGCCACGGGGTCGTGTCCGAGCTCCGCCAGGAGCGCCAGGGCGCCCGTGGCGTTGCGGGCGAGATGCAATCCCGGCCGGGGAAGGGACACCTCCACTGACGCACCCGGACCCTGCACCCGGAATCGGCTGCGCGTCGTGTCGGCCTCGAAGTCGGCCATCCGCCAGCGGGCCGCCCGGTCCGTGCCGTAGGTCATCGCTCCGGTCCGGTCGGCCACCCGGGCGGCCCCGGGGTCGTCGGCACATGTGAGCACGGGGCCGTCGACATCTCGCACCACCCGCACGAAGCTCTCCTCCAGCTCATCGGCGGAACCGAAATGATCCATGTGGTCACTCTCGACGCTGGTCACGACGAGGCCGTGCAGCCGCAGATGCTCGAACGTCCCGAACGCCTCGTCGACCTCGAGGACGAGCAGGTCATCGGCTCCCAGGTGGCCGTTGGTCCCCAGCCCGCCCATCTCGCCGCCGATCACGAACGACGGGTCGAACCCGGCCGCCCGCAGGGCAGTGATCATCAGGGCGGTGGTCGTGGTCTTCCCGTGGGTCCCTGTCGGTCCCACCGTAGGCATGGAGGCGGTGACGGCTTCCAGGAGCACCGGCCGGCGCCACACCGGCACCCCCGCCTGCTCCGCCGCCCTCAGCTCTGGATCTCCCTCGGGGACGGCCGAGGAAGCGACCACCAGGTCACAGGACCCGATCTGCTCCGGCCGGTGACCCTCCCACACCTCGAGACCCAGGTCCCCGAGCAGATCGACCGCGGCGCCGCCCCGCAGGTCCGAGCCGGACACCTGGTGGCCGCTGCCCACCAGGACCTTCGCCAGGGCGCTCATCCCCGCCCCACCTATCCCGATCATGTGGAGCCGGCGGGGAATGTTCCCGATCATGACGCCATCTCCGTGAGGGCCCGGGCGATGTCGGTCGCCGCCTGCGGCCGGGCCAGATCCCGGGCAGCGGCCGCCATGCGCGCCCGCCTGTCTGCGTCTCCCGCCAGATCCACCACCACGTCTCTCAGGCTGTCCAGTCGGTCCTCGGCCACCACCACCGCCGCTCCCGCCGCTTCCAGCGCAGCAGCGTTCGCTGCCTGATGCCCCCCGGATCCGAACCCGCCCGGTATCAGCACCGCCGGGGTGGCGGTGGCCGTCAGCTCCGCCACGGACCCTCCGGCGCGGGCGATCACCAGGTCGCAGGCGGCGTAGAAGCTGTCCATCTCGTCGCAGAAGTCCAGCACCACCCAGCGGAGGGCCGAAACCCGTTGCGCGGCCTCGGCCATGGCCGCATGCCCGTGGCCGGCCAGATGCAACACCTGGAAGTGCACCTCGCCGGCGGCGAGCATGGCTTCGACCGCCGCGTTGATGGCGCCCGCCCCCAAGGAGCCCCCGAACACCCCCACCACGGGCAGCTCCCCATCCAGCTCCCAGCGCCCCCGCGCGGCGGGCCGGAGACGGGTGCGATCGAAGCGGGCCAGGGGACGGCGAATGGGGTTGCCTACCCACTCTCCCTGGGGCAGTCCCCGGGTGCGGGGGAACGAGACGAACACGCGGCTCGCTCTCCGTGCCATGAGACGGTTGGCCAGGCCGGCATGGGCGTTCTGCTCGGCAACCGCCAGAGCCGCTCCTGCCCTGGCCGCGGCCAGGGCCGCGGGGACGGTGACGTATCCTCCCAATCCCAGCACGGCCCGCACCTGCCTTCTTTCCAGCTCGGTGCGGATGGCTCCCGTCGCCCTCCACACCAAGGCCGGCAGGCCGAGGTTGCTCCGGGTGAGCCGGCGGGACAGCCCCCTGAGCTCCACCCCCAGGAAGGCGAAGCCCGCGTCGGGATAGACGGTGGCCTCGAGACGGTCTCCGCCCACGTAGAGGATCTGTCCGGGGGGGACCCCCAGGTCGACCAGCGCCTCCCCCACCGCCAGCCCCGGGAAGACATGACCTCCGGTGCCGGCGGCGGCGATGGCAAAGGTCATCTCCTCCCGCCCTGTTGGCTGATGTTCACCAGGACACCGAGGGCGCCCATCGACACGATCAGGGCGGTGCTGCCGAAGCTGACGAACGGGAGCGCGATCCCCGTGATGGGCAGGACTCCAAGCACGCCACCGACGTTGATGAGGGCCTGGAACGACAACCAGGAGGTGATTCCCGCCGCCAGCATCCGGCCGAACCGGTCGGGCGCCCGGGCCGCCACCACCCACCCGGTTACCGCCAGGACCAGGAACAGGCCGATCACGGTCATCGCTCCCACCAACCCGGTCTCCTCGCCGATGATGGCGAAAATGAAATCGGTGTGGGCGTTGGGAAGGTAGAACCAGCGGGCCCGGCTCGCTCCCAGCCCCACCCCGAAGATGCCGCCGTCGCCGAGGGCGTAGTAGCCCTGGATGAGCTGGTAACCCTCGGTGGAGGCGTTCGACCACGGATCCAGGAACCCCACCAGCCTGTCCAGGCGGTACTCGGCTCCGACGGCGAGCAAGGCGGCTACCGCCAGGCCGCCCATGCCCAGGAGCATCACCTTGTGGGCGGGGGCGGGGCTCACCCACAGGACCGCCATGGCGGCAGCGCCCACGAGGACAGCCGTTCCCAGGTCGGGCTGTCTCATGAGGAGGATCGCCACCGCTCCGACCACGAATCCCACCGGGGTGAGGAGATGGCCCCACGTCTGCAGGTTGTTGGTCTTGCGTTCGTAGAGGAGGGCGAGCAGGGCGATCACCGAGAACTTGGCCAGCTCCGACGGCTGGAAGTTGACTCCCCCCAGCACGATCCAGCGGCGGGCACCTCCCGCCGTCGATCCGAAGGTCAGCACCGCCACCAGGAGGGCCAGGGTGAGTATGTACATCGGCAGAGCCGCTTTCCGGTAGACCCGGTAGGGGACGCGGCTGGCCAGCACCAGCGCCACCATCCCCGCTCCCACCCCGAGGAGCTGACGCTTGAAGAAGTGGAGCTGCTCGCCCCTCTGGGCGATCCCGACGGTCGACGAGGCCGACATGGTCGCTCCCAGGCCGATCACTACCAGCACCACCGTCACCAGAAGCAACAGCGTGGTGGTGCGGTTGTTCGATCGGACGATGTCGGCTCGCCGGCGGGCGGCGGTGCGGATCCGGGCAATCGAGGTCACGTTGGTAGCAGTCATGGGTGGTGGGTGGGGTCGGGAGGGTCGGTCGTGGTAGTGGATGCTTCCAGG
>CAZTXD010000093.1:0-14495 GCA_964617995.1 uncultured Acidimicrobiaceae bacterium
GTTTTCGCGCATCGAAGGCGCGCTATCGCGCGCATTCGATGCGCGAAAACGGGTGTCTACCCTCGTGGGGGTGAAGGCCACGGGCTTGCCGGTGGAAAACGTCGTCGACGAGGTGCGCTCCGCTCTGGACGATCCGGGAGTGGGAGTGCTGGTGGCACCACCCGGATCGGGGAAGACCACGGTCGTTCCGCTTCGCCTCCTGGACTCGGTCCCGGGCCGCATCGTCGTGCTCGAACCGCGTCGCCTGGCGACCCGGGCGGCCGCCAGGCGGATGGCCGACCTTCTGGACGAGCCCGTGGGTGTCACCGTGGGCTACGTCACCCGCCACGATCGTGCTACCGGCCCCAACACCCGCATCGAGGTGGTGACCGAGGGGATCCTGACCCGCCGGCTCCAGGCCGATCCGGAACTGGCGGGCACGTCCCTGGTGGTGTTCGACGAGCTCCACGAGCGCAACCTACAAACGGACCTGGGCCTCGCCCTGATGCTCGACGCCCGGACGGCGCTACGACCGGACCTGAGGCTCCTGGTGATGTCGGCCACCATCGACGCCGACACAGTCTCCCGCTTCCTCGGACGGGCCCCGGTGATAACCGCCGACGTCACACCGCACCCGGTCGACCTGAGGTGGGAACCTCCTCCGCCTCGAACCCGGACCACCGACGATCACGTCGCGGCCGTCGTGCGAAGCGCCCTCGCCGACACCGAAGGGGACATCCTGGTGTTCCTGCCCGGGATGGCCGAGATCCGCCGGGTTCAGGACCGCCTCGGCGATCTGCTCGCCGACGTGCGAGTTCTGCACGGCTCGCTGCCGGTGGGAGAGCAGGATCTGGCGATCGGCCCGTCGACGCCTCCATTTCGCAAGGTGGTGCTGTCCACCGATATCGCCGAGTCGAGCCTGACGGTGGAGGGTGTGTCGGTGGTGATCGACTCCGGCCTGAGCCGCATGCCCCGATTCGACCCCCGAACGGGCATGACGCGGCTCACGACCACTCCGATCTCCCGGGCGTCGGCCGACCAGCGGTCAGGACGCGCCGGGCGTCTCGGCCCCGGTGTCGCCTACCGCCTGTGGTCCAAGATGGAACAGGCCGCCCGGAGACCCCATATCGATCCCGAGATCACCCAGGTCGACCTGGCGGGCCTCGCCCTGGAGCTGGCGGCGTGGGGGGTGACCGATCCCGGTGACCTCCGCTGGCTCGACCCGCCCCCGACGGCCGCCTGGAGCGAAGCCATCGAGCTGCTGAAGACCCTGGGTGCCCTCGACTCCGGAGGAGTCATCACTCCCGTCGGGAGGCAGATGTCGGAGCTACCGCTCCACCCCCGGCTGGCGCGGATGATCAACGGATCAGACGACGACCGGGCGCTGGCGATCTGGCTGGCGACCATTCTCGACGAACGCGACCCCATGCGGGGACCACCCGACGAGGTGCCCGTCGACGCCGCCCTCCGTGTTCGGCTGCTGATGGATAGAAGCTTCCGTCACCCCGCTGCCACCCTCGGTGCCCTGGCACGCCTGCGCGACGTAGCCGCAGACCTGGCTCGACGAGCCGGGGTCACCGACCTCACCCGCGTCGACCTCGGTCGCACCGGCATCGTGATGTCCCGGGCCTTCCCCGATCGGCTGGCGGTACGCCGCGGGAGTCCCGGCCGCTTCCAGCTCCGCACCGGCACCACCGCCTTCGTCTCCCGCATCGACCCCCTGGCGAACGAGGAGTTCCTGGTGGCCGCCGATCTCGACGGTCGCCGTAAGGACGCCCGGATCCGACTGGCCGCTGCCATCGACAGGGATGACGTGTCCTCCTCATTCGGAGACGCCGTCGACGAGACCCGGCGTCTGGTCTGGGAGGGCGACAGGCTCGTCGACCGAACGGAGCGACGCCTCGGGGGGATGATCCTCGAGACGGTCGACCGTCGACCCGAGCGGGGGGAGGCCACGACGCGAGCGCTGATCGGTCGCATCGCCGATCACGGCCTCGCCTCCCTCCCCTGGTCTCACGCCGCCCAGGCCCTCCGCCTCCGTGTCGCCTACGTGCATCGACAGGCGGGCGACCCGTGGCCCGACTGGAGCGACACCTCGCTGTTGTCGGATCTGGAGACCTGGCTGGCTCCCTATCTGGCGGGGGCGGAGGGCTGGAAGGACGTTCAGTCCCTCGACCTGGCCGTCGTCCTCCGCTCCCAACTGGGGAGAGCGCTCATGGCGCGGCTCGATCGGGAGGCTCCCGACCGTTACACGCTGCCCTCCGGGCGTCGCGTCGAGCTCGACTACACGGGAGACCGACCGGTCCTGTCGGTCCGAGTCCAGGAGATGTTCGGAGTCGACGACCACCCCCTGGTCGGCGGGGAACCGCTGGTGATCGAGCTCCTGTCTCCCGCCGATCGCCCGGTGCAGGTCACCTCCGACCTCGCCGGCTTCTGGCGTGGATCGTGGAACGAGGTCCGCAAGGAGATGGCCGGCCGCTACCCCAAGCACTCCTGGCCCGAGAATCCCCCCTGATCCGTTTTTATCAGCAAAACGGTGCGCCCAGCACACCGTTTGGTATGGGAAAACCGACCCGACCCCCTAGTCGAAGCGGTTGGGGAGGTCATCGGGCATCAGCGGATTGGGGCGGTTGGCCTGCCACCGCCGGACGGTTCCGGCATCGCAGACCCAGCACAACGGCACCACCCTGATCCCGACCACCGAGAGCTGGGTGCCGCGGCTCTTCTCGACGATGGCAACGGGCACCTCCTCGAGGTCACCTCCCCCGCAAACAGGGCAGATCGGAGACAGCGATCGCTCCCACTGCTGGCCGCAACTCCCGCAGGTGATCGCGATGGTCGCCTCCCCTCGCCGGCCGTCGAGGGCCTCGTCCTCCCCGCATACGGGGCATTCGACCAGAGGCACCCCCTACAGCACCGCCGCCGCCATCTCCGCCAGCGGTGACCGGATGGTCCGATCGAGGGTGACGTGACCGAACAGGTCGCAGCCCTTGAACTTCTCGATGAGGGCGGCCATGCCGCCGTAGGGAGAGATGTAGGGGTTGTCGACCTGGGACAGGTCGCCGCAGAACACGACCTTCGAGTTGCGGCCCATCCGGGTGAGGATCACCTTCAGCGTCGGCAGCTCCAAATTCTGCGCCTCGTCGATGATCACGAACTCATCGGTTATGGACCGTCCCCGCAGATAGGTCACCGCAGCCAGCTCCAGCTCTCCACGGGCCACGAGCTCCTCCACCGCTCCCCTGGCCCCGTCTCCTCCGCCCTCGGCGAACAGGGCGTGGAGGTTGTCGTTGACGGCGGCCATCCAGGGAGCGAGCTTCTCGGACAGGTCCCCCGGCAGGTACCCGACCTCTTGGCGACCCACCGGAACGAGCGGCCGGTACACGCTGACGCGCCGATAGCGCTGCTGCTCGAGTACCTGCTCGAGGGCGGCCGCCAGAGCGAGGAAGGTCTTACCCGACCCGGCCTTGCCCATCATCGACACCGCCGGGACGTCGGGATCCAGCAGCTGGTGGAGCGCCACCGTCTGCGGGAGGTTCTTCGGTTCCACCCCGAAGGCGCGGACATGGGTCGAGACCCGCTCCACGGTGACCCGATCACCGGCGTCGACCACCCTCGCCAGACCCGATCGAGAGCGTCCCGCCCGCAGCACGACGAACTCGTTGAGCAGGGCGGGCACATCGAGCGTCAGCTTGCCCTCGTCGAAGAGGCGGTCGATGGTGGCCGAATCGACGTGATGCTCCGATATCCCCGAATGCAGCGCGTCGACCTGAACCGTGTCGCCCCGGTAGTCCTGCACGTCGACACCGAGCTGGGCGGCCTTGATGCGGAGGCTGGCGTCCTTGGTCACGAGGACGGGATCGTCCAGGTTGAAGCAGGTCGAGAGGATCCGGTGATCGGCGGTGGTGGGGTCGAGTATCCCGGGGAGGCGATCAGACGCCACCCCGTTCAACTCGATCCGCAAGGTTCCCCCGGACGGCAAGGCGGCCGGATCCCGCATCCCTCCCGGCCGGGAGGCGCCGAGGCTCTCGAGCAGGCGTATCGCCGCCCGGGCGTTCGCTCCCACCTCGTCGAGGAGGGTCTTCTTGCGGTCCAGCTCCTCTATCACGACGAGGGGAAGGACCACCTCGTGCTCATCGAACCTCAGCAACGAATGGGGGTCGGCCAGCAAGACGCACGTGTCGAGGACGAAGGTGCGAGGCACGGGTGAGGGCTCCTGTTCCGGCAACGTGAGTCCATATTCATGCCTGGTGGCCGCCCAACCAAGGACCGAACGACCTACCTCGGGGACCGAAGGGTTCAGTCCGTCAGGCCGGCACGTACCAGGAAGGCCGCCATCTGACCCCTCGTCATCGGATGGTCGGGGCAATACGTCGTTCCTGCGGTGTCACAGCCGGCGGTGAGCCCGGACTCGTAGAGAGCATTGATGTACCGCCGGTGGACGCTGGAGGAGATGTCTGTGAAGGCGTCGTGAGATGATGGGTTCAGCTCGAGAGCGCGTCCGAGGAATGTCGCCATCGCCGCCCGAGTCACGACACGATCGGGGCAGAACGCATCGTTGATAGGCGGGTTGCACCCCTGGGTGACGCCGCTGGCGGCCAGAATCTCGATCTCCCGCTCGAACACAGAACCATCGTCGTCGACGAAGCGATCCCCTACCGGCAGGTCCCACCCGAACGCCCTCACCAGGAAGGCCGCCAGCGCCCCGCGGGTGACCGGGTCGCCGGGGCAGAACCGGGTGTTCTGGGGTGGGTTGCAACCGGAGGTGATCCCGGCCGCTGCCAGAGCCTCGATGTCTCCCTCGAAGGGAGACCCGTCGTCGTCGGAGAACCGGCCCTGCCAGCCTCCAGCCAGTCCCTCCTGGTAGGCGGGCCAGGCCACGGGATCGGGGCTGTAGGAGGGATGGGCGAACACCCCGGTGACGGCCCAGATCCGCTCTCCGTCCCAGTGGACACCCACCGACACGAACCCGTAGTCGTCACCCGCCAGCACGAGCCGGTGGGGATCCGAACTCCACAGGGATTCCACGCTCCGGTCACACCACTGCTCCACCCCGCTGGAATCGGTCGAGGTCAGGGGCTCCACCGAAGCCGTCTCTCCGTAGCCGGTCCACCCTCCCGGCAGGTCGTCGACCCGTGCTGTCATGTCGTCGTGGGAGAGCCGACCGTCGGCGGCCATCGCCCGGGCGTGCCGACGGAGCTCCTCCTGGAGAGTGCCCGACCAGGCGAGGGGCACCCCGCGTCTCAGGTTGATCGTGTCGACGAGGCAAGCTTCCGGTCCCGAGGGAGGATCGCCTTCGGCGGCACCGGCGGGGAGAGCAGGTGAGGCCAGCGCTGCGAGCAGCGCCGTCACGACCGTCCCGCGCCGCCTCATACGGCGGTGAACCTGGATACGAACTGGGGTGACTTCAACAGCCTGAACTCGTGATGGGTCTCGACCCATCCGAGCGGCGTGACCAGCCCCCGCACCTTCGAAGGCCACAACCGCTGGCAATGCACCCGGCGAGCCTTGAACGGCGTCCCGTGGAGGATGATCGACGTGGGTATGGCGTAGAGGCCCATGATCGGCTCGGCGGGGTAGACGAACAGGACCCTTCCGCCGGGACGTAACACCCGGGCCATCTCCACCAATGCCGCCTCCAGCGCCGGCATGTGCTCGATGGCGTGAACGGAGATGATGGCGTCGAAGGAGTCTCCCTCGAAGGCGAGCGACTCGGCCCGCATGGTGAGAACCCGATCGGTGTCGGCGACGGAGGCGGCGCTGGGATTGGTGTCGACTCCGAAGATGTCGACGCCGCGCTCGGCCAATCGGCGTGTCAGGTGTCCAGACCCACAACCCACTTCGAGCACCCTAGTACCCGTGTCGAGCGGGAGGAGGCGGTCTATCCGATCGAGATGGGAAGGGTCCCAGCGGTTGACCGTCGCGTACCTGGGACTGTCGTAGGAAGTCATCCAGCCACCGTTCCCTCCTCGAGATGGGGCGCCACTGCGTAGTCACACAGAATCGGCCCGTCCCCGGTGAGGGCGACATGTGTGACGGAGGTGTTGTCGGGCGTACTCAGCACGGGCTTGGAGTTACTACCCAACAAGGCGCCCAGATATGCACGTATGGCACCACCGTGTGAGACCACACCGGTCACCTCGCCACCCCGCGTCTCGAGCGACCCGATCGTGGAAACGACCCGGCCGGTCATCTCCTCCCACGTCTCACCGGTCTCACCTCGAGCCAGGTCCTCTCCTTCCAGGAAGATCCGCCTGGAGAGGTCGGGCCAGCCCTTTCGAATGTCTACCCACGCCAGACCCTCCCATAGCCCCATGGCGATCTCCTCCAGGCCCACCACCTCGATCGGCTCTCCCTCGGCCAACCGCCCGGCGGTGGCCGACGCTCTTGTCAGGGGGGAGGTGTAGACCAGCGGCAGAGTCCCGTACCATTCCGCCAGCAACCCGACCTGCTCCTCCCCCACCTCGTCGAGACCCCAGCACGACCGACCCTGCACCCGCATCTCCACGTTGGCTTTCGTTCGGCCGTGACGAATGAGAGCGAGAACGGCCCCGCCGCTCTCGAGATGGGCGGCGGCGAACCCGCTGAGCGAACCGAGATGCGTGGAGTCGTTGAGACGGGAGATCCTCCAGCGGCCCGGCTCCCCGACCAGATGCGTGAGAGAGCAGTTGTCGACCATGCGGTGGGCTCTACGGTCCCCGACCCGAAGCAGGGTTCCGATGACCGAGTCGATGACACCGCCATGCGTGACCAGGACCGCCCGGCCCTCGGGCCCCACCCGCTCAGCCACTGCGTCGATCCTCGCCCAGGCCCGGCCAGCAACCTCGCTCATCCTTTCGCCGCTCCTCCCGAAGGGGGCGTCACCGCCGGTGTATATGGACCGCAGCACATCCCGGTCACGTGACGCCACGGTCTCCACCGACACGCCCTCCCATTCTCCGAGATCCACCTCGGTGAGCTCGGGGTCGACTACGACCTCACCTCCGAAGGCCACTGCGGTCTCCGTCGCCCGATCCAGCGGTGACGAAGCGACCAGATCGAAGGTCCGACCATCGACGCGCGCGGTGAGCGCATCGACCTGGATGCGTCCTTCCGGTGACAGGCCCGAGTTGCCCCGTCCTTGCCAGGTCCGGGCGATGTTGGCCTCGGATTCGGCGTGGCGTACGAGGACGATCTCGCTCATCGATCTCGCAGTATGAAGTGGTCGGCTCGCCAGGTCACATCGAGTGCGGCGTCGGGGGATCTCAGAGGGTGAAGGCGGAGGCGAAGATCAACGACACGATCGTCATCACCTTGATGACGATGTTCATCGCCGGGCCCGCCGTGTCCTTGAACGGATCCCCGACGGTGTCGCCGATCACAGCCGCCTTGTGGCTCTCGGAGCCCTTCCCGCCGAAAGCGCCCGCCTCGATGAACTTCTTGGCGTTGTCCCAGGCGCCGCCGGCGTTGGCCATGAAGATGGCGAGGAGGAAACCGGTGACCAGGGCGCCGGCGAGGAACCCACCGAGCATCTCCACATCGATGAAACCCACCACCAGAGGTAGCACGACTGCCAGGGATCCGGGGACGATCATCTCCCGCAGGGCGGCGGTCGTGGCGATGCCGACACAGGTCGTGTAGTCGGGCCGGGCGTCGGGGAGACCCTCCTTGAGCCCGGCGATCTCCCGGAACTGGCGACGGACCTCGTCGATCATCTTGTTGGCGGCCCGCCCGACGGCGTTCAGCGTCAAGGAGGCGAACAGGAACGGGAACATGGCGCCGAGGAAGAGTCCCACGGTCGTCTCCGCCTTCCTCAGATCGATGCTCTCGAGGCCCACCGCGGCCGTGAACGTGGCGAACAAGGCCAGGGCGGTGACTGCCGCCGAAGCGATCGCGAAGCCCTTGGCGATGGCGGCTGTCGTGTTGCCGAGGGAGTCGAGGGCGTCGGTGGACTTGCGGACGTCGGCCGATAGGTGGGCCATCTCGGCGATGCCGCCGGCGTTGTCGGCGATGGGGCCGTAGGCGTCCACGGAGATGGTGATCCCCAACGTGGCGAGCACGCCGATGGCGGCGACCGCCACCCCGTAGATGCCGCCTTCGGCGCCGAGCGCCCATTGCCCCGCCCAGAAGGCGGTGCCGATGCCGGCGGCAACCACCATCACCGAGAAGGCCGCCGAGCGCATACCCTCGGCCACTCCCGAGATGATGACCGTTGCCGGACCCGTCTGGGCCTGACGAGCGATCTCTTTGACCGTCTTGAAGTGATCGGAGGTGAACCACTCGGAAATCTTCCCCACGAACCACCCGACGATCAGGCCGACCAGGACCGCTATCCACAGACCGAGCGGGTTCTCGGCCACGCCGTCCCCGAACAGCAGAAACACGAGCCCCAGCACCCCGACGGCGGTCACGACCAGCGAGAAGTTCGTGCCGCGATGCAGCGCCGCCGCCAGATCCTCCTCACCTTTGGCGCGCACCAGGAACGAGCCGATGATCGAAGCGAACATACCCAGCGCGGCCACCGCCAGGGGGAACACGACTGCCGCTATCTCCAGGCTCGGGTTGGTGAACACGAAGGCGGCGTAGGCGATGGGAGCCACCAGGGAACCGACATACGACTCGTACAGGTCGGCGCCCATCCCGGCCACGTCCCCGACATTGTCACCGACGAGGTCGGCGATCACCGCCGGGTTACGCGGATCGTCCTCGGGAATGCCCGCCTCGACCTTGCCGACCAGGTCGGCTCCCACGTCGGCCGCCTTCGTGTATATCCCGCCTCCGACACGGGCGAACAGGGCGATCGATGAGCCGCCGAGACCGATGGCGGCGATCACATCGGCTCCCCGATCGAGATCGAGAAGGCCGGTCTCGACGAAGGCCAGATAGGCGACCACGACGCCGAGCAAACCGAGGCCTGCCACTGTGAAGCCCATCACCGCTCCGCCCCGGAATGCGACGGGTAGGGCACCCGGTATCCCGCCCAGGCGAGCCGCCTCGGTGGTGCGGGTGTTGGCGGCGGTGGCGATCCGCATGCCGACGAATCCGGCGAGGGCCGAAAGGAACGCTCCGCCCACGTAGGCGGTTGCCCTGAGCCACCCGTCACTGAGAAGGAAGCCGATGAGTAGGCCGAGGATCGCGACGAACCCCGCCACCCAGGTGTACTCGCGACGGATGAACGCCATTGCGCCTTCGCGGATGGCGTTGCCGAGCTCGATCATCCTCTCGTTGCCTTGCGGTGAAGCGAGGACGACCCGGGCGTAATAGACGGCCAGGATGAGCGCCATCACGCCGGCGAAGAGCGCGACATACAACAAGGTGCTGGTCATGGGTCAAATACCTCCCGGGGCAGGTCGAGAACCGGCGGCGCCGCAGTATAGGAACGGACGGGTACCGCCATCACATCGGCGGGGAGGCTGCAGTCCCCCAACGACAAGGATCGAGAAACGGGGATACGGCGGCTAGTCTGCCGCCGCGCAGATTGTCCTCGGGAGTTGTTCGTGCGTCGTCCTCTCATCATCATCGCCGTCGTCGGCCTGGTCGCGTGCTCGGGCCCGGCCGAGGAGGCGACTACGACTACGACCACAGCTCCCGTTCCCACCACCGCCACGTCCACGACGGTGGTGCCGACCACCATCCCACCTTCGGTGGAGATCGACATAGCGAATGCCGACCGCGAGCTGTCCGATCTCGTGCACGACCTGTATGAGGGGAACGGATCAGAGCCGGCGATTCCAGACGAGATCTCGACGCTCATGGCAGCCGGGGAAGGGACTCCCCCGGCCGACGGTGTCGCCCACGTCTCCGAGTGGGACGAAACCATCCGCCTCGCCGTCGTGGAGGCAGAAAACGACGTGACCCTGGCTATCGCCGACCCCGACTGGAGGATCGTGGGCGGCTGGTGGCCGGCGATGCATGTCGACGCCTATCTGGGGGGATTCCCGAAGCTGATGGCGGTGATCGGGTCCGATGCCCGGCCCGGCGAGAATCGGGAGCGAACCCGGGCAGATTCCATTCACCTCGTCTCTCTCGACGGAGCGAGCCACGCCGCAATCGTCGGGATACCGCGGGACGCCTGGGTCCCCATCCCCGGGCGCGGCAACGGCAAGATCAACGCCGCCCTCGCCTACGGAGGCCCCGAGCTCCAGCTCGAGACATTCGCCGCGCTCACGGAACTCGAGTTCGACGGATACCTGCTCACCGGCTTTGTCGGCTTCGAGGGCCTGATCGACGTTCTCGGCGGATTACATATGGACGTCCCCCGCAGCTTCAACGACCGCGCCGCCAAGGCCTACCTCGACGCCGGGGAACAGGTGCTGACGGCAGCCGAGGCTCTGGCGTTGGCCCGGGTCCGCAAGACGATCCCCGGCGGAGACTTCCAGCGTCAGGAGCACGGGGGCCTGGTGATGATGGCCGCTCAGGCGATGATCCGGGCCACCGGCGTCGGAGGACTCGCCGACCTATTGGCCGCTTCGCATCCTCACTTCTCCACGGACCTCCCGCCCGACGACCTCCTGACACTCGCCGCAGCCATCATCCGTGTCGACCCCGAGAACGTCGTGAACGTCGTGGCACCGGGGGGCACCGGATATGCCGGTTCGGCCAGCGTCGTGTTCCTGCGCGACTCCGCGGCCGACATCTGGGCGGATCTGGCCGACGGTCGCCTGGAGCCGGAGGCCGACTGAGAGTCGGGTTCAGCGCCGCCGGGCAGCCCACTCCTCGAAGGACGCCAGGGGAAGCGTGTTGGCGACCGAGGCGCGGGGGGCCCAGCCACGTCGGGCCCACTCGACGCCGTACTCCATACGTCCCAACTCCGACGTGTGATGGCTGTCGGTGGAGATCGTGAGAGTCACTCCGGCGCCGACGGCCTTCCGCACCACCTCGGCGGTGGCGTCGAGCCGGTCGAGGGCACCGTTCACCTCCAGGCCGACTCCGGTCGTGGCCAGGCCTTCGAGCACGGCATCAACCTCCAGCTCGATGCCGGGGCGGCGACCGACGTACCTGCCGGTGAGATGGCCGATCACGTTCACCGACGGATCGGCCAGGGCGGTGAGGATGCGAACGGTCTGTGCGCGGGCGTCCAGATCGAAATGGGAGTGGACGGAAGCCACACAGAAGTCGAACTCTCCCCGAAACGACTCGTCGTAGTCGAGCGACCCGTCCGGGGCGATGTTCAGCTCGCAGCCGAACAGGAGGCGGATCCCGTGCTCCTGTTCCATCTGTCGGATGCGGTCACGATGATCGAGCATCTCCTGGCGGGTGGAGCCGTTGATGGGCAGGTTCTCGCCGTGATCGGTGATCGCCAGGTACTCGTATCCCCGTTCGACGGCGGCCGCCACCATCTCCTCGAGGGGGGAGCGTCCGTCGCCCGATCGATCGGTGTGGTAGTGGAGGTCGCCCCGAATGTCCGACAGCTCCACCAGGTCGGGCAGCTCGCCGGAGGCGGCGGCCTCGACCTCGCCCGTCCCCTCGCGGATAGGTGGCGGAACCCAGGCCATGTCCAGGGCGGCGTAGATCTCCTCCTCCGTACGTGAGGCCACCACCTCCTCGCCGTCCAGGAGGCCGTACTCGTTGAGCAGCCATCCCCGGTCGAGCGCCCTCTGCCGGAGAGCGATGTTGTGGGACTTGGAGCCGGTGAAGTAGAGGACGGCCGATCCGAACTGGTCGGGAGAAACGGCCCTCACATCGACCTGGAGGCCCGACCTGGTGAGAATCGACGTCTTGGTGTCGCCGTGTGCCACCACCTCGGTGGCCAGCCGATGCCCGGCCACGTGGTCCATCAGGGGTATCGGGTCGACGGTGGCCACCACGATATCGACGTCCCCGATCGTGTCGGAGAAACGCCGCAGGCTCCCGCAGTACCGCGCCTCGGAGACCCCTTCCAGCTCCTCCAGCTCGTGGGTCAGGCTCCGCGCCACCGGAAGGGCGTCGACGATGGGAGTCCGTCGGTCCTTCCCGTGCAGACCGAGACGTTCGATGGCGCGGGCGATCTTCTCCTCGGATGTCTTGCCCAACCCGGGCAGGTCCCGGAGGCGCTCCGCCTCGATCGCGGCCCTCAGGCCGTCCAGGTCCTCCACTCCGAGCTCCGAGCGGATCAACGCCAGCGTCTTCGGCCCCAATCCGGGTATCCGGGTCAACTGCACGAACGCAGGAGGGTATTTGGCGCGCAGTCCTTCCAGCTTGGCGACGCTGCCGGTCGTGACGAACTCGAGGATCTTGTCGGCGGTCGACGCGCCGATTCCCTTGATGCCGGTAAGCTCGGCCTTCGTCATCGAGGTGACGTCGGCGCCGGAGCCCTCGATCGCCCCGATGGCATTCTCGTAAGCCCGGACCTTGAACGACTGGGGGCTTCCCTCTTCCAGCGTGGTGAGCTGCGCCAACTCCGCCAGCATCACCAGCACGTCACGGGTGTTCATCGGCGACGAGCGTAGCCTCGAGCCTCTTTCCCTACTGTCGCCGCTGTGCCACGATTCAGGTAGTGACCGCCCGGACCAACCGTGACCGCTCCCGCGACGACGACAAGACTCCTCCCCCCGGCTGGCGCGTCGAGGGGATGCCCGACGACGAGAAGGACGACGACAAGCCGTCTCCGCTCGGTCAGATGCCGGGCGGCCGCAACTTCTGGATCCTGGCGCTGCTGCTTCTGGCTTTGAACTTCTTCATCACCGATCTGCTGCTGGGGCCACAGGACCGGGTCAGGATCCCCTACACGTTCTTCATCGATCAGCTCGACGAAGGAAACGTGGCCTCGATAACGGCCACGGGAGACACCATCCAGGGGGCGTTCGAAGCTCCGGTGTTGGATCCCAACGCACCCGAGGACGGCGAGATCACCTTCGAGCTTTTCGAGACGGAGCGGCCCACGTTCGCCGAGGACGACCTGTTCCAGCGCCTGCAGGACCAGGGGGTGGTCGTCAACGCCGAACCGGCGGATGCCCCGGTGCCGATCTGGCAGCAGATCGTCTTTGGGTTCGGGCCCACCCTCTTGCTGCTCTACATCTTCTTCCGCATCTTCCGGCGGGCGTCGGGGATGGGTGGGCTGGGTGGTCTGGGGTCCAGCCGGGCGAAGCGGTACGAGGCGTCGACGGAGCGAACGACCTTCGAGGACGTGGCCGGCATCGAGGACGCCGAGGACGAACTCGTCGAGATCGTCGACTTCCTCAAGAACCCCGAGAAGTACACCCGCCTGGGCGGGTCCATTCCCAAAGGGGTGCTGCTGTCGGGCCCGCCCGGGACCGGGAAGACACTGCTCGCCCGGGCCGTGGCAGGCGAGGCCGACGTGCCGTTCTTCTCGATGGCCGCCTCCGAGTTCATCGAGATGGTGGTGGGCGTTGGAGCCAGCCGGGTGCGGGACCTGTTCGAGCAGGCGAAGAAGGTCGCTCCGGCGATCATCTTCATCGATGAGCTCGATGCCATAGGACGGTCCCGGGGTGGCTCCACGACGATGGGCGGACACGACGAACGCGAGCAGACCCTCAACCAGATCCTCACCGAGATGGACGGGTTCACCGGCTCCGAAGGGGTCATCGTCATCGCCGCCACCAACCGGCCCGAGATCCTTGACAAGGCGCTGCTGCGGCCGGGAAGGTTCGACCGGCAGGTGGTGGTGGCGCCGCCCGACCAGCGGGGCCGCCGAGCGATCCTCGAGGTCCACACCAGGGGGGTGCCGCTGGCCGACGATGTCGACCTGTCGGGGGTGGCCAGTTCCACTCCGGGCATGGTGGGCGCCGACCTGCGCAACCTGGTCAACGAGGCCGCCTTGATGGCGGCGCGCAGGGGCCACGAGAAGGTCCAGCAGAACGACTTCACCGACGCCCTCGAGAAAGTCGTGCTGGGAACCGAACGCCAGATAATGATGTCCGAGGATGAGCGAAGGCGCACCGCCTTCCATGAAGGCGGCCACGCCCTGTTGGGGATGCTCCGGGAAGGCGCCGACCCGGTGCGCAAGGTTTCGATCATTCCCCGGGG
Source organism: uncultured Acidimicrobiaceae bacterium (assembly GCA_964617995.1). Classification (GTDB taxonomy): domain Bacteria; phylum Actinomycetota; class Acidimicrobiia; order Spongiisociales; family ZC4RG35; genus CAZTXD01. The sequence continues at coordinate 13,924 of CAZTXD010000093.1, forward strand.
TCGTGCCCTGGGCGTGACGTTCCAGAGTCCCGACGCCGATCGCTACGCCTATGACGCCCACTATCTGCACGGACGTCTCATCGGGATGCTGGGCGGTCGTGCCGCCGAGGAGGTCGTCCTGGGGGTGATCTCGACAGGTGCGGAGAACGACATGGTCCAGGCCACCCACATCGCACGGAACATGGTAGGCCGCTGGGGGATGTCGCCGGCAGTGGGACCGGTGTCGGTGCTGGACGACCAGGAGAGTGACCTCTTCGGACGACCGCGGGCGTCGGAGGACACGATGCGCCTGGTCGACAGCGAGGTGCGTCGTATCCTCGACCAGGCCTATGTGGAGGCGGTCGAGTTGCTCACCAAGAACCGGGACAAGCTCGACGCCCTCGCCGCCGCCCTCCTGGACAAAGAGACCCTCGAGGAAGCTGAAGCCTACGACGTCGCCGGCATCACCCGCGGCGAGTGACGGTTCGCCCCGGGCGGATGGCCCATCTCCCCGTTTTCGCGCATCCAAAGCGCGGGAGCGGGCGCCTTGGCGGCGCGCCAAACCGGGGGTGGGGGGCCCCAGCGGGGGGTGG
>CAZTXD010000094.1:0-14398 GCA_964617995.1 uncultured Acidimicrobiaceae bacterium
GCCCCGGGCCGCGCCCCCCCCCCCCCGGTGGCCCCCAAAAAAGGCGGCGCCACCGGCCGATTTGCGGCCGCGAAACCGGGTCAGGGGGTCGGGGTCAGCCAGTGGCGGGCGCTTCGCGCCAGCAGCTCGTCGGACGACGATGGGCCCCACGAGCCGGCCGGGTAGGGGTCGGGCGCGTCGGCCAGGTCGAGTACGGGAGCGACCACCCGCCACGCCTGTTCCACCTCGTCGGCGCGGACGAAGAGCGTCTGGTCCCCCGTCATCACGTCGGCGAGGAGGGTCTCATACGCGCCGGGCAGCTTCCCGAAGGCCTCGTCGTAGCGGAAGCGGAGACGCTGGGTCTGCAGTGTGTAGCCTTCCCCCGGGACCTTCATTTCGAAGGCGAGCGCGAATCCCTCCGAAGGCTGGAGTCGGATGTCGAACACGTTGGGATGCATCTCGCAGGCGTCCTCAACCGCGAAGAGGGAGATGGGAGGCTCCTTGAACACCACTGACACCTGGGTGACACGCCCGGCGAGACGCTTGCCGGCGCGAACGAAGAAAGGCACGTCCTTCCAGCGCCAGTTGTCGATCAGCAGCCGCATGGCCGCGAACGTCTCGGTGGTCGATCCGGCCCCCACCCCCGCCTCCTCGAGGTAGCCGGGCACGGGTGCGCCGTCGATCTCACCCGCCATGTACTGGCCCCGCACCAGGTCATCGACGCCGAGCGGATACATCGACCGCAGCACCTTCACCTTCTCGTCCCGGATCGCCTCGGCGGTCGCTTTCACCGGCGGCTCCATCGCCGCCAGCATCACGATCTGGAGGGCATGGTTCTGGACGATGTCCCGGATGGCGCCCGCCTTGTCGTAGTAGCCGGCCCTGGTTCCGATGCCGATGTCCTCCGCCACCGTGATCTGGACCGAGTCGATGCGGTCCCGGTTCCACGACGACTCGAAAAGGGGATTGGCGAAGCGGAGGGCCATCAGGTTCTGCACGGTCTCCTTGGCGAGGTAATGGTCGATCCGGTAGATCTGCTCCTCGGCGAACCAGGCGTGGAGGACCGAGTTCAAATGCGCCGAGCTGGCGAGATCCGTGCCGAACGGCTTCTCGACGACCACCCGCGACCATCCCGGGCCCGACACCAGACCCTGCTTGCCGAGGCCCTCGACGGTGTCGTCGAAGGCGGAGGGGGGAATGGCCAGGTAGAACGCCCGGTTGCCGGTCAGGCCTGCGCTCCGTTCGATCTCGCCGATCCTGCGACCCAACCCCTCGAAGCCTTCGGCCATGGACTGATAGTGGAGGCAGCGGGCCGCCCAACCGGTGGCTTCCTCCAGCCCCGACTCCCGCAAGGCCGTCACGACGGTTTCCCGGTACTCGTCGTCGGTCAGCCTGGAATTGGCGACGGCCAGCACCTCCACGGTGTCGGCGAAGTCCCGGCGGAGCAGCAGCTGATAGAGAGCAGGAATGAGCTTTCGTCGAGCGAGATCCCCGGTACCACCGAACACCACGAAGAGAAGGGGTTCGATACCGACGGACAATGCCCCCGGCGTGAAGGGCACGGCGGTCATGACAGGGCCTCCACGAGAGCCTCCACGCCGTCGTCGCTGACGTCGACCCGGAGCACACGCCGATCCGCTTCCCGGAGGGCACCGTAGTCCCCGGCGGCCTGGGCGGAGATCAGATCGTTGAATGTGAAGTCGGTTTCGGGTACGGGCACCTCGGCGGTGGGACGGTCGAGGACCTGCACGAAGACGCCCGTGTTCGGCCCTCCCTTGTGAAGCTGCCCGGTGCTGTGGAGGAACCGCGGCCCGTACCCGAAGGTGGTGGCGCACTCGTGGCGCTCCCCGATGATCTGGCGCAGCCTCTCGGCCGCGGCGTCGACCTCCGGTCCCGGTTCGAGGTAGGCCTGCAACGCCAGGTAGTCCCCGGGGTTCACCTGCGACAGGAACCGCTCGAGGCGCACCCGGAAAGTGTCTCCCTGGGCCGGCACCGGAGCCACGTGGTCCTCAGTGTCGGAGCCCTCCATCGCCCGACGGGCGAGCTGCTTCGCCCGTTCCACATCTGGCTGATCGAAGGGATGCACACCGAGCACCTCACCGGCTGCCGCCGTAGCCACCTCGGCGCGCAGCATCTCGGCGGCGAGGTCCAGGGGGTCGGAGAGCGAGAACCGCACCGAGGGCACATCGGGATCGACCGGCGGGGGCGGTTCGTCACCTGCCAGGACATACTCGACGAAGACACGGTCATAGGAGTACGAGGACAGGATGGGCTCGTTCGCCACCGGAACGATGCCCCGGCCGTTCTTGCCGAGACTCTCGGCCACGAGCTGCTCCAGCCAGCCCGGGAAGGCTCCCAGCCCCGGCGACGTCCGCAACGTCAGCTTGTCCCGGCCGTTGGAGGCGTGGGCCGCCCAGGCCAGACCCACTGCGACGGCAGGATCGTCGGCGGCCGCACTCCCGGCGGCTTCGGCTGCCAGACCAGCGGCCCTGTCGAGGAGCGCCTCGAGATCGATACCCATCACCGCCGCCGGCACCAGACCGAAAGGAGTGAGTGCCGAGTAGCGTCCCCCCACGTCAGGCGGCGCGAGAACGACCCGCCGGAAGCCGAGATCGTTGCCGAGCTTCTCCAGCGACGTACCGGGGTCGGTGACGGCGACGAACCGGGAGGCGTCCCCGCCGCTCCGCGCCCAGAAGTAGCGGAAGAACGACATCGTCTCCAGGGTCGTGCCCGACTTGGAGGAGATCACGAATGCGCACCTGTCGGCGTCCACCGCTGCCGCCACGGTCTCCACCGCATCCGGGTGGGTGGAATCGAGGATGGTGACGCGGGGATAGGCGGGACGGGCGCCGAAGACCCGGGAGAAGACGTCGGGAGCGAGGCTCGAGCCACCCATCCCGCATACGACCACGTCCAGGATCCCGTCGTCGACGAGTCCCTCCGCCAGATCGGTCAGCTCTGGAATGCGGGGGCGCATGCCCTCGTGCAGGTCGAGCCAGCCGAGCCGGTCGGCCAGCTCGGGAACGGGATCCTCGGACCACACCGTCGGGTCGCCCTGCCAGAGCCTCTGCGGATAGGCCTCGGCGTCCCAGCGGATGGCGGCGGTGTCGAAACCGGCCACCGCCGTCAGCGAGTCATACATCTCCGTGAGTATGGCACCGCCGGGGAACTGCCCGGGAGGTGGCGGGACATGCCAAGATGGAGCGGATGTGGCGCCGCCTCTTCAAGACCGTGCTCGCCTTCAACCTGCTCCTGGGGCTGGCCGGCCTGGCCGCCCGTCTCCTCCTGAGCAGTCGCGGCGGCCCTGAGTCGGATGAAGTGGATCTCGTGACCGTGTTCGAGGGGCTCCATCTGCGTTCCCATTCGTCGGCGTTCATGGGCGGGACGACGCTGGCTCTCTTCGGGGGCATCATCTTCGACCTGCGGCGTGCCCAGCTCGGGCCGACCGGTGCCGACCTCCGCGTCACCACGGTCTTCGGTGGCACCGGGATCGTCGTACCTCCCGACTGGCGGGTCGACGTCGATGCCCGCACCTGGATCGGTGGCCTCGACCTCTCCCACCAGCAGCCCGACGATCCCGACGCCCCGGCAATGCGCGTGCGCGCCCGAACCGTGTTCGGCGGCCTCCAGGTCGAGTCCCGCCCCCGCCTCGAAGCGGTCATCTGATCGTGGGCGGATACCGGATCGACGCCGAATCGATGATCCCCGGCGACGGCGATCCCGTCGCCGACGCGGCGGTGATCATCGAGGGAGCAACCATCACCTATGCAGGCCCGGCGGCAGATGCTCCGGACGTCGCTCCTGATGTGACGGTCAGCACTACCACGGTGATACCGGGGATGTGGGACTGCCATTCCCACCTTCTGGGCTTGGCTGAGGGCATAGTCAACCTCGAGGCGATGATCACCCAGGTGCCCCAGATAGGGGCCGTGCGCGCTGCTCGCGACCTCGGCGACGCCCTCGACGCCGGCTTCACGTCGGTGCGGGAGGTCGGCGGATATGGTGCCCTCCTCACGCCGGCCGTCGAGGAAGGGACCATCCGCGGCCCTCATGTTTACGGCTGCGGCGCGGTTCTCTCCCAGACCGGCGGGCATGGGGACTTCCACAGTCTCTCCCCCGAGCAGGCGGACGGCGTGATGGAACGCCATTGCGGGGCGCCGTCACTCGCCGATGGTCCCGATGATTGCCGGAGGGTGGTGCGACGCCAGCTCCGCATCGGAGCACGGGTCATCAAGGTGTGTGCCTCCGGCGGCGTCATGAGCCAGATCGACCATCCCATCCATCAACAATTCACCGCCGAGGAGCTGGCGGCGATCGTCGACGAGGCCGCCCGGGCCGACCGGGTGGTTGCCGCCCACTGCCACGGCAAACCGGGGATCATGGCGGCCATCGAGGCAGGAGTCCGAACCATCGAGCACGGCTCCTACCTCGATGAGGAAGCCGCCGAGGCGATGCGCGAGACCGGTACGATCCTGGTGCCGACGCGCTGGATCGTCGCCTACCTGACCGAGGTGGGCAGGAAGCAGGGGATGCCCGAGTACGCCGCCACCAAGCTGGACGCGATCGCCGATCGTCACCGAGAAGCGGTGGAGACGGCCATCGCCGAGGATGTCACGATCGCCTGTGGCACCGACATCTGGGGAGCGGGCATGTGGGGACGCAACGGAGAGGAACTCGTCCATCTCGTCGAGCTGGGAATGACTCCTCGGGAGGCGATCCGATCTGCCACCGCCACCGGACCCGCCACACTCGGAGCACAAGCCCCTCGCTCGGGAATACTGGCCCCCGGATTGGACGCCGATGTCATCGCCGTGAACGGTGACCCGCTGGCCGACATCTCGGTGCTGGCCAAACCCGGCAACATCACCCACGTCTGGAAAACGGGAGACCTGGTCAAACCCCCACTGACAACCGACAACTGACAACCGCTCACACGATTCGCCGGTCGGAGGCCCACCGGGTCAGCTCGTACCGACTCGAAAGCTGCAGCTTGCGCAGAACCGACGACACATGAGTCTCCACCGTCTTGATCGAGATCGATAGACGCCGCGCCACCTGCTTGTAGGGATAGCCGCGAGCGATGAGACGCAGCACCTCCTTCTCCCGGGCGGTGAGCTGGTCGAGCTCCGGATCGGCCTGCTCGGGGAGGGCGTGACCGAAGGCGTCGAGGACGAACCCGGCGAGGCGAGGCGAGAACACCGCGTCGCCGCCGTGGACCCGTTCGACCGCATCGGCGAGATCCTCGGAACCGATCGATTTGGTGACGTAGCCGCGTGCTCCTGCCCGGATCATGGCGATAACGTCCTCGGCGGCGTCGGACACCGACAGCGCCAGGAAGCGCACCTCGGGATGGGCCTCCGTCACGTTGTTTATCACCGCCAGCCCTCCCCCGCCGGGCATGTGAACGTCGACCAGCACTACATCGGGATCAGTCTCACCGATACGGGTGATGGCGTCGTCCACGTCGGAGGCCGTCCCGACGATGTCGAAACGGTCGGCCATCGCATCGAATTCCGCTTTGACCCCCGCCAGGAACAGGGCATGGTCATCGACGAGAAACAGCCGGATCATCGACGTGCCCCCTCCGCTTGATCCGCCGCCACCCGGCCCCAGAGATGGACCTCGGTGCCTTCCCCAGGTCGCGACTCGACGTTGGCGCCTCCTCCGACCCGCGTCATCCGGCCCTTGATCGAATCGGTCACACCCCGCCGGTCGACCGGCACCGCCGTAGGGTCGAACCCCCTGCCGAGGTCGGCGATCCACACGTCCGCCCTTCCCTCGGCCACCTCGGCATACACCGACACCTCCTCGGCGCCGGCGTGCTTGGCGGCGTTCACCATCGCCTCCCCGGCCGCCGCCACCAAAGCCCTGCCGGTGTCGTCGATGGCGACATCGCCCACCGTGACTACCTCGACGGGAATGGTGAAGTCGTCCTCCACCCGGGCGGCCACCTCCTCCAGGGCGGCAGCCAGCCGCTTGCCGCCGTCGCCCGCCGTCCGCGAGCCATACAACCACGAGCGCAGCTCACGTTCCTGCTGACGGGCGAGGGTGACCATCCGCCGCGGGTCGTCGGTACGTTGCATCAGGGCGAGCGTCTGCAGGACCGAATCGTGGAGATGGGCCGCCATCTCGGCGCGCTCCTCCTGTCGTATCCTCTCCCGCCGCTCACTGGTCAGAGCCCGACCGAGGCCGACGAGCCAGGGACCGAAGACCAGCGCCACCCCCATGACTGTGATGACCACCGCCGTTGTCACCGTTCCCAGCGTCTGGACCTGTGACACGGCGCCTGCCAGCAGCCCGAGGCCGACCATGAGGAGGACCGCGCCTCCGGCGATCCGCAGCTTCGACGGCCGGGTCGAGTCGGGATCGAGGAGCCGGGCCAGCCAATCGAAGTCGGAGAGAACCGCCAAACCGAAAGCGAGGGTGGCCACCATCAGGACCACGAGGTCGCCGGGCCACCAGCCGACCGCCCGAAAGACGAGGAGGCCCCCGGCGAACATGAGGCCGACACCGACCTGGCGATTGGACGTCAGCTCCCGGGCGGGGCGGTCCTCGACACTCTCGAAGGTTGCCATCCACAGAGCGACATAGAGGACCACACCCAGACCCCACAGGGAGGCCGCAACGACGAACCCGGCTCGCACGTAGCCGACGGGAACGCCGAGCCGGTCGGCCACGCCCCCGGCCACGCCGGCGACGACCCGCTCGGTGGATCGGCGATGGAGATCGAGGTCGAGCCGGCGATCGGCGACGGTTGGCATCCCATGATGTTGCCACCCCCCGCGCCGGGCAACAATGAGGGATGACCCTGATGCCGACCGGCAGCAGAGCCGACCACTCAGGGACATACCCGATGGAAAAGACGAAGGGCATATCCGACGATCAGGCCATGAACGCAGAAACCAACTCCGGCGAGTCCACCGAGACTCGCACTCCTCCGAGCCGGCCGCCCCTGGTGCGCCCGGTGGCGGGACGTTCCATCGCCGGCGTGGCCGCCGGCCTGGCCCGGTACCTGGGACTGTCCGTCGGCCTGATCCGATTCGGGTTCTTGGTGGGGATCCTCTTCGGAGGCGCCGGGCTCGTCCTCTACGCGGCGGGATGGCTGCTCATCCGGGACGAATCCGAAGCCGAGTCGATCGCCCAGCGGATCGTCGACAACCTCGGCTCGGGACCCTCCTGGCTGGGCGTGGCCCTGGTGATCCTGGCGGCGCTCATCGTGCTGGACAACGTCACGTTCCTGTCGGGCACGCTGCTGTGGGCCACCGTCTTGGTGGTCGCCGGGCTCCTCCTCTACCGGGGTGACGTCCCCGGCCGGAGCAGACCCCCACGCTCTCAGCCGACCTCCCCTGCGGCGACGTTCGAGGACGGCCCGACAGGTGACGACGGTGGTGACACGCCCCCGCCAACGGTCCCCTCCGGCCCGCCGCCGCCCCAGACACCGCCGGCACTGCCCCAACCACCGTCGATCCTGGGGAGACTCACCATCGGCGTCGGGCTCGTGGCGCTGGGAGTGCTGGCGGTGATCGACAACCTCACGTCGCTCATCGATCCGCGACCCCGCCACTATCTGGCTCTGGCCACCGTGGTGCTGGGACTGGGGCTCATCGCCGGGGCGTTCGCGGGTCGAGCGCGGTGGTTGATCCTGTTCGGCGTCTTCCTGGTGCCGCCCCTGATCGCCTCCCCCGTCGCCGAGGTCGACTGGCGAGGCGGATTCGAGCAGGTCCATGCCCCCACCGAACCGGCCTCGCTCCTCCCCTCCTACGAGTTGGCGGCCGGACGGTACGTCTTCGACCTGACCCGGGTCGAATGGGGAGGCCAGACCGAGAACCTGACCGTCGAGCTAGGGGCCGGCGAGATCGTGGTGCTCCTGCCAGAAGACGTCGGACTGACCGGGCGAGCGGAGCTGGGCATCGGCCGGCTCGAGTCTCCGGAGGGGAGCCAGGGAGGGATAGGCGAGAACGCCCGCACCTTCGACAGGACCGGGCCGGCCGGAAACCTCAATATCGATCTCGAGGTGGGATTCGGATCCATCCGCATCTCCCAGCTTCCCGGCACCGGTGGCGAAGTCGAAGCCCGGATCCAGCCTCTCGACAACGGCGACCTCGTCGACATCAATCGCACATCCGGAGACGTGGAACTGGACCTGCGCAGACTCGAACTGTCCGTCGAAGACCACATGGAAATACGACTGGGGAGCGGGAACATCACCGTGCTGGTCCCCGGCGATCTAAACATCGGAGTCGACGCCTTCGCCGGTATGGGGAGCATCTCCATGTTCGATTCGGTCGAGGGAGGAACGGGTACGTGGGCCTCCGAGTTCCGGATGGTCGACGAAGATCAGCCCAGCCTCGGACTCCACCTCGAGGTCGGCACCGGCAGCATCACCGTCACTGAAAGGAACCCATGATGGAACGCCATCGCTTCGATACCCTGTCTTTCGCCTTCGGGGTGATCTACACCCTCATAGGTGTCCTCTTCCTGATTCCCACCACTCCCTTCGACCTGGTGGACGTCGTGACCGGATCAATGCGCTGGGTGTGGCCGCTGGCCATCCTCGTGATCGGCACCGCCATCCTGGTGCCGCTGCTCCGGCCAAAGGACGAGGACTGACCCTCTTGTGAAGGGAAACCCGGTTGCTCCGGGTTTCCCTTCCCGGCGTCACGATCCTGATCGCATCCCCGCGAGCACCGACTGCTTGAGGTCGTGGGACTCCTGGCTGAGCGATACGTGATAGACGTGGGGATTGACCAGGCGCCGAACGCCCGGATCGAGCCGGTCGAGATCCGCCACACGACGTTCCCGAGCTTCTTCGACCGCCTCCCGCTCGTCGACGACGGCCTGGGGGTCGACCTCCACCAGCAACGACTCCAGCGACGAGATCCCACCGGCCTCCAAAGTTCTCGCTACCCCCGGCTCCGTCGGATGGTGGAGAAACAACGGGGGAACGAGCTCCTCACCCCGCTGGCACATCACATCGGCGGTGGCCGAGCCACGCTCGTCGTAGACGCGCACCACCTCCTTGCGGCCCGGGTTCACTACCTTCGCCGGGGTGTCCGAGAGCTTGATGGCGGGGCGCCACTCTCCTGCTTCCTCCACCGCTACCAGCTTGTACACCCCGTCGAGGCTCGGATCACCCTCGCTGGTGGCCATCTTGGTCCCGACTCCGAAGACGAGGCGGTCGAGCACCGACTCTGCGTCGATGCCGTTACGAGCGGCCTCGACGACGATCTGGTTGAGAATCTGCCAGATCGTGATCTCGTCCAGACCCGAGGAGATCACGATCGACACATACCCGAAACCGGCTTTGTCGAGGATCCTCGCCGACTGGACCGCGAGATGAGCCAGGTCGCCGGAGTCGAGGCGGATCCCCCGGGGCCGGTGACCACGAGCCTCGAGCTCCTCGAAGACACGGATGGCGTTGGGCAGCCCCGAGTCGAGGGTGTTGATGGTGTCGACGAGGAGGATGCATTCGTCGGGGTATATGTCGGCGTAAGCCCGGAAAGCCCCCAGCTCTCCCTCACCGAGAGCCATGAACACCTGCACCATCGAATGAGCGTGGGTTCCCTTGGGCGGAAACCCCACGGCATGGGACATCCCCACGTTCGACGAGAAGTCTGCTCCTCCCACCAGCGAAGCCCGAGAGGCGGCCGTAGCGCCCCGGTCGGGTGCCCGCCGCATCCCGAACTCGAGCACGGGCCGACCCCTCGCCGCTTCCACCACCCGCGACGCCTTGGTGGCGATCAGAGTCTGGAAGTTGATGTGGTTGAGGAGGGACGTCTCCACGATCTGCGCCAGGGCGAGCGGTCCTTCCACGACCGTGAGGGGAACGTTGGCATGAACGACCCGTCCCTCCGGTATCGCCTCGATCCGCAACGCCGACAGGTCACCGACGTCGGCCAGCCAGGCGAGGAAGTCATCGCCGAACACCTTGTGGCCGCCCTCCGTCCGGTGAGCGGCGAGATGAGCCAGGGACTTGTCGTCGAAACGGGCCTCCCGCATCCACTGCGAGAACCAGGTCAGGCCGGCGCTGATGCAATAGCCGGCCTGATGCTGCCCGTAGTCGGGGTAACGGCGGAACAGGTGCTCGAACCGGGCGTCCCGCTCGGCCAGCCCCGCCCGGAAGTAGAGCTGGGCCATCGCGAGCTGATACTGATCGGTGAAGAGGATGCCCTCGGCTGTGTCCCGGTCCATCTGTTTCGTCAGGCTAGACACCTCCCGACCCCCTTCGGTTGGAGGGCGGTGGGCCTAGGCTCGGTGACATGACACGCTACGACCAAACCACAGCCCTGGTGGTGGTTGACTGCCAGAACGACTTCGCCGACCCCGAAGGGTCCCTGTTCGTAAACGGAGCCGACGAGGTCCTCGCCGTCGCCAACCGCAACGTCGTGGCCGCTGTCGCCGGCGGGGCCCCCGTCGTCTACACCCAGGACTGGCATCCCGAGACCACTCCTCATTTCCAGAAGGACGGCGGAACCTGGCCCGTCCATTGTCTCGCCGGGAGTTGGGGAGCCGACTTCCACCCCCGGCTCGTAGTGGCGGGACCATCGGTCCGTAAAGGCGTCAACGGGGAGGACGGCTACTCGGGATTCACGATGGCCGATCCCGAGAGCGGCGAGGAGACACCCACGGCGCTCGACGGCATGCTGCGCGAGCTGGACACCGAGCGCGTCGTGATCGTCGGCCTGGCCCTCGACTACTGCGTGAAGGCAACGGCTCTCGACGCTGCCCGCCTCGGCTACGAGACCGAGCTCGTCCGGGACGGAACGGCCCCCGTCGATCTCCAGCCCGGCGACGGGGAAGCCGCCGTCAAGGAGCTCGAAGAAGCCGGAGTTTCGATCGTCTGAGAGACCAGATCAGCCGGACGGCCACCACCAGAACGAACAAGCCGAAGATCCTCCTCAGCACCACCGCTTCCATGTCGAGCGCCCACGTCGCTCCCGCCAGCGCGCTCACCACCCCTCCGGCACCCATGGCCAGGCCCTCCCGCAGGTTCATCCGGCCCGCGGCCAGGTTCACGCGCGTTGCGGCGATGGCGGTGAACACGATGACCATCAGCGAGGTCCCTTCCGCGGTGTGCTGTTCGACACCCAGGAGGAACACGAGGGCCGGAACGATTATCACTCCCCCGCCCACACCGGCCACTCCCGCCGCGAAGCCGGCTAGCAAGCCGACGGCGAGCGCCACCAACCAGGCGCCCGGACCCTCCACGGCAACACCGAGCACCACGTCCCCTCCGACGACCATCCGGACACCGGCACCGGCGAGGAGGACGACGAACGCCAGGCGAAGCACCTGGGGCGACATGCGACCCATCACCCGCGAGCCGAGCGTCGATCCGCCGATGGCGCCGGCCGCCACCGCCGCCCCGATCGACCAGTCGACCTCGCCGGCGGCGGCGAACCGGGCGGTGCCGGCGACGGCGATCACCAGAATCGCCAGCAGGGATGTGGCGTGGGCCCTGTGCTGGGACACCCCCGCCGCGACCATCGACGGAACCATGACGATCCCTCCGCCGACACCGAAGAGTCCCGCCAGCAGTCCCGCCCCGACACCGATGGCGACAAAGACCCCCACAGGCGTGGTCCGGTCGGCGGTGGAAGGCATCGAGATCGTCAGGGTAGAGGACGGGGCCCTGAGCAAAGACTGTCGACTCACCCTCTCCCGCCGTCGTCGTGGACGAGGGTGACCGTGAACACCAGGTAGGCCACCGCCACCAGGAGAATGTGGGCAAGTATGCGATTCCCCGAGTCCCCAGCCCCGACACGCCACGGCCCGTCACGCATGAACGGCAGCAGCCACCACAGGAGCCCGTAACCCACGACAGGGATCGCCCACAGTCGTGCCGGTGGCTCCCTCACCCTGGCCAGGGCTACCGCCACCAGCGCCACGATCGCCGGCCAGGTGAAGCCCCAGTGACCCTCGAACAGGATGAGGTTCTGGGTGGTCGCCTCGAGGGTCTCGAGATACAGCTCGGGATCCGTCGCCACGAACACCACCCCCGAGATCGTCATTGCCCCGACCAAGAGGAGATCGGCGCGGCTCACGATCGGTGACAGTCGGGGGAACCCGGCAGCCGCCAGGACGGCCCCGGCGCCGACGATGGCGACGACCCCGCCGAAGATGGGTGCGTCCAGGGCGATCACATCACCGCCGGGAACCCGCGTCGACAGCGTCCCGTACCAGACGCCGACGACCACCAGGGGTGGCCCGCCGACCCAGAGACGGGTCGTGCGGACGGAGAGATGGGCACCCGCTACCACCATGAAGAGCGCCACCACCAGCGGCGCCTCCGGTCGGAACAGGAGCGTCACCGCCAGCGCCAACCCGGCGGGCACAGCCCAGCCCGACCGCGACTCTGCTGCCGCCCAGATTCCCGCCGCCGCGATCAGCAGATAAACAGCCAGGTAGATGTGCGTGTTGAGGTAGAAGAAGTCGTATAGGAGTCGGTTCGACACAGCCAGGAACATCAACGCCGAGCCGAGCAACAGCAGCCGGCTTCTGCTCTCCAGTCGCGACGTCATTCTCGCCGCTACGTGCAGGAAGATCGCGAACCCGTGAACACCGAAGAGCGGCCCGATCGACGCCAGATACCGACGGTCGGTCAGCTCGGAGAGGGCCTGCAGGGCAGGCACACCGAGGTTGCGAACGTGGAGATCCGAGGGATGGATCTCGGCGAGCGCGTCGGGAAGGTGGAGGTTGTTGGACGCCAGGAGGTATCGGAGCGAGTCGGGGGTGAGCCGGGTGTAATGCAAGACACGAGTGATGACCACCACGACCAGGACGGTGATCAGGGTGCCCAGCAGCCAGCGCATGTCCCGGCTCCGCCACCCGTACCGGCCACCCAGCGCGGCACCTGCCAGCCCGACGGCGGCGGTCGCTGCCAGAGCCGTCGGGAGGTGGAGAGTGCCGACCGTGACCACCATTCCCAGGGCGATGAGGAGGTAGACGGCTGCTCCGATCGGCAGCGACAGACAGGCGCGGCCCGGGGCCTCGAGGTCCTCGTTCCAGCGCGCCAGCACCAGGAACCCCACCACCGTCAGGAGCAAGGCAACTCCCGCTTCGACGATCACGAATCACCGACGGGGATAGGGGCGATCGACTCGGGCACGACCACGAGCCCGGACACGGTCCGGGCGATCCAGCGCGTCTCGTCGGGGTCGCCCGGGAGGATCCAGTAGGGAAGGTCCCCGTCAGGGGTCTCGTGAAGGCCCAGAGGTTCGCCCTGTGAGGACACCGAATCGGGTATGAGGGCGGGATCGTAGACGCGCTCTTCCACCGTCATTCCTGCCAGGCCGCTGGCGAGTTGGGCGTCGACCCAACTCGTCCCGGGGACCACGAGCGTCGCCCCCTCCGTTCTGTCGTCCAGCTCCAGATAGAAGGCAAAGCGGACGTTGACGCTGCGCTGGGCAGTGTGGGCGAGATGGGTGAGCGATCCCTCATGGGAGCGCACGAAAGGTGAGCTGACGGGATACCGCCAGGTGACCCCGAGGCTGAGCACGGACGCAACCGTGAGAGTGGTGACGGTCGCGGTCAGGAACCATCGGCTTGATCTCCGCCTCATCGAGCCATCCCTCCAACCACTCCCGGCCGAACGGTACCAGCACCGTTACAGGTAGCACTGCCCCCGGGCGGCGAGTCCCCGCCACCCGACGGGACCTCTAGCCGTACCCTGTCACATCCCCGGTGGTGGGTTCAGGCCGTACCTGGCGATGACGTCGGGCAGCCAGGATGGCTGAGCGAAAGGCAGCCCGTATCGCTCCGAGAGCTCGACGACGGCCGGCATGTCGATCTCGTCGACGGTGAGGTCGGAGAGCTCCCGGAAATAGGCCTCGAAGCCCGCCGGGGTGATGATCTCGATCATCCGGGCCGGCACCGAGCCGGCGTTCCACATGGCATGTACCTCGCCTCGCGGCTTGACGATGTACCCGCCGGGACCCAGCACCACTTCCTTGTCCTCGGACCTGAATCCGATCTCGCCGGCCAGGACGATGGAGATCTCGTCTTCGAAGGTGTGGATGTGCGGCGGCACGAGAGCGCCGACATCGAACGGGTGCTCCACCACAGACAGGGCACCGCCGGTATCCGATCCGTCGATCTTGAAGTCCACGCCCACTCCCGGCCCCAGGGGTCGGTGGGTGTCGCCCGGCTCGACCACTTTCACCGTGCTGGCCGCTCGCCCGCTCATCGACATCCGCCCTCTCCTTATTTCGTTGTACGGGTGCGTATACTCAAGCACACGACTTCAGGGATGGCAAATTTGAGCAAACAGAGCCGTTCATCGAATTCTCGGAGCTATGAGATGCGCAAGCGCGCCGAGCAGGTGGCAGAGACGCGGCAACGCATCACAGAAGCCGCCATGAGGCTCCACACGTCGATCGGTCCCGCCAACACGACCATCAGCGCGGTTGCGGAGGAGGCC
>CAZTXD010000095.1:0-14296 GCA_964617995.1 uncultured Acidimicrobiaceae bacterium
TTGAAGGTGACCTCACCGTCAGTGAGGAAGGTGCAGCCGTTCTGGAGCGCGGTTTTTTAGAACTCGCAGAACTTGATACCGGCGAAGTGTTGTCGCCCCGCGCGGAGATCGCCTCGGCGGCGGCACGTTCGTCGTCCCGGGTCCAGTCGTCAGTTGGATGGGTAAAACACGCTCGAACCGGGGTGGTACCCGGATCGATGGCTGATGAGTGTCATACCAGATCCGTCCCGATGACAAGCGAGAACGAGAAACCAGGGACAACCTTTCGAACGCTGGTCAAACCCGACACAGCGTTGTCTGACTAATCATTGACGAGCCTCATGCGGAACCGGCCGAAATCCAGCTGGTCACGGTGGGAGGAGTGACGGTGGGCCGGTCACGCCAGCGAGACAACCCTCCATACCGCCAGGAAGTGAACGACGCTCGACACGATCACCATGACATGGAAGAACTCGTGGTGTGAGAAGACGTGGGGTGCCAACCGCGGGCGGTCATTGACGAAGAGGAAGACGCCAAGCAGGTAGCAAGCGCCACCAGCCACGGTGAGAATCGACGTCGGCGTATCCATTCTCACCAGAGTCAGCCACAGCGCTGGGAGAGCTACCGCTACCGCAACGAATTGGAGTGCAAGGAGGATTCGTAGGACGGGACCATCCAGCAGCTCGCTGCCGAGCCCAAGGACCACGAGGACCCAAACCGCGCCGAGACCGTAGGTCACCCAGGGCCCTCCACCGCCCACGCCGACGGCAAGGACAGTGAAGGTGGCCGCCACGAGAGCGTAGATGAAGGTGTGGTCGAGCATCTGAAGCCGCAGCTTCCAGCCGGGTCGCCACGGAACTGAGTGGTACACCGCACTGGTCAGGTACATCAAGATCAACGTCAGTCCGTAGACGGCGCTGGCCAAGATCATTCCGGCGTCGTTGGATCTGGCCTGGAGCGCGATCAAGCCCCCAATCGACACCGCCGCCGCCGAACCGTGGAGGATTCCGCGCACCGGGTTTTGCATGCGTCCTAGCACGACCCGGTTCATCGGCCAACGGTACCCTCTTGGGGTCGATCTAGGCGGGAGTCAACATTTCGATGAAATCGCTCGTCTACGCAATGCGATTGGCGGGGACGTCATAGACGCCTTCGCTGGGAGGCTAGACACCTCGACTGATCTGATTACGGGCGGCGGCGACGAGTGAGCGTTGGGGTCGTACGGTCATCTGCTCGCTCCGCGCCTCTTCCCAGTTGATGGTCACACCCAGATGATGGGCGTCACTAAGAAGTTTTCTATAGATCTGAGAAGCTTCCCTGGTCGGTGTCGGCCCGAGGACGTCTCGCGCCGTTTCTTCCCGGGCCGAGACGGCGAGCTTCTTTCGGGAGATATCCACAGTGGTTGGCCGGAAAATCACGCCAACAACCAAGATCAGGGAGATCGCGATGAGCACTATCAGTTCGACTAGCTCGCCCAAAGATCCCACCTTCCGTCTTCTGCGAGCGGTCTCGAGGAGGCGATGGCACGTCTTCGTGTCACCGTTGGCGCTTCAGCTCGTCACGCTCACGCAGCGTTCGGCGCCTGCGCTTTCGATAGACCAGGCCGAACAATTCGTCGACCACGACTCCGATGAGCAACGCGCCGAGGATCAGCACGATCAATGGGGTTGAAAAGTCCCAGCCGAGAAAGGAGATGGTGATGGTGCCGGTGTTCTGGGCCGCCAGGACAACCACCACCAATGCCAGCATGACCCCGACGATGAGACCCCAGAACAGGCCGGTTCCCACGAACACCCGTTCCGGCTGTGCCACAGAGGCGGTCTCGTCGTTTTCAGCCACCGACTCGGCATCGGAGGCACGAGACTGCACTTCTCTTTCATTGTCGCTCATGTCGATCCTCTTCATCGCCTTCAGGGCAAGCCAAATGAACTTACCTAAGAAGATTACTTGAAGTATAGCTAAATGTCAATTATATTGAGCCCACATGGAGGCAGGGAGAGGAATGACCGACCGTCTTGACCATATGCTCGATAGGTGGAGCACCTCTCGCCCCGACCTCGACTTCTCTCCACTCGAAGTGGTGACCCGGATGCTACGCGCCGCCCACCTGATCCAAGCGAGACTTGACGGCATCGCCGCCGCCTACGGCCTCAGCCATCGGGGTGATCTCGAAACACTCACCGAGGTCGACCTCGTCGGCCCTCTGACCCCATCCGAGCTGGCTGAAGATCTCCTCCTGACCAGCGGGGGAATGACAGTCCGGCTCAATCGACTCCAGGCAGCCGGGCTGATCGAACGCCAACCCAACCCTCGGGACGGGCGGGGGGTGCTCGTGCATCTCACCCCGGCCGGCAAAGACCTCGCAGAAGACGCTCTCGCCACTCTTCTCCAGGCTCAATCCGCGATCGTTGGGATGCTCGAGAAGCCCCACCGGGGCCATCTAGCCCGACTCCTCCGCACTCTCCTCACCGAACTCGGCGACACCCCTGCATTCAGTCCGGCGATCGTGGTGAAACGGGAGGAGCGATGACCACTGCCCCGTCCTGAGATGACGCGGCATGACAGGGCTGCCCTAGTTCTGCTTCGCCCTACGGCGATACGACACGATGACTCACACGAGGCGTCGGCCTACTTCGAGGTCAGCTCCATCAGGAAGTATCCGGTGCACAAGCATCTCGGCACCGTGCACGAAACCCGATCTCGATGTTCCTTGTGCGGGTGACCGCATCCGCCACACTGAGCGCGGGCCGCTCTGCCGCGTTCGCTCAGGCTGCGTCTCCGGGCCGACGCCTTTTCTGATTCTCTCATCGCGTCTCGCCCTTGTGAACCGCTCTGACCGATCGTCGCCCCTCAAGGGGAGAACGCTCGACCCTGGGCGTTTGAGGGATTAGTGGGAGATGAGTGTCGAACCACACCCAGTGCGCCCGTATCCGGGACACAAACCTGGCCTTGCCAACTCGAAACCGGCTCAGACCGAAATCTCCGGTCGGATGGAGACTGATCACCGCGATCTCCTCTCGAATGATACTTCAGATTTTACTTGTGATGTAGTTATATATATAATTACTTTCGACCGTCACAAAGGAAAGAGCACGCGGACCCTTCGACTGCGGCCCAATCGGCACAATGGGTGCATCGCAGGGCCAGGGCTCGGGTTTCGACAATCGCCCGACTCAACAGTGTCGCATTGGGGCTATGGTGGTGACAGCGGCCAAACGGGCCGCTCACTCTTGCTTGCGGATCCTCCGGCCCAGCGAACCGGTACTACTGCCTGGACCAGTGACCAATATGACGCGTTCGACACGCGTAGACAGAAGGAACCCCATGGCATTCGGTTCGTATCCATCAATCGGGTTTGTGTCCACATTCCCGCCCACAGTTTGCGGAATCGCGACGTACACCGCCTCACTCGTCGCAGCGGTGGCGAATTTCGATCCACGCATCCAGACCGGTGTCGTCAGCCTCACCGACTCTCCCAACGGCAAGAGCGCCTCGCCTGTGGTGATGCATCATCGAACCGGCAACCGGGCGTCGCTCCGCAACGCAACGGCAATCCTCGACACATATGACACGGTGTCGATCCAGCACGAATTCGGCATATGGGGGAAACGGGATGGCGTCGAAATCCTCGACTTCATGTCGCATCTGGCAGTACCGACCGCCGTCACCCTCCACACCGTCCTCCGAGAGCCGACGAAAAGCCAGCGGGCAATCACGGAGAGAATGTGCAGTCTTGCCGAGCGAATCGTCGTGATGAGCCAGACCGCCTCCACCCGTCTGGTCGATCGCTACGGCGTCGACCCGAGCCATATAAGGGTAATCCCACACGGAGCAGATCCTGAGTTTGCGGGACCCTCACTCGTGACAGGCGATCGGCCCTTGATCCTGACTTGGGGACTGATCGGCCCCGGAAAGGGCCTGGAGTGGGCTATCGAGGCCCTCGCCGACATCGTCGACATGGAGCCGCTCCCCCGGTATCTGATAGCCGGCGCCACCCATCCCCAAGTACGACGAGAGAGCGGCGAGGTCTATCGCGAGGGTTTGAAGGCGCTGATCGAAAGTTTGAGGCTGGGCTCCGTGGTCGAGTTCGACGAGCGGTACCTGAACCGGCGCGAGCTGGCACGTCTCGTCCGGAGTGCCGATGTGGTCATCCTTCCCTATGAGTCGGCAGAACAGGTGACCTCAGGGGTTCTTGTGGAGGCGATTGCAGCATCCAAACCCGTGGTTGCCACTCAGTTTCCTCATGCCATCGAAGTGCTCACCGGCGGAGCCGGCTCGATTGTCCCCTTTGGAGAGCCGCACCGTTTGGGTGAGGAACTACGACAGATCCTCTCCGATCGGCCGACCCGCGAGCTCATGGCCTTGCGAGCCCGCCAGCTGGCAACGGATTGGTACTGGCCAACGGTTGGCGAGCGATTCGTGGAGACGATGTCGCTCGTCGCCCCCGCTCGGACACCAAATGCGGCACCGACTCGAGATCGTCAACGTGCCACAGTATGACTCCACCGACATCGGTCATCCCTCTGGACGGGACGCCAGGTTGCCCAGACCGACCTTCAGTCATCTGCGGAACCTGACAGACGAACGCGGTCTCTGGGAGCACGCACTGCACTCCTCGCCCCGAATAGAACACGGCTTCTGTACCGAGGACAACGCCCGCGCCCTCGTCATCGTTGCGCGCGAGCCAGTCGAAGACGTGACAGACCTCGCAGGGATCTATGCCAGATTCGTACTCGCCGCGCGAAGACCGGACGGAACATTCCGCAACCGTCGTGACTCAACCGGCTCGTGGGTAGACGAGACCGGCAGCGACGACAGTCAAGGACGGGCGTGGTGGGGGCTCGGGGCCATCACGCGGCAACCACCGGAACAGTGGATGCGGATGGACGCACTCGAAGAGTTCGAGTCCTGTGCGACATTCCAATCCCCGCATGTCAGGGCCAACGCATATGCCGCGTTGGGTGCAGCAGCGGTCGTCGCCGGAAACGCCGTATGTCAGCCGGCCCTCGAGCTACTCGATCGAACCTCCACGCTGATGACCACCGCAGCTCGATCGGTGATCCCCTGGCCGGAGGTCAGGCTCACCTACGACAACGCCCGAATCCCCGAAGCCCTCATCGCGGCCGGGGTGGCCCTCGGAGACGCGCAGCGGACTGCTCTCGGGATACGTTTGCTGGATTGGTTGACTCAAAACGAGAGTCGAGTCGACCATTTCAGCTTCACACCGGTCGGAGGACGGACTCCCGGCGACAGGAATCCCGCCTTCGACCAACAGCCCCTCGAAGCCTGGGCCATGGCCGATGCCTGCTATCGGGCGTGGGCCGTCACGGCAGAGCCGAAATGGAAGAGACGGGCGTTGCAGGCGGGAAGGTGGCTGCTCGGCAAGAACGACACGGACGCGGTCCTCTACGACATCGAGACCGGGGGCACCTTCGATGGCCTGACTTCGAATGGAGTCAACGACAACCAGGGCGCCGAGTCGACTCTGGCCGGAATAGGGGCACTCCAGGTCGGTGCGAGATGCCAACAAGACTCGACCTGATCGTGGAGTAGCTCGTGTCGCAGATCCCGGTCGTCCGATCACAGGTACGCCTGCTTCCGGACCCGACGCGACGGCTCGTGAGACCGTACCTCCCGCCGGACCATGGCTCGTCGTCGTCTGGGCCAAACCGCGTCGAGCGCATTCTCCAACGAGTACTCGCTCTAACCACCCGGGAAGTCAGCGCCACTCTCAGCGAGGTCCGTGAGAGATTCGGCGAGAGATATGACGATCTCGATGCCGTTCTCCTGAGGGAGCTATATGCCATCGAGAGATGGATCCCGTCGTCGAGTGCCCTGAGCGAGGACCAGCGTCGACTCGTCGGCGCCTACTTCCTCCACGAGTACTCCGTTGAGGGGGCCGCTCTCACCAACCCGTCCATCGTCGCCCACCCCAACCAGGAGGGCCTGGCCAAGGGGGTGGTCAGAGTCCTGATCAGCCTTCGGGCCGTGGGCGAGGGTCATATCTCCTCGATCGAGTTCCGCACCGGTGAGATCGGCCAAGGAGGTGAGATAGAACTAGCAGAACCGGGGGCGCCTGTATCCGGGACGCGAGCCACGCCCCTCTTCGACAAGGCCGTCTTCAACGCAAAACTTCAAGAGCTGGGAACAGATGCCCACCTCATACGCATCGCCCTCGGTTCGCTACGAGATCATTTCACGATGGCGGAACTGGACACAGTCCTGTTGGCGCTCGAATCGAGTCCACCTGTCTTCACCGGCTCCCAGCAGCTGCTCCACACCATGCACTGGCTTGCCTCGTCGAACTACGAGGTGACCTTCGGATCCGACACAGATGTGTCACAACGGATCCTGGCTCCAAACGGACCAGCGGAGAGCCACGGCATGGAGGACGCTCGTTTCGTCCGGTTCACCGAATCAGACGGCTCGACCTTGTACTTCGGGACATACACCGCCTTCGACGGATTCGACATCCTCCCCCAGCTCATCGAGACCACCGACTTTCAGACCTTCCGGATCGCCACTCTCAATGGCTCGGCCGCGGTGAACAAAGGCATCGCCCTCTTCCCCCGTCGCCTCGGAGGCCGCTATGCCGCCCTCGGCAGGTCGGACGGTGAAAGCAACTACATCATGGTGTCGGACCATGTCCGGTTCTGGGAGAAGGCGGACCAGATCCAGGTGCCGGCACGGCCCTGGGAGCTCATCCAGATCGGAAACGCGGGAACACCAATCGAAACCGAAGCGGGTTGGCTGGTCATCACCCACGGCGTCGGCCCCTTGCGTCAATACGCATTGGGCGCCATCCTCTTGGACATCGACGAGCCAAATCGGGTCATCGGCCATCTCCGCGACCCGCTGCTCGTGCCCACTGAGGATGAGCGCGACGGTTATGTGCCGAACGTGGTGTATTCGTGTGGATCGCTCATCCACGACTCCAACCTCGTCGTTGCCTACGGCGCCTCAGACACGTCTGCTGGGTTCGCCATCGTCTCTGTCGATGCCCTTCTCGAGGCCCTCACTTCACGCCGAGTGGGGAGGGGCGTTCACCTGTGATGACTCGCTCGTAGACCCCGATGTAGTCGTCCACCATTCTGCCGACGTCGAAGCGATCGATCACCGAATCGCGGACCTGTGCTCGGTCGAGATTGGAGGAGTCGGCCACCGCGGCCAGCGCCTCATCATTGGTATTGACCAAGAACCCGTTGATTCCGTGGCGGACCATCTCGGGCATCGAGCCGCGAGGGTGGGCAATGACCGGGGTCCCGCAAGCCATCGACTCCACCACGCTGAACCCGAACGGCTCTTCGAAATCGATCAGATGAAGTAGTGCGGTTGCTCCGCCGAGGAGGCATTGGCGTTCAGCAGGCCCGATGGCCCCGACATAGGAGATCTTCACACCATCGAGGCGAGGTTCCACAAACCGCTGAAAGTAGTCCATGTCCTGGATGATCCCGGCGATCACCAGCGGTATCCCGGCCTCCTCGGCTACATCGATGGCCGTGGCCGTGCCCTTGTCCGGATGGATGCGACCCAGAAACGCCAGTGGGCCGCCACCAGGGCCCAGTTCGAAGGCAGCCATGTCGATGCCGTGGTGGATCGTTGACACATATTGCAGAGAAGGATGTCGATCCGCCTCGCTGATGGCAACGAACCAAACCCGGTCGGAATACTCGACGTAAACGGGCAAGGTCGCATCGGAGGCAAATCCATGGATCGTGGTCACCACGGGCGTGTCCACCAGGCGGGTGAACGTCAGTGGGAGAAAGTCGAAGCTGTTGTGAATGAGATCGAATTCGGAGGAGCGTTCAAAGAGGCTCGCAATGTGCAGAGCCTCCCACACCTTGGGATCGAGAGACGCATCTTCCGAATAGCCGGTCGGTGCTACCGCGACCAGGCGAGCCGAGGTAACCGAATCGGCAGTGGCGAAGAGCGTCACATCAACTCCACGCGCAACCAAACCCTCGGTCAACAGAGACACGAACTGCTCCCACGGCCCATAGTGGCGAGGCGGCACCCGCCAGGAGATGGGAGCCAGCATCGCAACCTTCAACTCAGCCCCAGGTGTCGTCGTCAGCCGGTTCGACTGCGCTTGGCCTCAGCAGCCGTTCGCTTCACCTTCTTGTCGCGGCGCTTCTCCTTGAGATTCTTCGCGGCGACGGTCTTGGTGTTCCTTCCGCCCTTGTCCTTACTTCCCATCGTGCCTCCAGGCTGCGGTTGCCGATGCTGGCGACCACAGGCATTGTCTCACACCTCGCCGCGAACCAGCCAACGACAGCACTCCTCATGGCGCCGACAGATCCGATCGACGCCCCCTGACGGACCGTGAACTGGAGGTGCTGTATATGGCTGCCGAAGGCCTGTCCAACGACGCAATCGCCGAACGGATGACGGTCAGCGCGAGGACCGTCGAGCGCCACCTCTCGAATACCTACCGGAAGCTCGGCGTCTCCGGGAAGACGGCACGTGTCGCTGCGGCGTACCTACTGTCCCGCTGATCGACTGCGTGTACGGCGGCGGGACAACCAAACCCTCTTCATTGAACTTCTCCGTGTTTGTCCCCAACCCCACCCCGGGCGTCCTTGCATTTCCCGCCGACATCCCCGGCTTGCCTGAGAGGCCAACATTCAATATCGACCCCAGCGATCAGCCGGTCAGGAATACGACCAGCGGGCAGACGGTACGACCGGCGACGGCCGCGATCAGTCCAAGGGCGAAGCCCGACCGATCGTTGGAGGTCGTTGAAGAAGGCATGCACGTCGTCAGATGGGTGTGTCCAGTCGAAGTTGTCGTTCTCGTCGGCGATGTAACCGTCGAGTGATGCGCTGATGGCGTAGACGAGGTTGGCCATGGAATCCTCCTGATTCTTCTTACCTATTCAATATGGACGACAGAAGGGCCGGATGATCAGACGGTACGTATCTACCCTGCGCACCTTCTCGCAGGGCAGCCACGACCCCGGATGGGACCGCCGCTGTGTTGCGTGATAAACCAGCCGTGAGTGGGCGGCTGGGTCTCGTTGCTAGCCGACGAGCTCCAAGTCGGCCGTCACCGTGCGTAATGTGGGCGCCCGGTCGGCCGGTAGACCTGGATGATCACCCCGCCTGGGGTGACCCGCGAATCGAGCAGCTCGAGCGCCATGTCCGGGCCGGTGTCGGGGAACAGCCGCGCGCCCTGGCCGATAACCACGGGATAGGTGAGCAGAGTGATCTCGTCGACCAGATGGTTTTCGAAAAGCCAGCGGACCAGAGCGCCGCTGCCGTGCACCTGCAGCTCACCCACCGGCTTGGCTTTCAGCTCGCCGATGGCCGCCGCGACGTCACCGGAGATGACGGTCGTGTCCGCCCATTGCGGGTCGGTGAGCGTGGTCGATGCCACGTACTTAGGCTTCGCGTTCAACGCCACCGAGATCGGGTTGTTGCCCTCATTTGGCCCCCAGGAGCCGGTTCCCCAGGAGCCGACGAAAATCTCATAGGTCCGCCGGCCGAACAGGAACGCGTCGGCGCGCTGGAAGACCCCGTCGACAAAGGTGGCGGCCTCGTGGTCGAACAGCGGAATCGCCCATCCACCGCGCTCGAATCCTCCCCTGCGGTCCTCATCGCTCCCGCCGAGCCCCTGCATCACACCGTCAAGTGAGACATGCGTAATGGTGGTCAACTTCATAACTCGGTCCCCTCGCTGTGCTGCCCCTCGGCCCGACGCTCCGATTCGTCGGTCACGCGGTCGTAGGTGATGTGGATGGCGTTGCTCGACGGGCGGACTTCTCGTTGGCGAAACCGCTGGCGTGTACCTGTCCGGAACAGTGGCGTGCCGCCGCCGACCACGATCGGCGAGATATGGACACGGAACTCGTCCACGATGCCCTTCTGGAGTGCCTGGCCGATGATGTCGCCGCCCCCCATGATCACGACATCGCCGTCCGTTGCAGCGGCGCGAGCCTGATCGATCGCCGTGTCGAGATCGGGCACGAACGTGAATCGCATACCGAGCTCCCGTTCCAGTCGGACCTCGGACGGCGGGGCGTGGGTGACGACGAAGAAGGGAGGTGTCCCGGCTTGTTCCGCGCCGTAGCCCATGTCCTTCGACCAGCCGTGGGGACCGTCGACGGTGTCGAACAGCCTTCGACCCATCACGACCGCACCGCTGGCAGCCGTCGCGCCTTCGAGGATCTCGGTGTCGATTGGATCCTGCTCGGCGACCCACGCGTGGATCTCGGGGGCATCGCCAAGCCCGTGCGCAGGGTCGGCGCCAGCCCCGGTCACATAACCGTCGAGCGACATAGAGATATCAGCGACAATCTTCGTCATGGCCTACTCCTCTCGGTTGTCTTCTTCGCTGTTGGACGAGAAGTCGTCAGAGGCTGCAACGCGACAACCGCCGTGGGCATATCACGGTCGCGTCCCAGCTCGTTTACGTTCATCGCTGCCATCGTTCAAGCACCGGTGGGTGGGGCAGCGGGTGGCGGTCCGGGCCGCCGGAGCCCAGGCCGTCTATGTAGATGTCGAGATGGCGGTGGGCGATGGCTCGTTCGTCGGCGCGGGACAGCCGCAGTGTGACGGGGCGAGAGAATCGGATGACGGCGAACACTACGTCGGGGCCGCGCGTCTCGTCGCGAAGGCTACCGTCACGCTTGCCGCGCGCCAGGATCGCGTCGAGGAGGGCTGTGATGCGGGTTCGCTCCGCTGTCCAGTCCGCACCGTTCAGGAGCGGACTGATCAGGTTGAGCACGCCGACCCCGCGGTCGACCGCTGCGTGCATGTACTGGCGGAGAGCCCCGTAGCCGTCGGAAGCTTGCGTGAGCGCCGTCTCGGCAGCTTCAGCGCTCCGGTCGAGGACGTGGTGGGCGACGGCGTTCAGCAGGGCATCTCGGTCGGGAAAGTGTCGGTAGAGGGTGCCGATGCCGACATCCGCTCGGCGGGCGATCGCATCGAGCGGGGGTTCGGCGCCGACGTCGAGGATCACTTCGATGGCGGCGTCGAGAAGACGATTCCGGTTGCGCTGGGCATCGGCCCTCATGTCACCTGCGAACCCTAGCAGCTAACCGGAGTATAATTCTCCGCTTAGGCGATGGGACCGACGGCCTCGGTCCCGGCCCGGGCCACGACGAGAGGACGACGGATGACTCCCCCTGAGCGCTACGTGGTCGACCTCGATGAAGTCGACCGGACGCAAGCGGCCGCCGTCGGCAGCAAGGGAGCGCACCTTGGGGAGCTGTCCCGCATCGAGGGCATCAGCGTACCGGCCGGCTTCTGCGCGACCACACATGCCTATCGGCGCATGCTGGCGGAAGCGCCGTCGATCGACGCGCAGCTCCATCAGCTGGCGCACCTGAAGCCGGGAGACCGGGAGGCGGCTCTGGCGCTCAGCGCGGAGATCCGGCGGAGCATCGAACGGGTCGCCATCCCCGAGGAGGTGGCGCAGGCGATCACCGGTGCGGCGGCACGCCACGGTGTGCGATCGGCCTTCGCCGTCCGATCGAGCGCCACGGCCGAAGATCTGCCGACGGCCTCGTTCGCAGGTCAACACGACACGTACCTGAACGTCGTGGGCCCGGAGGCGATTCTCCGGCACGTCAGCCGGTGCTGGGCGTCGCTGTTCACCGAGCGAGCTGTGACCTACCGCATGCGGGCCGGTTTCGACCACCGAGACGTCAGCATGGCCGTGGTGGTGCAGCGGATGGTCATCCCGCAGGCGTTCGGTCTGCTCTTCACCGCCGACCCTGTCACCGGCAACCGCAGCGTCGCGTCCGTGGAGGCCACCTTCGGTCTCGGCGAAGCCCTGGTGTCGGGCACGGTGAACGCCGACGGCTACAAGGTGCGCGGCGAAGAGATCACCGACACGGCGGTGGCTACCAAGCTGATCGCCGTCCGCGCCTCACCCGGAGGCGGGACGCGCCAGGAGCCGATCGAAGCGGCGCGGCGAACACAACCGGTGCTGGCGGACGAGCAAGTGCTGCGGCTCGTGTCCCTGGGTCGACGGATCGAGGCGCACTTCGGCAGTCCCCAAGACATCGAGTGGTGCCTGAACGACGACGGCATCCAGATCGTCCAGAGCCGTCCCATCACCACGCTGTTCCCCGTCCCGGAGGTCGATCACGGCGCCAACCACGTCTATATCTCCGTCGGCCACCAGCAGATGATGACCGACCCGATCACGCCCCTCGGACTGTCCGTCTGGCAGTTGACCTCCCCCGCTCCCATGCGGGTAGCCGGAGGGCGACTGTTCGTCGATGCCACCGCCCGGCTCTCGTCGCCTGCGGCCCGCGCCGCCACGCTCGAGATGGCCGGGAGATCCGACCCTCTGACACGCGATGCGTTGGAGACCATCCTCGAACGAGACGACTTCGTTCCGCCCGTGTCGGACGGCGTTCCCGACGTGGGGCGCGGGGTCGGGGGTCCCCCCGATCCGATCGAGGTCGACCCCGCCGTCGTCACCGAGCTGATCGA
Organism: uncultured Acidimicrobiaceae bacterium; assembly: GCA_964617995.1. GTDB lineage: Bacteria > Actinomycetota > Acidimicrobiia > Spongiisociales > ZC4RG35 > CAZTXD01. The sequence goes on from CAZTXD010000095.1 coordinate 12,423, forward strand.
GCAGAACCGGGCATCGGTCGCCACGCTCGACGAGGAGATACAGACCCGGTCCGGGCCCGACCTGTTCGACTTCATCCTGGCCGACCTCGAAGAACTGCGGGCACGGCTCTTCAACCCCCGGAGCCACCAAGCGGTGATGGCGGGCATGGAAGCGACCTGGTGGCTCAACGACCACCTGCACGACTGGCTCGGCGAACAGAACGCAGCCGACGTGCTCTCGCTGTCCGCCCCCAACAACGTCACCGCCGAGATGGGACTGGCGCTCCTCGACGTCGCCGACGCGATCCGCCCCCACCCAGAGGTCATCGTGCTTCTCCGTGGGGCGGAGGACGACGGATTCCTTGACGAGCTGCTCGACGTCGACGGCGGGCGAGAGGCCCGCGCCGCCATCGTCTCCTACCTCGACACCTACGGCATGCGCTGCATCGGCGAGATCGACATCGCTCGACCGCGCTGGCGCGAGCAGCCCTCCGCCCTCCTACCCGTGATCCTGTCAAACGTCGAACACTTCGAGCCCGGCGAGAGCGAACGACGCGGCGAGTGGGGCCGGCAACAAGCGCATGCGAAGCGGCAGGAACTCCTGCACAAGATCCGGGCACTGCCCGGCGGCGCCGACAAGGCCGAACAGACCAAGCACATGATCGAACGCCTCCGGGCCTTCATCGGGTACCGGGAGTATCCCAAGTACGGCATGGTCAGCCGCTACTTCATCTACAAGCAGGCCCTGCTCAGCGAAGCCCGCCGGCTCGTGCGGGACGGATTGCTCGACGACCCCGACGACATCTTCTTCCTCACGTTTCAGGAACTGCACGAGGTCGTGCGCCGCGGCGAAACCGACCGGGACCTCATCCGGCGCCGCCAGCTCGATCACCAGTCCCAACGCTCGCTCACCCCGCCCCGAGTCCTCACCTCTGAAGGCGAAGCACTCAATGGTGCGTACCGGCGCCACGATGTTCCGGCCGGCGCCATTCCCGGGCTCGGCGTGTCTGGCGGCACCGTCGAAGGCCGAGCCCGTGTCATTCTCGACATGGCCGACGCCGACCTCGAACCGGGCGACATCCTCGTCACCACCCACACCGACCCCAGCTGGTCGCCCCTGTTCCTCACGATCGCGGGACTCGTCACCGAGGTCGGCGGCCTGATGACCCACGGCGCCGTCATCGCCCGGGAGTACGGCCTCGTCGCCGTGGTCGGCGTCGACCACGCCACCCAACTCGTCTCGGACGGGCAGCACATCCGCGTCGACGGGACGAGAGGCCTCGTCGAGATCCTCTCCGGTCACACGGAACACGGGTCGTGACAAGCGCGTCCACTCTGAGAGCGGGCAGCGGAGTTCCACCAGGTTCATCGGCTTCCCTCCACTCACAGTCCCGAACATTTCAGAAAGATAAGGAGCATTCCGCGAGGCGTTACAAGGTCGGACCGCAGTCGCCTGGCAAGGACCTGGGTGGCGATGCTCTCCTCGGAGCCTACGATCAGCTCGAGGCAGTGGTGGCGGTTGCCGAACACGGTGTCGGGCAGCACGAGTGTCACCTCGCAATCACTCTTCTTGTTTCAGGAGGCAGCCATGTCCGAGGTCCGTGTTCATAACTTCTCGATCTCTCTGGACGGGTTCGGGACCGGCGACGGGATCACGTTCGACGCCCCGTTTGGTCACGCCGGAGAACGCCTCCACGAGTGGATGTTCGCCACTCGATTCTGGCGGTCGATGGTGGGAGAGCCTGGTGGCACCGTGGGTGTCGACCACTCGTTCGCCGAGCGCCATGGGATCGGTATCGGTGCCGAGATCATGGGCCGGGGCAAGTTCGGCGCGCAGACGGGCCCGTGGACCGATGTCGGCACCGACGACGAGTGGCGGGGCTGGTGGGGGCCGA